>CAZFQU010000021.1:0-27424 GCA_964521245.1 uncultured Alistipes sp. | reverse complement strand
AGTTGCTGACCCACCCCCTAAATCCCCCGCCTCGGGCAGGGGACTTGGTCAGCCTGACGACTGAAAAAGCGGTAATTTTACACCGAGTGTAAAATTGTATATAATTACCTCTCTAAAAATATTTTACGCTCTTGCCCTCAATCGAGGAGAGGATATTGTTAGCGGCAGACGATGCTCCGATACGGAACAGGTCGGTGGTGAGCCACTCTTCGCCCAATAGCTCCTCGACAATGGTGTAGTAGAGGGCTGCATCCTCGGCGGTACGTACACCACCTGCGGCCTTGAAGCCTACCTTGCGACCCGTAGCCTTGTAGTAGTCGCTAATGGCTTGACACATAACGTATGCAGCTTCGGGTGTTGCGGCAACATCAATCTTGCCTGTCGAGGTCTTGATGAAGTCTGCGCCGGCAAACATCGAGAGCAGCGAAGCCTTACGGATAAGTTCGGGACTCTTCAAGGCTCCCGACTCGATGATGACCTTCAGAATAATCGACTCCTCCATCTCATCGCGTATAACCTCCACCTCGTTGGCAGCCTCGTCATATTGACCGGTGAGCATCTTGCCCACATTCAGAACGATGTCAACCTCGTCGGCACCATTCTCCACAGCCATAGCTACCTCGAGCATCTTCACCTCGAGAAATGTCTGCGAAGCGGGGAAACCTGCACCTACGCTGGTAATGCGCATTGGAGTACCATCGATGGCAAGACCTACCGTATCGACAAACGACGGATAGACGCAAATCGAAGCTACGTTGGGGATATGGGGGTAGTCCTGATAGAACTCCGCTGCACGGCGAGCAAACTTGGTCACCGACTCCACAGAGTCGTTACACGAGAGTGTCGTAAGGTCGATTGCCGAATAACAGAACTTATATACATCGGTGTTGTGGTTGCGTGAGGCAGCCTCCTTGAGGCGTGCCACTTCGCTTGCCACCTGCTCCTCGGTGGGGGCTGCGGCATACTGTTGCAGTTTGTCAGCGTATTCCATAGCGTAGAGTTTTCTTAATTTGCAATCTCTTGAGTGGTGCAATCTCTTGTTAGTGAAGTCACTCTGGGCGCACACTCGTTACAAAGATAGTAAAAATTTACAACTATCGCGCAAAAATGGGGAGTAATCACACAAATTGTGGTGACCAAAGCTCCGTATTGCGCAGTATCCACCAGCCAATGGTAAGTGCCACAAACAGCAATATAACATATCGGTTATGGGTCCACTTGCGCCATTTTTCGGCTTTGGGCGTGTGGCAGAAGGTGGTATATGCTACAAGCAGGAGGTATGGCATGGCGACAAATGTGAAGGGGTTATAGCGCAGGGCGTTATGCAGATTGCCCTCGAGAAGTGAGTGTAAAACTCTCTGATTGCCACACCCGGGGCACTCATAGCCCGTAAGGGTAAGAAATATACATTTGGGCATCCACCACGTTGTTGCAGGGTCAACAATAAAGTAGATGGCGAGAACCAAAGTTGTCACCCAAAGAACGATATATTTCCTCCTCTTTCCCAATTTCTTTACTATATATAAGTGACGTTACAAAAGTACAAATATAAATCGGGTAACCCTTTTTAGAGTTACCCGATTCCTATTTGTATCCCTACCGGATACCCCTATTGATTAGAGAGCGATACCCTTAAGGTTAACATCCTGAGCAGCCTTCTCAGCCATTGCGGGATTCTTAGCAACTGCGCTCTTGAGCTGTGCCTGAGCGGTTGCAGCGTCACCCTCCTTCTGAGCGATTACTGCACGGAGGTAGTCAGCCTCAGCCGAAGCATCCTTAACGATAGCGTTCTTAGCTGCGGTGTAGTTCTCCTCCATGATGTAAGCGATAGCTGCGTTCTGACCATCGAGGTTCTTAACTGCAGTAGCGTAGTCGCCCTTAGCAGCAGCAGCCATAGCCTTGGTGTTGGTGTTAGCAGCCTGCAAGTACTTCGAAGCCTCCTCAACATTGCCGTTAGCAAGGTTCGAAAGTGCGAGGTTGTTCGACAGATCAGCGTTGGTCGAACCCATCTGAGCTGCCTTCTCGAATGCCTTCAAAGCCTCAGCGTTGTTACCGTTCTCGGTCAGAGCGATACCAAGGTTGTTGTAAGCGCGAACATCGTTGTACTGCTTAGCGGTGTAGCCAAGAACGTCAACCTTCTGCTCACCACACTTAACCAAGCTCTCAGCAGCGTAGAGAAGCTCCTCGTTCGAGAGCGAAGCATACTCCTTGTTGTTTACAAGAGCCATAATCTCCTCGTCGGTCTTACCCTGAATGTCGGTAGAGTTAACAACCTGAGCGCGACGAAGTTTGGGAAGAACATCGCTCTTAAGCTCAGCAAATACGTTTGCCATGTTCTTAATCTCGCTCTCGCGCTGTGCCGACGAGCTGTAGAGGCTCAGCACCTGAAGAATCAGGTTCTTGTCCTCGATGTTCGAAGCCTCAACCAACTCCTTCAGACCGTCCCAGTCCTCACCATAAGCGGCAGCGTCAACCTCCAGACCGGTATCCTTCAAGAGCTTCTCCAGAGCCTTCTTACCCGACTCCGAACGCGACTTCGAGAGCTTGTCGTTGAACTGCTCGGGACCATCGGGCGAAGCGTAACCCTTAACGGTCAGGTGCTGGGTTGCGCGGTCGTTCTGCTGCTTCTGGTCAACGTCAGCCTTGAAGCTGTCCAGACCCTTAACAGCAGCCTTCGATACCTTCGAGTCGTTAATCTTGTAAACGATGTCAGCCTTGAATACCTCGGTGGTAACCTTCTTGTAGTCGTTAGCCATGGGAGCCATATAGATAGCATAGTCAAGATCCTGCTGCAAGGTGTTAACACCATAAGCAACGGTCAGACCAAACTCCTTGCGGAGAGCAAGACCCTCAGCAGTCTCCGAAGCCAATACTGCCTGCTCCTCCTCGGTTGCAACAGCACCGGTGTTGAGGTTTACGGGAGTAAGCTCCTTGCAATCGCCCTTAGGACACTCGATCTCTACACGCATCTGAAGCTCCGACTGAGCCATGCGAGCATCCCAAGCGAACTCTACGGGAATAGTGTAAACGCCATCCGACTTCTTAGCTACTACGGTGTAGTTCTCCTTCACCTTCTCGCCCTGGAAATACATAGGAGTACCTGCAACCTCGCCACCCTCGAATACCATAACGGGAGTAACCTTAGCAACAGCCTTAGCGTTGAAATACTTTGCAGGGATGTTTACGCTAACCTCAGCGGCAACAACACCATTGTTCAGCTCGAGAACCTCGGGGGTACAGGTGATCTGAATATCCTCACGGTTCTTAGCCATCTTCTTAAAGCAGTTACAGCTCGAGAATACGAGAGCAACAGCTGCGAGTACAAGGCTCGCCTTGAAAATGTTCTTCATAATGATAATGTAATTAAGTTAATATTGTTTATAGTTTGCTTGTCACTTTTTTGTCTGTCGTACGGGTATGGCGACAGACGACGCAAATATAGTATATATTTTCAAAACAACAAAAAAACGGAGCGATTTTCCACTCCGTTTTTTATAAAAAGACGATTTTTATAATTAAAATCGATGTTCTTCGAACCTTTGAACCTCAGGCGGATTACTCCTTGCGCTCCTTGCGACGCTCGCCATGCTCGCCACGGGGACGACGCTCGCGCTCCTGATAGCCCTCGGGCTTGGGCAGCAGTGCCTTGTGCGAGAGCTTGAGCTTGCCGGTCTTAGCATCGATGCCGATGAGCTTAACCTCAATCTCGTCACCCTCCTTCAGGCCGGTCTCCTCCATAGTCTCGAAACGCTTGTAGTCAATCTCCGAGATGTGGAGCAGAGCATCCTTGCCGGGGAGAATCTCGACAAATGCACCGAAGGTTACAATCGAGCGAATCTTACCCTTGTAGGTCTCGCCCAACTCGGGCTGAGCAACGATGCCCTTGATGCGCTGAAGAGCCGAATCGAGCGACTCCTTGTCGGGACCGAAGATATCGACAATACCCTTGTTCTCAACCTCGGTGATGGTGATGGTAGTGCCGGTGGTCTTTTGAATCTCCTGAATAATCTTACCGCCGGGGCCGATAACAGCACCAATGCAATCCTGAGGAATCGAAATCTGTACGAGGCGGGGTACAAAGGGCTTGTAATCCTCGCGGGGCTGGCTGATGCACTCCTCGAGCTTGCCAAGAATGTGGAGACGACCCTGACGAGCCTGCTCCAAAGCCTTTGCCAGAACCTCATACGACAGACCGTCAACCTTGATATCCATCTGGGTTGCAGTGATACCGTCGCGAGTACCCGTAACCTTGAAGTCCATATCGCCGAGGTGGTCCTCATCACCCAAGATGTCGGAGAGAACAGCCCAACGACCGGTAGCCGAGTCGGAGATAAGACCCATTGCGATACCCGATACAGGCTTCTTGAGCTTAACGCCTGCATCCATCAGTGCAAGAGTTCCTGCGCATACGGTAGCCATCGACGACGAACCGTTCGACTCCAAGATATCCGACACCACACGTACTGCATAGGGGTTCTCCTCGCCTACGGGAACCATAGGCTTGAGTGCGCGCCAAGCCAAGTGACCGTGACCAATCTCACGACGGCTCAAACCGCGCGATGCCTTAGCCTCGCCTGTCGAGAAAGGAGGGAAGTTGTAGTGCAGAACAAACTGCTCACTACCCTGAACAAGAACCTCATCCTTAACCTTCTCGTCGAGCTTCGTGCCGAGAGTTACGGTTGTGAGCGACTGGGTCTCACCACGGGTGAAGATTGCCGAACCGTGAGCGCAGGGCAGGTAGTCAATCTCGCACCAAATGGGGCGAATCTCGTCGGTGCGGCGACCGTCAAGACGCTTGCCCTCGTCGAGAATCATATTACGCATAGCCTTCTTCTGTACGTCGTCGTGGAAGTACTTGTGAATCAGCATAGCCTTCTCTTCAAGTTCCTCCTCGGTGAAGCGTGCAGCAAACTCGGCCTCGAGGTTGTTGAACAGCTCCTCGCGCTCGTGCTTCATGGTGCCGCTGGTGGCGATAGCGTAAGCCTTGTCGTAGAGTTCCGTGATAATCTGCTGACGAAGCTCCTCGTCGTTATTCTCGTGGCAGTAGGTGCGCTTAACATCCTTGCCAAGCTCCTTCATAAGCTCGATCTGAACAGCGCAGTGGTTCTTAATCTCCTCGTGAGCGAACTTGATGGCACCGAGCATAACATCCTCCGATACCTCCTTCATCTCACCCTCAACCATCAAGATATTGTCGATAGTACCTGCAACCATAATGTCGAGGTCAACGCTCTCCATCTCCGAGAAGTTGGGGTTAATCTTGTACTCGCCGTTGATGCGTACTACGCGTACCTCCGAGATAGGACCGTCGAAGGGGATATCAGATACGGCGAGAGCCGACGATGCTGCAAGACCTGCCAGAGCATCGGGCTGAATATCCTTGTCAGCCGAGATAAGGTTTACGGTTACATAAACCTCGGCGTGGTAGTCCGAGGGGAACAGGGGACGGAGTGCGCGGTCAACCAGACGAGCCACCAAAATCTCGGCGTCGTTAGCCTTACCCTCGCGCTTCATAAAGCCGCCGGGGTAGCGACCTGCTGCTGCATACTTCTCTTTGTACTCCACCTGCAAAGGCATAAAGTCGGTGTCGGGCTTAGCATCCTTAGCCGCCACGACGGTTGCCAAGAGCATAGTGTCGCCCATCTTAACAACCACCGAGCCATCAGCCTGCTTAGCGAGCTTGCCGGTCTCGATCATAATCTCACGACCATCGGCGAGCTTGATGTACTTCTGTACTGCGTTGTACAGTTTCTTCTCTTCCATAATTTCTTCTTAACTTTCTTATATTGCGTCCAAAAAACTTGTAATTCGAAAAAAAAGGGACCGTCTGAAAAACAGCCCCATACCTAAACTCTCGTATTTTACTTACGGAGGTTCAGCGTCTTGACGATTGCGCGGTAACGCTCAATGTCCACCACCTTGAGATACTCCAGAAGCTGGCGACGCTTACCTACAAGGCGAAGCAGCGCACGCTGAGTACCGAAGTCGTGCTTGTTCGACTTTAGGTGGTTTGTAAGGTGGTTGATACGGTACGAAAACAATGCGATCTGGCTCTCAGGAGAACCGGTGTCGGTGTTAGACTTGCCGTACTGGCCGAAAAGCTCTTGCTTTTTCTCTGCGGTTAAATAACCCATAATTCTTAAAATGTTTTTAGAAGTTCCACTCTACGACGTATTCTCCTTACCGAATAACGCCAGAGCGTGGCGCAAAGGTACACATTTTTTTGTATTTCAAACATTTTGCACCAAATAATTATACCTTTTTATGATGATTTTTACCTTTTTAAGCAAAATGACGGTGGGGAGTGAAAAATTTTTTGACGTATTTGCGAAAAATATTGTACGATTCTTCGCTTTTTTGTATCTTTGCATCGTGAGAGTTGTGAGCTACATATCGTCTGTTTTTGTCTCGATTTTTGTGTTGGTCGGGTGTCGGCACTCCTCGTCAGAGTATCTGTCGTGTCAGGGTGCGATGCTCGGTACGACCTTCATGGTGAGTGCCGAACTGTGCGATACGGATGCCCCCGAACTCTATCTCGATATTATGGAGATAGATTCGTCGATGAAGCGGTCGATGTCGATATTCGATTCCGAGAGTCTGCTCATGCGGATAAACCGTAATCAGACCGATTTGGCGGATTCTCACATCATCTATAACTTCGAATTAGCGCAGGAGATTAGTCGCATGAGCAATGGGGCTTATGATGTGACGGTCAAGCCTCTTGTCGAGGCGTGGGGCTTTGCGCGAAAGAGCCAGAGCGAAAAGGTCAACGTAGATTCGCTGTTGGAGTTCGTAGGCTATGAGAAGGTGCATATCGAGGATGGCAGGATTGTCAAGAGCGATGCTCGTGTACAGCTCGACTTTAATTCGATAGCCAAAGGTTATACGGTTGATTTGGTGGCACAGATGCTCGAGGAGAGAGGTGCTGTCAACTATCTGGTCGATATAGGTGGTGAGGTTAGAGCTAAGGGTGTAAATCGCTCGGGTAGAGCTTGGCGAATAGGTGTCGAGCGACCTGTTGATGGGGCATTCGGTCAGGATGTTGAGATGGTTATCTCGCTCAGTGAGGGAGCTTTGGCAACATCGGGAAACTATCGCCGCTACTATGTTGATAGCAATGGTAGCAAGGTGGCTCATACCATAAGTCCCAAAACCGGACGAAGTGTACTTACGCGACTGCTTTCGGCAACGGTGGTGGCGGAAAATTGTGCCCGTGCCGATGCTCTTGCTACGATGTTTATGTCGATGGGCGATGTGGCAGCCAAAGAGTTTGCGCTTGCGCATCCTCAGATGCCGCTGCTGCTGATATTTGCCGGACAGAACGAGGGTGATGGCTTTGAGTGCTACCTCTCGCCGGCTATGGAAAAGATGATTTTGAGATAATCTAATAAGTGGGTATGAAGAGGTTGCTTTTCATATATAATCCCCGAGCGGGGCGCAAGGGTATTGCTCGCAAAATCAGAGGTATAGCCAAAGTTTTTCAGGGCTATGGCTATGATGTTTTGCCTCAGCCTGTTGACTTCTCGAAGGACCCTTTTGAGAACTGTGCAGAAGTTGACCTTATTGTGGTTGCAGGAGGCGATGGTACGGTCAACTTTGTGGTCAATAGAATGAAGCACCGAGCTCTCGACCTGCCCTTGGGAATCATCCCTGCGGGTACGGCTAACGATTTTGCCCGAGTGTTGGGTATGTCGCACGATGCTCTGGTGGCGGCTCATCAGATAGCTACGGGCAGCGAGGAGCGAATAGATTGTGGCAGGGTTAACGACCTCTACTTTGTCAATATCTTTAGCTTTGGAGCTTTCACAACCACCTCGCAGCGCACATCTACGCAACAGAAAAACCGAATCGGAAAGTTTGCATACTTTATCGAGGGTGTCAAGGAGTTCAGAGCCATAAAAGCTGTGCCACTAAGAATCAGAGTAGGTGAAGAGTATTACGATTTGGATTCGCTGATGGTACTCATACTCAATGGTGAGACGGCTGGCGGAATACGTCTCTCGCGCCACTCGACGAGTGTGACCGATGGAAAGTTGGATGTGTTGATTTTAGAGAAGCGTAATTTCTTCCACTCCACATTTGCTATGTGGCACTACTTGTGGGGTGGCAATCCCAAGATTATCCACCGCATGAAGGTTAGCAGTATGGATATCGAATCATCGGTCAATACCCCCACCGATATTGATGGCCAGAAGGGAGCAGAGTTTCCGCTGCACATCGAGTGCCTGAAGGGGGAGTTGCGTATAATATGCCCCAAACAAGAATAGAGATAACCGAGAAGGAAAAAGTATGCTGACACGAAGAAAAAAAGTAGAAGGAAGTCCTGATAAAATCTCAATTTCGAGAATCAAGCGTGATATGGAGCAGGTCAGCTACCTCTCTAACGAGCTTGTGATTACGGGTTTGGACTCGCAGAATTACCAGACCATCAAACAGCACCCCATAAGTGTCGATGGTTTTGTGGTCATAATATTGATGTCGGGCAGTGCGCGTCTGTACCTTAATCTCAACGAGTATATCATTCAGCCTAACGATGTGGTCTTTTTCAGCCCCGAGGCTATTGTCGATTTGAAGGAGTGTACGGATGATGCTATGGCATACGTTTTGGCATTCTCCAAGAAGTTTGTCAACGAGATTCAGGTTGACCTTGCAGCTTCGCTACCTATCTATATGCGCTTTAGCAGTAAGCCCATACTCCATATCGAGGATCAGGATGTTGTGGAGATTCGCCAACTATTCCAGTTGATGAAGACTATGCTCCGTAGCGATAAGGAGCGTTATCGTCACGAGATTGTACGCTCGCTCTTCACTACGGCGTTCTATATCATCACCGACCTTAACCAGCGCGAGAGGCTTTCTACAGGCTCGAGGGGTCGTGGCGAGATTATTTTCGAGGAGTTCAGTGCGTTGCTTCAGAAGTATAACAAGCAGGAGCGTAACGTGGGTTTCTATGCCGATAAGTTGGGTATCACGCCCAAATACCTCAGCTCTATAATAAAAGAGGTGAGCGGTAAGACGGCAGCCAGATGGATTGACGAATCGGTGATTTTGGAGGCTAAGAGTCTGCTTAAGTATTCGGGAATGAGTATTCAGGAGATAGCCACCCATCTGAACTTCACCTCGCAGTCCTTCTTCGGAAAATACTTCAAGCAACATACAGGAATTTCGCCCTCGCGCTTCAAACGCAAGGGGTAACTCCTCGGAAACGAGAATTTAAGTAAGGTTCAGAGTTGTAACCACCAAAGTTATAAAATATGAAATATTTTGGAGCGCACGTCAGTGCTTCGGGAGGCATTGAAAATGCTATACGTAATGCGCAAGCAATAGGTGCTAATGCTTTAGCTCTCTTCACTAAGAATCAGCGTCAGTGGCACGCACCCAAGCTGACCAAAGAGCAGATTTCAGCCTTTCGCTCGGCGATGGAGAGTGCAGGGTTCACCCCCTCTCAGATTCTGCCCCACGACAGCTATCTGATTAACTTGGGACATCCCGAGGAGGAGGGACTAGCCAAGTCGCGTGAGGCATTCTTCGAGGAGATGGAGCGTTGCGAGGCTTTGGGACTCGACCGTCTGAACTTCCACCCGGGCAGCCACCTCGGAAAGATATCCGAGGAAGAGTCGTTGAGCAGAATTGCAGAATCGATAAATATGGCCCTTGACCGCACAAAAGAGGTGACTGCCGTCATAGAGAATACGGCAGGTCAGGGTTCGAATCTCGGTTATAGATTCCAGCACCTTAGGTACATTATCGACAGAGTCGAGGATAAGAGTCGTGTAGGTGTCTGTATCGACACCTGCCATAGCTTTGCCGCGGGCTACGACCTCTCGAGTCAGATGGCGTGTGATATGACCTTTGCGGAGTTTGATCAGGTGGTGGGCTTCGACTTTTTGAGAGGTATGCACCTTAACGATGCCCTCAAGCCCCTCGGCAGTCGTGTCGATCGCCACGCGCTGCTGGGTGAGGGACATATAGGATGGAACTGCTTTAGCTATATTGCCGGCGATTCGCGATTTGACAATATTCCGCTCATCCTCGAAACTCCCGATCCGGACCGTTGGGCAGAAGAGATACGTTCGCTGCGCAGCTTTGCACTCAAGGCTTAGCTCGCTACTTACCCTCCTCGGGGAACTCAAACAGCAATTTATTGGTATCGTAACCTCGCAGACGTGCGAGGTTTATGATTTGCGCAAGTTCGGCTTCCGGAAGTTGAGGTGTGCGCGCGAGAATCCATAGGTAACGTGGCGAGCGTGAGCCTACGAGCATCCAATCGCCCCTCTCTCCTCTTTCGAGAATATTATAGTCGCTGTAAAAATTCCAGAAGAAGGCTACTCTCAGTCGTCCGGGGTCTTTGGTGAACTTTCCTTTGGCGCGCCTGATTTTTTGTTCCCCGGTTTTGGAGTCAAGACCGCTGTTGATAATTACTAAGCGACCCTTTTCGTCCATCTCATACTGCGCAACCACATCTATAAGGTTGCGCTCGAACGAGTTATCGAAGCGGGCAATCTCATACCATTTACCCAAAAACTGATTTAGGTGCAGTGAGGGGACGGTGGTTCGATTTATCCCACTGCCCGAGCAGCTGAGTACCACCACTCCGGCAGCAATCAGCGAGATGAAAAGTAGAAGCATCTTGTTCATTAACCTTAGTTTTATTAGTGCCTGCAATGGTGCGAGGCAAATGTTGGTTGCAAGATGCTTAAATACACAAACCTTGCCAAGGCTCAGAAGAGCGAAAGTTGGTCCTTAAGGTGATTGAAGCTAAGACGATGGTGAGGCGTGAGTCCAAATTCGCGGATGGCAAGTCGATGGTCGTGTGTGGGGTAGCCCTTATTCTTACGCCAGCCATATTGGGGATACTCCTCGTCGAGGCGACACATATACTCGTCGCGGTGGGTCTTGGCGAGTATCGATGCGGCAGCAATATTTGCATATTTTCCATCGCCCTTTATGATGCACTCGAACGGGATGCCGAACATCGAGCGAAAACGATTGCCGTCTATTGAGAGAAATTCTGCTTGAGGGTAGAGTCTTGATGCGGCGAGGTTCATTCCCTCGATTGAGGCATTGAGGATGTTTATCTCGTCGATGCGTTGTGCCGAAATCTCCTCTACTGCCCACGCCACCGCCTCGCGCTCGATAATGGGGCGCAGCAGGTCGCGTTGACGCTCGGTGAGCTGTTTCGAGTCGTTGAGCAGCGGGTGGTGAAAGTCGGGCGGGAGAATAACTGCTGCCGCAAATACCGAGCCGGCAAGACAGCCTCTGCCTGCCTCGTCGCACCCTGCCTCGAGGAGTTTGGATTGGAATGAATTTTCGAGCATACCGAAAGCAAAGATAAGAAATTTTGCGCAACAAAATGAGCTATACGGAATTTATTATTACCTTTGCGCTATGAATCTAACCCGACAACCACTATCAGTCGCTCTTATATCGATGGTAATTTTCGCCATCGGTGCCTTGATTCGTAAGTCGTTGATAGACTTCTCGCCCGAGCTTATTCAGGTCGAGGGAGCCATCATACCAGAATTTCTGCGTCACCTCCAGCAGGCATGGCCCAAGACAGCGTGGGTTGTAAGTTTTGTGTTGCTCTGCTCCTCGTCTATTGCCCTGAGTAAGGTGGGTACCAACTATCAGCTTTATCCCGGAGTGTCGTTGACCGTAATGCCCCTTTATATCATTCTTGCCTGCGGTGTCTTTATCCCGAGCGATTTATTGTTGGGCTGTTGGGGATCGCTGCTGCTCGTTCGAACTATTCGTAATTTCTGCTCCTCGTATCGCAATGGCTATGCCTTTACCCAAGTCTTTAGAGCCTCGCTCTATTTGGGTATGTTGCCACTCTTCTTGCCCGCGTCGGCATTACTCGTGTTGCTGTTGCCTATTGGTATCGTACTCTTTAAGCGTACGGTGCGCGAGGTGGTGGTTGCGATTGTCGGATTACTGTTGCCTGTCGGTTTCAATTGCTATATATCGTGGGTGTGTGGTTATAGCTTCTGGGACCCCTTCCAGAAACTCTATACGGCACTCTTTCAGACCGACCATCTTAACCTCTTCGACGGAGCAACTGTGCCGTTCCTTATCTTTGTGCCGGTAGTTCTGGCTATGACATTGTGGGCGTCGTTCATATTCCTCGGCGACCGCTACTCCGCCGGTTCGAAAGCTCGTTCGATACTCTCGTTCATGGTCTGGACACTGATTCTCTCCATAGGCACAATCTTTATGCCCGGCTCAACATCACACCTGTTTATGGTGGTGGCTGCTCCATCTGCGCTGATTATCCCTTATCTGTTTGCAAATCTCGGCCAGAGAGTCTCTAACTATCTCTACCTTTTGTTGGTGCTACTCTTCGTCGTGCGCCAAATCTGGGTGTGATACTCCATAAATGCATATTCAGTTTAGACTCGATAGGGCGTCGAACGGCTCTATTTTGTATGAATTTGTCAAAACATTCAATAATTACAATATAAAATTAAATAAAATATCTTACATTTGTCTATCAAAAGTCCCGATTAAATGGAGTTTCGGGAGCAGGTATAACAGTAAAAATGTAAGATAATGTTACAGTCAAACGAGGAGAACAGACAACCCAGAGTTGTCAAATACCAAGAGTCGAATCCGCGAGGGGTTCGCTCGGTAAATCTATCGCGCTACGCGATAGGCTATGTAATGCACGGTGTGAAACACATCTATTGTGGCGATAAACGCAAAAGTCTGCATCGGGGCGATATATTCTTTATGGGTATTGGGCTTCACTATACAGAAGAGCTGCCCGACGCCGACCATCAATTCGAGCAGATAATATTCTACTACACTCCCGACGAACTCCAAAGAATCCTCCTGCATCTGAACATTACCTATAATCTCAGCATAACCAACAATCATACGTGCGCAGCTTGTCGTAGCTCCTCGTCGGTTGTTATGCCTTCGACACCGGCAATCAGGGCTATATTCAACTCGGCGTCAGCCCTAACCCACGACGAAAGAGAGTCTAACGACTATGCGGTCGAGAGTTTTAAGCTCACCGAGCTTATCTACCACATAGCCGTTGCCGAGGATTGTTGTCTGAAGAGCAAGGTGCTCAGGAGTATTGATACGGCAAAAGAGGGTTTCGAGCAGATTGTCTATAACCACATCTTCTCGGAGTGTTCCATTGAGGAGCTGGCGCGTAAGACCCACCGCTCGCTGACCTCTTTCAAGAAAGAGTTTAGGCGTATTTACGATATGCCACCCCATAAGTGGTTTATACGCCAGCGATTGATTCATTCGCGTCTGTTGCTTATATCGACCAATAAGTCGGTATCTGAGATAGGTATCAGCTGCTCATTCCCCAACACTTCACACTTTATCAAACTCTTCAAAAAGGCTTATGGCTATACCCCTGCATCTTTTCGCACAATGGAGCGTGAGGCTGTATGATTTGTTGTGCAGAGGGGTAGATAAGTTTTAAGGGGGCACGGAGAGAGCCGCCGATAAATCAAAAAAAGATAGAGGAGTGTATGTTTCACAACATTCACTCCTCTTGGTTAGGTTAGTTAGGTTAATGAGATGTGGGAGAATCCCACGTTTTGGTAATACAAAGGTAAGACTTTTTTATGATTAACCAAATATTTCGTATGATTTTTTGAGTTAAAAGAGGCGTTTGGGTGATAATTTGTTATAATTTGGGGAGTGCAGTAATATTGATTTTAATATTTTTCACCTAATTCGCGGCTATATATTAAAATATTTAGTTATACCCATAAGTATAGATAGGGGGCTGTCCTGTAACCGAAGGTTGGACAGCCCCCTATCTCAATGGCGAAAGCCTACTTTACGGGCTTGATATCTTTGATTCTGAGCTGTGTGGTTACCATGCCGCGATAGTGGTTATCGACAATCTGGTAGCACACATCGATAGGCTTGCCGGCACGAATCCACTCATAGTGGGTGGGCTGCTGGAAGGCTATGGTCTGAATACGGGTATTTGGTCGCTGACGCTGAATCAAATCCATACGCAGATGTTCGCACTCCATGCCTACTAATCGTGCATCGCCGTGGTTGCTCACTCCATAGGTGGCAAATACGGGCGATGGGTTGCCCGGACCAAAGGGCTGGAAGCGGTTGAGGTTTTGGCGGAACCTGTCGTCTATGTCCGAGAAGAGTATCTGCGAATCGATATCGACCTGTGGGATAAGTATCGCGGGGTCGATGTTTCGTTCCACATAGTCGTTAAATCGACGTGTGAACTCCTCTACATTCTCGGGCTTCATCGTAAGACCTGCGGCGTACATGTGTCCGCCGAAGTTCTCGAGCAGGTCGGAGCATGACTCTACGGCCTGATAGAGGTCGAAACCCGGAATCGAGCGTGCCGAGCCTGTGACAAAGCCGTTACTCATCGTAAGCACTACCGTCGGGCGATAGTAGGTCTCGATGAGTCGAGATGCCACGATACCCACAATACCCTTCATCCACTTGGGATTATAGACCACCGTACTCTTCTTAGCCTTCAACTCGGGATTCTTCTCAATCCACTCGTGCGCCTCCTGAGTCACGTTGCGGTCAATCGACTTGCGATCTTGGTTGAAAGCGTCAATCTTCTCGCCAAACTCGGCTGCCATATCCTCCGAAGCCTCGATAAGCAGACTCACTGCTGCGTGACCACCCGAGGGGTCGGCATTCTCGTCGTTATGGTCCATACGCATACGCCCTGCGGCATTGATGCGGGGACCGATCTTAAATACAATGTCGTCGATAGTTATGGTGTGCTTATCCAAGCCACAAATCTTAATTATCGACAGCAAACCCTTCGACGGGTTTTCGTTCAAGCGTTTTAGGCCGTAGTAGGCAAGTACTCGGTTCTCGTCGCTGAGGGGAACGATATCCGAGGCGATACTCACCACCAGCAGGTCCAGCAGTGGAATAATCTCCTCGAAAGGAATACCATTGCGCTGGGCATACGCCTGTACGAGCTTGAAACCTACACCACATCCCGAAAGCTCGTCAAAGGGATAGGTGCAATCGTTGCGCTTGGGATCCAAGACCGCAACAGCCTGAGGAATCTCCTCAGCCGGAAGGTGGTGATCACAAATGATGAAATCGACCCCCTTACTCTTAGCATAAACAACCTTCTCGATGGCTTTAATACCACAGTCAAGGGCAATGACCAATGATACACCCTTACGGGCAGCGTGGTCGATGCCTTTACGTGATATACCATACCCTTCAGTATATCTGTCGGGTATGTAGAACGAGAGATTCTTGTGACCAATCTGGCGCAGGAACTTATAGACCAAAGCCACAGCCGTCGTTCCGTCAACGTCATAGTCGCCGTAAACCATAATCTTCTCCTGATTACGCACGGCTTGCTCAACTCTTTGGACTGCGCGCTCCATATCCTTCATCAGGAACGGATCGTGCAGGTCGCTGAGTTGAGGGTTAAAAAATCTTCGCGCCCGTTCTACGGTGTTTATGCCTCTCTGTACAAGTAGATTCGCCA
The DNA here is from genome assembly GCA_964521245.1 of uncultured Alistipes sp. Taxonomy (GTDB): domain Bacteria; phylum Bacteroidota; class Bacteroidia; order Bacteroidales; family Rikenellaceae; genus Alistipes. The sequence continues at coordinate 11,955 of CAZFQU010000021.1, read as the reverse complement.
ACACGGGCGAGAGGTGCAGATCGGGAGCGGCACAAAGAGCCGCCACCGCCGAGGCCTCCCCCTGCGGCTTCACTACCCATCTTTTCTCTATGGGCATAAGCGTTATTATTTATATATTTTAACATTTAATATTTCCGCTAAATTGTTAGTCAGCAACTCTTTAACCTCGTCTAACGAAACAGAGTCTGCCGTCTCTCTTTCGATCGAAGTCACCCCCTTGTCGCTGAATCCACAGGGGTTGATATTCTGAAACCATCTCAGGTCGGTTGACACGTTGAGTGCAAACCCGTGCATGGTAATAAAACGTGAGGAACGCACTCCTATTGCGCAAATCTTGCGTGCGGGGCGATTTTCCTCTACAATCCATACTCCCGAAGCTCCGTCGATGCGGCTACCCTTAATGCCCCAATGGGCAATGGTGCGAATCACCGCCTCCTCCAATGCTTCGATGTATGTTCTAAGTCCGATACCCACCTTTTCGAGGTCGAGAATCGGATAGCCTACAATCTGTCCGGGACCGTGAAAGGTGATGTCACCACCACGGTCTATGTGGTAAAACTCTGCGCCAAGCTGTTTGAGATACTCCTCTGAGATAAGCATATTTTCGGAGTGACCGCTCTTGCCGAGGGTATAAACTGCCGGATGCTCGACAAGAAGCAGTATGCCGGCATCAGCCTCTGCATCTGCTTTTGATTGGAGCATACCATCGAATAGCGTGCGTTGTAATTGCCAACACTCGCCATAAGCCATACGACCCAAATCTCTGTACTCGACACACTTCATCGCAGGTAGGTATATGCTACATCGTGCAGCCCGACCATCGGACTGCAACCCCTGAGCCTTAACCTCGCTCCTACTTGCGCCTCAGAACCTCAACGGCAGCTTCGGCAAGATAAGACGAGCGTACCATTGGCGCACTTGCGCAGTAGTCGAAGCCCATCTCAAGGGCCTTTTGTCGGTACCAATCGAATTTTTCGGGAGTGATATACGCCGCAACGGGGTAATGCTCCAGTGTAGGACGAAGGTACTGACCGAGGGTTACAATGCTCACGCCGACCTCGTGAAGGTCTTTGAGAGTCTGCAACACCTCCTCTTCGCTCTCGCCGAGACCCAGCATAAGTCCACTCTTGGTCACTGCTCCTCTGCTGTGCAGATATCGAAGCGACTCAAGTGAGGTCCTATAACGGGCGCGCGACCTGACTTCGGGAGTCAGACGCTCGACGGTTTCGATGTTGTGCCCGATGATATCGGGCTTCGATGCCAGCACAATATCCATCAGTTCTGGCTTAGCATCGAAATCGGGAATAAGGAGCTCAATTGTTGCGTCGGGATTCTCTGTTCGGATTGCCTCTACGGTCTGCGCCCACTGATTGGCACCACCATCCGCAAGGTCATCACGATCTACTGAAGTTACGACAACGTGCCTGAGTTGCATAAGTTTAACCGAACGTGCAACCTCCTTCGGCTCTTCGGGGTCGGGAGGCAGCGGGCGTCCGCTACGTGTAGCGCAAAAGCGACAGCTACGAGTGCAGATGTCTCCAAGAATCATAAACGTTGCTGTTCTACGACTCCAGCACTCAGCCTGATTGGGGCATTTACCACTGCTACAAATCGTGTGCAGATTATGCTCCTTGACGATGCGCTGCGTCTGTGCAAATGTTGCATCACGATGCAGACGAATCTTTAACCAATCGGGCTTTTTGGCTACGATGTTTTCTTCACGCAATCTCGGCATTTTAAGTTCATTATTTTCCAATTGTCGCAAAAATATAAAAAATAATCAAGACTTGCGAATAATAACCCAAAAAAATGATATGTGGGACAAAAAAATAGTAGAATCGTGGAGTCGGATGATAACTCCAAGGGCAGGAAATTGTGTCTTGTTATGCTCTTTCGCGCTCTAAACGTCTAAATTCGCGCATCTGACCAACGAGCAGAATCAGTGCCAAAATCGTTGCCGAGCAGTCGGCAATAGGCATCGACCACCACACGCCATCGGCTCCGAAGTGGGGAGGAAGCACTATCAGTAGCGGTACGAGGAAGAGCATCTGGCGGGTCATCGAGAGAAGGATGGCTCGCTTGGGTTTACCGATGTATTGGAAGAAGTTGCTGGTCACAATCTGTGCGCCTACAATGGGGAAAACACTAAGTACTATTCTCAGACCTCGGGCTGCCACATCAATCAACAACTCGGCATCGGCATCACCCGTTCCCACGAAGAGCATGGCTACCTGACGTGGAATTAGCTGCCCGACCAAAAAGCCTGTTGTCGTCACACACATTGCACAGCCGATAGTCATAAAAAGGGTTTTGCGAACACGCTCATACTGTTTGGCTCCGTAGTTATATCCCACTATGGGCTGCATACCCTGATTAAGTCCTGCCACAATCATCACAAAGAGCAGCACCATACGATTCACCACGCCATAAGCACCGATATAGAGGTCGCCACCATTGTTCTTGAGAGCCATATTTATAAATATGACAACCACCGATGCGCACAGATGCAACAAAAATGGAGCAGCTCCAATCGAGAGAATGCTTGCTACAATTTTCTTGCGCAAACGGAATATGCCATGCTTAAACCTAAGGAAACTACTCCTTTGGCTGAAGTGGGTGAGCGAGATTGACAGTGCAACGCTTTGGGCTATTATTGTTGCCAGAGCCGAGCCTCTGATACCCCATCCAAATACGAATATAAACAGCGGATTGAGGGCGCAGTTCACTGCCACAGCAGTAAGCATAATCACCATCGCCTTTTGGGGGTATCCCGAGGCTCGAAGCACCTCGTTGAGTCCCAGATACATATGGGTAATCACCGAACCGGCGAGAATAATCTGCATAAAGTCGCGGGCGTAGCTTATGGTGTCGGGGCTTGCACCGAAGAAGTAGAGTATGGGGTCAAGAAACAGAATACTCACCACCATCATCATTGCTCCGATAATGGCATTAAGTAACACTACATTTCCGAGTGCGCGCTCGGCAGCTACCTTGTTACCCTCGCCCAAACGTATAGAGATTATGGCGGCAGCACCTATGCCCACCATGGCTCCGAATGCCGATGAGAGATTCATCAGTGGCATTGTCAGGGCCAATCCCGAGATTGCCAGCGCACCCACGCCATGGCCTATGAATATGCTGTCGATGATGTTGTAGAGCGACGATGAGGTCATTGCTACGATAGCCGGTATGGCATAACGGGCAAGCAGACTCGAGAGCTTGTCTGTACCTAATGAGAGGGGTGTTACTGCCGGTCGTTTACTCATAGCGCGACAAAGTTACCAAAAAAGCTGTTTGACCCCAAATGTCAAACAGCTTTTTTACTACTTTGTCAAACTTTTAGTCTAATGATGCATAGCCTTAGGTTCGCCATGATACTTTCCTTTACCTTCACAACCTCTCTCTTCGCACTCCTTTTTGCCACCATCCGAGCAGCCCTTACCATCGCACATCTTTTGATAGTAGCCTTGCCCATCAAAGCAGAGAGCCTTGCCACTGACCAAGCCTACTCTCCAGCCACACTTTGTGCGTGCAAACGACTTTACGCCATCCTTTGGGTCGTTGGTCGAAAGATAGCTCGTAATGCCCGAGGGTAACATCGAGGCGGGGATGGTGCCACTCTTCATGTCAATCATCACACAATCGCCCGTCTTGGCATCGAAGGCAACCTTGTTCCCATCAGCGAAGTGAACCAAGTAACACTCGTGTTGTGAGTTGTGGTTGTGAGTGATGTTGTCGATTTTCTGTGTGGCAAAGTGGCTTTTCAGGTACTGCTGTGACACAGCAGGCAGTTTATCAAGCCCTACACTCTGACTTTGAGCCGAGAGGCTCAGCACCATAAAGGCGCAGACAAATAGCGAAAATATTCTCTTCATAGCTTAATTGATTAAAAACACTATTGCCTAAGTACAATTTTTGCGCCACAGCTTACTCCCTTCTCACAAGAGTGTGTTGAACAGATAGCCCGAAAGGATTATAAAGAGGGTCACTACGCCGAAAAAGATGGCTATGAGTCGCCACGTCATAACTTTTTTGAGCATCATAGCCTCGGGGATGGATAGTCCTATAACTGCCATCATAAAGGCTATTGCTGTACCCAAGGGTATTCCCTTTGCCACAAATACCTCGATTATGGGAACTATGCTTGCGGGGTTGGCATACATCGGTGCGGCAAGCGCAACGGCTAATGGTACTCCCCACCAACTCTCTTTGGTCAGATACTGCTCGAAGAGCTGTTCGGGAATATAACCGTGCATCGTTGCTCCGATGCCAATACCTATTATAATGTATAGCAATACTCCGCGCACTATGCTCCACGACTCGCGTGCAATTGTTGGCAGTCGCTTAAGAAAAGGTGTATTCTCTCGTTGCCAATCCTCAGCCCTTTGGTCGGAGAGTTGTTGTATCCCTTTGACCCAGTCGCTCAGATAACGCTCAAGATTCATTCTCCCCAACACCCATCCGCCAACCATACCCAGCAGTGTGCCACTTACCAGATATATAAGTGTGGCCTTGATACCAAACGAGCCGAGGAACATCGCTATCGCAACTTCACTGACTAAGGGCGATGAGATAAGAAAGGCGAATGTTACCCCTAACGGAATACCGCCCTTGACAAAGCCGATGAAGAGAGGTACCGACGAACAGGAGCAAAAGGGTGTGATGCCTCCAAATAGCGCAGCGAGCAGATAGTCCAAGCCATAGAGTTTGTGTGTCGTTAGGTATTGTCTGAGTCGCTCGACGGGGAAGTAGGCGTTTATGATACCCATCAGCAAGCTGATGCAGAAGAGTAACAACACAATCTTTATTGTGTCGTAGATAAAGAAGTTGAGGGCTGCACCAAGGTTAGTCGCAGGCTCTAAGCCGACAGCTGTATATACCAGCCAATCTGCAAATCGCTGTATCATAAGCCAAGCAGTTCTTTAATCTCTTCCGTGGTTGGTATCCTGCCTCTGATTTTCACCTCGCCATCGACTACTACGGCAGGTGTCGATAGAATGTTATAGCTCATAATTTCCATAATATCCTCGACTTTACTGAGTTCAGCATCTAAGTTATGCTCCCTGATAAGTTTCTCGATTGCCGAGTAGGTTGTCTTACACTTACTACAACCTGTTCCTAATACTTTAATCTCCATAGTTTTATATGTAAAAGGTTAAACAATAATAAATTCCAATCGCTATGAATAATATGCCCACAGCCAAATTCATCCGTTTCTGGAGGACCTGCATACTATTGTAGATGACTCCTATTTTATTTGCGCTGAAGGCTATGACCCACGCTACAATCACTACCGGAAGCGAGGTGCTGATTGCAAAAACCGTTGGCAGAATATACCCCTCCGGAGTTGTGGCTGATAATGGTATCAGCATACCAAAGTAGAATATGCAACTCGAGGGGCAAAATGTTAATGCGAAGAGTAACCCCAGTAGAAATGCTCCCCAATATCCTCCGCGTTTTGCCACACGCTCTCCCTCGCCACTTATGTTTAGCGAGGGCAGTTTGAGTTTTTCGCCCAAGAGCATATATGCCCCCACCACTATCAGCAATGGAGCTATAATCCACTCTCCGATTGAGGTGATGGCGCGTTGTACGCCAAACAAATTAACACCACTGCGGATAAGTATAATCAACACAATGCCAAGTGCTGAATAGGCTGCAACACGCCCGAGTGTGTATGCAAGTCCGGCAAAAAAGACTCTTCTGCGATTGGTTACCTCTTTACCTATATAGCCAATTGCTGCAATGTTGGTAGCCATCGGGCATGGTGAGATTGCTGTAAGCAACCCCAAGATAAGAGCAGAGAGCAGTGGAATTGTGCTGCTGTCTAATATTGATTGTATCCACTCCATAGGCTAATTATTTAGCATTGTTGTTATCTGTTTGGCAACCTCCTGCCTAAACTCTTGTGGCGATGATTGAGCCTTGCTGAATGCAAACTTTGTCAAATTCTTTATCTTGAGTCTGCCCACAGAGTCGTAATCCACAACCAAAAGAGAGGACCACGCAACCTCATATTGCTCTGCTACTGCCGGCTCCTGTGATATGTCAACTACTCGATAGTGAAGTGAACCATCCTCTATTTCGACTGTAAAGGATTCGGCTATAACTTCTTTGGTGAGCCTTTCAATAGCGTTGCAAGTACTGCAACGTTTTTTGCTGTGGAAGTATATAACCTCTGTAATGTTGCTTTTTTCTTTCTCCTGCTTGCAATCTGGTTTGCGGCTCGAACAGGCTATGCCTATGGCGCATAACAGAATCATCAATAATCTCAGTATCATAGTCTTATCTATTTAGTAGTTTGTTTTCGTCTTTTTGTTGTTCGTAATTCGTAAAATAACGAACAATAAGATTAAAATAGTTGGTATTACTGTTTTTTACATGGTAATTATATACAATTTTACACTTTGGTGTATAATTTCCGCTTTCTCAGCCGTCAGGCTGAAAAAAGTCCCTTGCCCGAGGCGGGGGATTTAGGGGGTGGGTCAGCAACTCAAACCACGGTGTTGCGCCGTGAATAAACCGTAGCCCGGAGCGAACTTTGTTCCCGATAGTGTAATTTCGTATATAAGCACATTTTACATTATGAGATAGTATGGGTTGTTAATCGAAGGGGTGATACTCTTTGTGTGACTAATCTTCTAAGGTTTAATCAGACTCTTCTTCAGTATAGGTATGCGTTTTAGCAGGTGACCAAGGCCAAGGGCAGCGAAGGCTATCCCCAGACCATAGTGCCATAGTCCTACCTCGGTATTAGTACCCTTTATAAATAGCAGAGCCAAGCCGGATATGGCAGCCATTGGTGTAATGACAGACAAGATGGCCGTGATGTGTCGCTTTTTCTTTGATGAGCCACCTTTCAGCAGTGATTTGTACCACGCCGAGTGCATCTTTACGTGCCACAAGGCAAAAAGGCAGAACAGCATCCCCATAATAGAGTGTGCGCACGATAGCAGCTCCCACTTAAGATGATTATCTGTGTGCCCAGCAATGTGGGTCAGCAACCCCGTAACTATGGTGGCTATCAGCCCAACTACCAATATCCAATCTATTATAAAAATCCTCTTCATAATTGTTATTCGCAACAACTCTCTTTGTTATAGATACACTTGCCCAATAGCTCGCCAAACATCTTGCGAGCCAATACCCAGTTATCCCTGTTTATGCAGTATTTCACCTTTGGGGTCTCAACCTCACCTTGGATGAGTCCCGCCTCTTTCAGTTCTCTTAGGTGTTGCGACACGGTAGCTTTGGCAATGGGCAGCTCCTCGTGAATGTCGCCAAAGTAGCAGGTTGTCTGCTTTGCCAAAAACTCGAGTATGGCAATGCGTGCCGGATGTCCCATTGCCTTGGCAAAACGAGCAATCTGCTCCTGCGAGGATGTGTAACTCTTATCCATTATATCATATTTGATGTTGTTGTTCGCAAATATACGAACAATATTTTAGATAGCCAAATTTTTATATGTTATGTGGGCTCTTAGAGTTTACTCATACGAGTCTATCCATTGTGCAGCAATAGCCTATATAAGGCTCTTCCGCCTAAACGAGTCGTCAAAAAACAAAAAGAGGCTGACCTTTAGTCAACCTCTTAAGTGTGCCCAGGATAGGACTCGAACCTACACGGTATTGCTACCACTAGTACCTGAAACTAGCGTGTCTACCATTTCACCACCTGGGCGAGAATCTGAAACACGGTGCAAAGGTAGTACAATTTTTCTAAATACAAACTTTTTTACTAAAAAAATTACACAGCTCGGAGTTGTGATGGATTTTTTCGGCTGCAAAAAATTGCTCTTTGCACCGTGGTCAGGCTTTTACTTATACGCTACCTACTTCAGACGACTCTTCTCCTCGGACGAGCCACTCTCTACCGAGCGACGTTGGAAAGATTTTCCTGTTGCGAAGTTATACGTTAGGCGCACCCTGAAGGATCTGCCGTTCCACTGCTGATAGACCTTGTAGTCGCGGCTGAACTCCTCTTTGCTTGCCCTCAATTGTGTAGGCTTGTCTATGAGGTTTGAAGCATCGAGCGAGAGGGTGAGTTTATCGTTAAGAAAACGCTTCTTGAGAGAAACATTCAGGTTGTGTACCGGCATTACCGCCATATCGCCAACCTTCATTCTGGTTTGTCCGTGGTACGAGGTCTCGAGTGTGAACTTCTTGGGCAGCATAAAGGTCATTGCCGAATATACCCATGCACCGTGCGAATACTCAAGAGGTGCCTGTTCGCTAAGGTGTTGCGCCATGCAGAAGTACGTAAGGTTTGTGTTCCATCTCCACCATTTGGTCACCTGCCAAGGGATAGATGCCGATGCGTAGTAGTTGTTGAAATTCGAGTAGTTGCGCCACGTTATGAAGAGCTGGTTGGGGTCCTCGGGGTTACTCTCCATAACTTGCTGTATGGCATCTTTGTTACGGCTTAAGCCCACTGTGAGCGAATATTGGTGCCAGAGGGTGAGGCTGAGCGAAAAGTTGTTGCTGAATTGAGGCTTTAGCTCAGGATTTCCTGTCTGGTAGCTGTAGTCCGAAATTTGTGTTCTCGATGGGGTGAGCGACCAGAAGCCCGGGCGTTGAATCGAGCGGGAGTAACTTGCAACCAGTGTGTGTCGATTCTGCTTGTCGAGGGCTATTGAGAGGTTGGCATTGGGGAATAGCGAAAAATATTCGCTCATAGTCTCCGAGTTGTCGTTCACCATTCGGGTATATTCGCCTCTGAGTCCGGCATTCAGACCCACACGCTTGCCTATGCGACCATTTACTATGGCATATATAGCACCAATATTCTCCGAGTAGCCAATCGAGAAGTCATCAACGCTGTTGGGTACCCACTCATCACCCTCAAGGTAGCGGTATAGGGCCTCGCTTGAGGTGTGGCTGTATGTATATTTCGCACCTGCTTTGAGCTGCCATTTGGGGGCTATAACCTGCTCGAGCGAGAGTGTAGCAGTCATAATATCGTATCGCTCGGCGCTATTGCTCTTGTAGAGCGAATCGCGCTCGCCTGTGGGCAGAATTTTGTGAGTGTTGTTATCGATAGTGCCGTCGTTGTCGCGGAATGTGTAGTCTGCAATCAGCTTCAGTGACGAGCCGAGGGTGTCAAGCTTGTGGATGTAGTTGAGCGTAGCGGTGATATTGTCGCTCGCGGTGTTATCCAAATATCTCGATATATTTTTTGACTCGGAATCTAAGACAAGGATTGATGTTGTGGAGTTGTTTGAACCATCCTCGTGATAGCCCCAATACTCAACCTCTCCTCCAATCGAGTTGCGAGTGTTAATCTCATAGATGGCACCTATCTTGCCACCTCCCGAGTTCTCAAGTCCCTTAACACTGCTGTTTGAGCGTAGGCTCATATCGCTCTTGTGATAGGTGGTCTGCTCCTCGGCTTTGGCCTTGCCATTTTGATTGTTATACCACCCCGAGGTGTAGAGGTCTAATTTGCCCGTGTGGTAGTTGAGGTTGAAATCGGGATTGTGCTTGAGAGTATATTCTCCACCTTGGAAGGTGTAGCTTACCGAACCTGTCAGACCATCATCACGTTTGCGCTTGAGGGTAATCTTTATTACTCCGCCCGACGAGTCTGCATCGAACTCAGCACCCGAGAGGGGTACGACCTCAATCTTCTGGATGTCCTCAGCCTTAAAGCTGCGCAGATATTGCAACAGCTGCTCGGGGCTCATCTTCAACTCTCGCTCGTTGATATAGACCTTTGAGCCGGACTGGCCGTTGATGGTTATGCGGTCGTTTGAAATCCATACGCCGGGTGCTGTCTCAAGAATCTCTACTCCATCCTTACCTACGGCAATAGACGAGTTCGATACATCGACCACAAAGCGGTCTGCTTCGCGACGAATCAGCGGAGCCATAACCTCCACCTCGGCAATTTCTGTTGCCGAAACCTCCAAGACAATCTCCTTGATGGGTGTGGTGAGGGGAAGAGTCAGGGTCTGCTCGTAGCTTTCGTAGCCCACATACTGCACTCGCAGGGTGTACTCCCCATCTTCTGCTTTCAGCCAGAAGAGACCATTCTCGTCTGTTGCTGTGCCGGCAACCTGCTGGTTGTTTGAGAGCAGAATAACGGTGGCGTAGGCTATCGCCTCGCGGTTACTATCTACAACACGACCTTTGAGAGTCTGTTGCGCTGCCGAAAGATGTGTGGCTGTGGTTAGAAGTGCCACCAAAATAAGGAATAGTTGTTTCATGATACTATGTTTTTTTAGTTTCTTGTCGGTTTAACCCTCTGTTTAGACAGGGCGGGGATAGCGGTAGTTTGGTTTTGCTACATATCCACGATGCAAAGATATGTATTTTTTTTTATTCCTTGCAATACATAGTAGTTAATTTTCAAAAAAATCCAACCCTTTACCGGAGTTAGATTCTACGAATCTAAAAAAAATGGGGGGAGGTGTCTGAAGAGTGATAATTTTCGGCTGGGGTTACTCTTTTGTGTCGAGGGGGGAGGATAAAGAAGAGGCTGTCGCAACCCGAAAGTTGGACAGCCTCGTTCCTATTCGAAAGAGAAACTATTACTGGTTCTTCTCCATAGCCTCCTTCAGAGCTGCAAGACCTGCGATGTCGCCAAGAGTGGTCTTCTCAACCTGAGCGTTAATCTTCTTAACGGTCGACTTGGTAGCATCTGCAGCAGCCTTCTTCTCAGCCTTCTCAGCAGCAGCCTCAGCGCGCTTAGCCTCCTCATATACGCGAACGTGCGAGAGGGTAATGCGCTTGGTAGCCTTCGAGAACTCGATAACCTTGAAGTCGAGCTTCTCGCCTGCCTTTGCGGTAGTGCCGTCCTCCTTAACGAGGTGACGAGTGGGGCAGAAGCCCTCGATGTTCTCGCCAAGCGATACAACAGCACCCTTCTCGGTCATATCGATAATGGTGCCCTCGTGAACGCTGTCAACCGAGAACTGGCTCTCGAACTCGTTCCAAGGATTCTCCTCGAGCTGCTTGTGACCCAACGAGAGACGACGGTTCTCGATATCGATCTCGAGAACTACAACCTCGATTTCAGCACCAATCTGAGTGAACTCGCCGGGGTGCTTAACCTTCTTGGTCCACGAGAGATCCGAGATGTGGATAAGACCGTCGATGCCCTCCTCAATCTCAACAAATACACCGAAGTTGGTGAAGTTGCGAACGCGAGCGGTGCAGCGCGAACCTACGGGATACTTAGCATCGATACCTGCCCAAGGATCGGGAGTAAGCTGCTTGATACCGAGCGACATCTTGCGCTCCTCGCGGTCGAGTGTGAGAACGATAGCCTCAACCTCGTCGCCAACCTGCATAAACTCCTGAGCCGAACGCAAGTGCTGGCTCCACGACATCTCCGATACGTGGATAAGACCCTCAACACCGGCAGCAATCTCAACGAATGCGCCATAGTCAGCCATAACAACAACCTTACCCTTAACGGTATCGCCTACCTTGAGGTTCTGGTCGAGAGCCTCCCAAGGGTGAGCAGCGAGCTGCTTCAGACCCAAAGCGATGCGCTTCTTCTGGTCGTCGAAGTCGAGGATAACCACCTGAATCTTCTGGTCGAGAGCAACAACCTCCTCGGGGTGGCTTACGCGGCCCCACGACAGGTCGGTGATGTGAATCAGACCGTCTACACCGCCCAGGTCGACGAATACGCCGTACGAGGTGATGTTCTTCACGGTACCCTCCAAAATCTGACCCTTCTCGAGCTTCGACATGATTACCTGCTTCTGAGCCTCCAACTCGGCCTCGATAAGTGCCTTGTGCGATACAACTACGTTGCGGAACTCCTGGTTGATCTTCACCACCTTGAACTCCATCGTCTTGTCGACGTAGATGTCGTAGTCACGGATGGGCTTCACGTCGATTTGCGAACCGGGCAGGAAGGCCTCGATACCGAACACATCGACAATCATACCGCCCTTCGTGCGGCACTTGATGTAACCCTTGATGATCTCGTCCTTCTCGAGGGCCT
>CAZFQU010000020.1:0-27824 GCA_964521245.1 uncultured Alistipes sp. | reverse complement strand
TGGAACGACAGATATAGCTTTAAATAATTATCGAACAGGAAGTTCAACTCTAGAATATGCATATATGACAGGTTGTGGATCGGAATTAGGAACAACCGAAATTACAACCACTTGTACACCGTATAATGAAACAAATGGTGTGAAAGCGAGTACAACAGGAAATATATATGGAGTATATGATATGAGAGGTGGAGCATGGGAATATGTAATGGGTAATCAGGTAAATGAAAGTGGGCAATTTCAAACAAGTTCAGCAGGAGAACTCTCTCCAAATGCAAAATATTACGATGCATATACATATGGTAGATCGAATACAACCCATGGAAGAGGAAAATTAGGAGATGCAACAAAAGAAACATTAAGAAACTTTGGAAGCAACCCTGGAGGATGGTATTCTAATCTTTCGTCGTTACCTCAAGCAACTTTTCATACGTGGTTTGAACGTGGTGGCATCGCTCATGGTGGTACTAAGGCAGGTATTTTCTCCTTTATTACTTACACTGGTTTTGGTGGAAGTTATGAATCGTCTCGTATAGTAATAACAAGGCCATAAAACACGAACAAAACTATGTATACTAAACATAGTTTTTTGTTGTCTAAATTGTCTATCTATGATAAAATAATAATAGGAGATGAACGAATGATATTAGTTATAATGGCCGCAGGAATGGGAAGTAGGTTTGGCGGCTTAAAACAAATCGAACCGATAAATGATAATGGAGAATTTATAATTGACTATTCAATACATGATGCGATTAAAGTAGGATTTACCAAAGTAGTGTTTATTATAAAAAAAGAAAATTTTGATCTTTTTAAAGAAACAGTTGGAAAAAGAATTGAAAAATATATTGAAGTAGAATATGTTTTCCAAGAAATGGATAAATTACCTAATGGATTTAAATTACAAACAGATAGAACCAAACCATGGGGAACAGGACATGCAATATTATGTACAAAAGATAAAGTTAATGAACCTTTTGCTGTTATTAATGCTGATGACTTTGGCTGCGAGCCAAGGCGCGCAGATTATGGCTCAAAGTCGTACGCGCATAGAGAGGGTTGATTCGACACTCATCGACAAACAGAGGGATGCCCAACAGGTTATAAGTCGTTACAGAGTTGATAGTCTTATGGGGAGCGATTATGAGCTGCACTATCGCATCAACACCTCGACACTCAGCCCCACGATGGGCAATAACGGGGGCGAGCTGAGTGCGCTCGAAAGCCTTATCAACTCCTTGGCAGACCAACCCGAGAGCGAGGTTAAGAGTATAGTTATAGTGGGCTATGCCTCACCCGATGGTCCTCAGACCTTCAACGCAGAGTTGGCTAAGGCTCGAGCCGAGAACTTCACAAAGTATGCCGACAAGAGATTCGCTTTGCAGCAGAAATACAAAGTCGAGCAGAGGTCGGTAGCGCAGAAGTGGGAGGCGATAACGCCGGCTGTCGAGAGCCACCCCACACCCCGCAAAAACGAGGTGATAGCCATAGTCGGAGCGAATATTGGAGAGGAGGAAAAGCAGGCGCGATTGAAGGCTATGCCCGAGGTATGGGACTACTTGGCAAAAAAGATACTGCCAGCTATGCGTCGCGTAGATGTTGAGCTGAGCTACCAACGTGAGGATATTGTGGTCAGTCTCACAGAGGTAGAACCAAAACCCGCCCCCGTTGAGCCAAAACCCGTTGAGCCAAAGTCAGATCCTTGCGACCCCTGTAACTGCGATGTGGTTGATGAGTCGATTACGGGTATTATAGTTGAGATGCCTCGACACTAAATAAGCAAAAAAGCAGGACCTGTCTAATAAGTTTTAGGCAGGTCCTCTTTTGTCAAAAGTTGTATAATAAGTGGTATTATCTCAATACCCAGCCCTTATCCTCATAGTAACGCAGCGACACATCGTCACAATCGCGCACACCGTCAATAACCTTATTCATTACACGGCCGAAGGGGGTAACATCGTATATCTCGGTGATAATCTCGGCATCTGCCGCACCCTCAATGGGGCTAAGGAGAATATTGCGAGCCTTAACTACACGCACACGGTAAAGGAGTACGTCGTAGATTTCAGACTTCTCCTTCTCACGAGCAATCTCTAACGGGGTTTTATCCTTCTCGACCTTAACTTCGGGTTCTGCCTCAACCACAGTTTCCGGCTCGGCATCTACCGCAGCCTCAGGCTCAGCCTCAGCCTCTACATTGGCTTCGGGCTTGACATCCTCGGGGAATACCTCGGTTTCGGGAACGTCAAACTCGGGATAGTAGCCAATCTCCGGCTGAATCATATCCTCGTCAACCTCAACGTCTAATTCCGGCAACTGGTCAACCACACACTTGCGACCATCGCTTGTCAACTCGACGTTAACAAAGTAGAAATATTTCTTTACCTTCTTGTAGCTATATCTGCCGGTCCACCAATCGTAACCATTTCTAACATTAGAGTAGCCCTCAATACGCTCGCAGTTATAGGTAATAACGCCTGCTGCTGCCAACTTGCGAAGCTCATACCTGCTCTTGTTGTCGTTGAGTTCATAATAACCAGTCTTAACGGTACCATAATCTGCATCGGCACCTTCTTGAGCCATCTGCTCTTCCACCAGACTCTTTATGGTGCCTGCTGAGATTTCTGAGCGAGAATCGCTATTGCAGCCCACCAAAGCGACGGCAAACAGAGCCAACGAGAGGAGTGTAAAAATCTGTTTTTTCATATTCGAATAATTGTTTAGGGATTAGTTATAGTACAAAAATAATATTTTTTCTTCTGTTTGTCAATTATAACCCTACTTTTTTGTACCTTTGCGGACAACTTTTAGTCATCGAAATTTAGAATATCGAATATGAAGATAGAGAATTTTGTATTGGAGAGTGTGTTGCGCTCGGTAGAGTCGCTCTATGGCAAGATAGAGGGCGAGCAGGTGCAGGTGCAGAAGACCCGCAAGGAGTTCGAGGGCGACTTTACGGTCGTTGTATTCCCCCTGCTCAAGCGTAGCCGCAAGGGTCCCGAGCAGACTGCAACCGAGATTGGCGAGGCAGTGGTAAGCTCTACCCCTCAAATCAAGTCGTTCAATGTTATCAAGGGTTTTCTGAACCTTTCGCTCAGCGAGGAGTTTTGGGCAGAGCGTTTTAGCGAGGTATGCCAGACTCCCGATTGGGGATATGCTCCTAAGAGCGAGCGTACGGTGATGGTCGAATACTCGTCGCCCAACACCAACAAACCCCTCCACTTGGGTCATATTCGTAACAACCTTTTGGGCTATTCGGTAGCTCAGATTCTCAAGGCGAATGGTCACAATGTTATCAAGGCTAACTTGGTTAACGACCGTGGCATCCACATCTGTAAGTCGATGCTTGCTTGGAAGCTCTATGGCGAGGGTGAGACTCCCCAGTCGTCGGGCATGAAGGGCGACCATTTGGTGGGTAAATACTATGTGGAGTTCGACAAACACTACAAGGCTCAGATTAAGGAACTTATAGCTGAGGGCAAGAGCGAAGAGGAGGCTAAGAAGCAGGCTCCGATTATGCTTCAGGCTCAGGAGTGGCTGCGTAAGTGGGAGGCTAAGGATGAGGAGGTCTATTCGCTGTGGGAGCAGATGAACGGATGGGTTTACGATGGCTTCGATGTAACTTACAAGGCTCTGGGTGTCGATTTCGACAAGGTATATTATGAGTCGCAGACCTATCTCTTGGGCAAGGAGCTTGTAGAGGAGGGTCTCAAGAAAGGCGTGTTCTATCGTCGCGAGGATAACTCGGTGTGGATTGACCTGACGGGCGACGGCTTGGACGAGAAGCTGCTGCTGCGTGGCGATGGCACCTCGGTATATATGACTCAGGATATGGGTACGGCTTATCGTCGATTCGAGGATAACAAACTCGACGATATGATTTATGTTGTGGGTAACGAGCAGAACTACCACTTCCAAGTTCTTAAGTTGATTATCAAGAAGCTCGGATATGCCGATTGGAGCGACCACATCACCCACCTTTCGTATGGTATGGTCGAGTTGCCAGAGGGTAAGATGAAGTCCAGAGAGGGTACTGTTGTCGATGCCGACGACCTGATTGCCGATATGGTAAAGACCGCACGCGAGATGTCTGACGAATTGGGCAAGCTTGACGGTTGCACCGAGGAGGAGGCTAACGCAATCTCGACAATGGTAGGTATGGGTGCTTTGAAGTATTTTATCCTCAAGGTTGACCCCAAGAAGACTATGCTCTTCAACCCCAAGGAGACCATCGACTTCAATGGCAACACCGGACCCTTTATACAATATACGCACGCGCGTATATGCTCCATTCTCCGCAAGGCTGCCGAGGCCGGTATCGACTATTCGGCAAAGGCCGAGTGCGAACTTCTCAAGGAGGAGCTTGAGCTTATAAAGAGCCTTACGGACTACCCCACCGTGATTAAGGATGCGGGAGATAACTTCTCGCCCTCGATGATTGCGGCATACGCCTACGAACTTGCCAAGCAGTTCAACGGCTACTACCACGACCACTCGATTCTCAAGGAGGAGCGCTCTGAGGTTCGTGCATTGCGTCTGCAGTTGGCAAGCGTAGTGGCTCGCACTATCCGCAGCGCGATGGCTCTGCTGGGTATTGAGGTTCCCGAAAGAATGTAAAAGAAACAATAAATGTAGAGGGGTTTGTCTTACGAACAAACCCCTCTACATTTATTGTTTTTCATTAACCTGAGCTTTAACCCTATCTACCGCCTCAACCGCCCGCCTATACAGTTCAGAGAGATTCACCCCCTCAATTTTGCGATTGCGAACCACTATACGTCCATCGACAATCACGCTCTCCACATCGGAGGCTTTGCAACAATAGACCAAATCGGAGATAAGGTTGTTTACGGGTTGCAGGTGGGGCTTGAGCATATCGATAATGATGATATCAGCCAAGGCTCCCTCTTTGATTACACCCAGCTCGTCCTGATGACCTATCGCCTCTGCGCCCCACACAGTAGCCATCTTCAGCACCTCGTATGCCGGCAGCGACATGGGATTCATTGTCGAGACCTTAGCAAGCAGCGATGCATTACGCATCTCCTCCCACATATCAAGATCGTTATTCGAGCAGCAACCATCGGTTCCTATCGAGGTGTGCATACCATCGGTCGAGTATTGAGCCACAGGGGCGATGCCACTCGATATCTTCATATTCGAGGTGGGATTGTGGGCGATCTTCACACCACGCTTGCGAAGTATTTGACGGTCGCTATCCGAGATATAGACACAATGGGCAGCAATAGTCTTTGAGGTGAGCAGCCCCAGCGAGTCGAGCCACTCTACGGGTGTCATACCCGTCGAGGCCTTCACCTGCTCCATCTCTGCCTTAGACTCGGCAACGTGAATCGTGAGCCACAAATCGTGCTTTTGGCTCAGCTCCTTCATCTTCAGAAGATTCTCCTTCGAGACGGTGTAGGGGGCGTGAGGACCCAGACCTACGCGCACTCTATCGCCGGCAAGGGGCAGCGAACGCTCCAGATCGTCGAGGCACTCCTGCCACTTCATATCGATAAACGAAGGGCAGAGCAAAGCTCTGATACCAAGACGCTCGGCAACAGGTATAATCTTATTCTCCTCCCAATACATATCGACAAACGAGGTCACACCACCGAGCAACATCTCCACCACACCCAGCTCGGCTCCAAGTGCTATATCGTCGCCCGTTTGGAGAGCCTCGAAGGGCCATATATGGTCGTTGAGCCACTCCATAAGGGGTATATCGTCGGCATAGTTGCGTTGCAGGGTCATCGAGACGTGGCAGTGGGTATTGACAAGTCCGGGCATAACAACCCTATCTCGACAATCAATCTCCTCGACATCGGGGTTGCTGCGTCGGAACTCCTCAGCCTGCGACTCCTCGCGGCTGACAAGAGCTATTCGATTACCCTTGATACCCACCCAACCAACAAAAGGTTGGGGCTGAGCGGGGTCAGTCATCGTAACTATTTGAGCATTGGATAGTAGTATTGAGCTATTCATAATATGCTATTCAATTGAATTTCCTCGTATTGTAAATATCGCGCGCCCATCTTTTGAGTTTGACATAATCTGCACGACCTTATAGAAGGTACCAGCCTCTGCTTTGCCGGGCTGATAGATAAGTCTTAGCTCTCTGCTCGAATTTGGAGCTATGGGACGCGAAGAGAAATCAGCCTTGAGACAGGAGCAAGAGGTTACCACACGTGTTATGACAAGTGGCGAAGAGCCGTCGTTATAGACCCTCAGCACATAACTCAAATCGCCCCCTCGGCGTTTCACCTCGCCAAAGTCGTGTTGTGATGATTCGAGGCGCAACAACGCCCCTTCCTTACCCTCGGGTTGAGTCTGAACCTTAGTTGACGCTACGGATAGGATTAGCGACAATAAGACCACCACAAATCTCACTCTGCTCATCTCTTCATCTTAAATATATAGGTAATCTCGCCACCCTGAATGGGAGCTGCACTCTCGGTGAACTGCGCATTTCGGGCCGCTTTACAAGCCGCTTCAATCAGACGAGGGTCTGAAGTTGTTGAGCCTTGCTGGCGATAGGTTGCCGAGACTACCATGCCGTGGCTATCGACCTCGACCCATACCACAACCTTACCCTCGGCATTGGCACTATACGAGGGGCGAGGTAATGCCCCCACAAGACCTCTGCCCTGCAACCCTCTGTCGAGCATATCGCTGCCCTCAGTTGCCGAACCGAAGCCCTTGCCCGATGCCGACTCTTTCTCCGCCTCCTCAGCCTTGCTATTTGCAGCATTCTCAGCCTCGTCACTGCCACTCTGCGACTGTTTGAAAAGCGCGCGCTGATTGACCGTACGAGTCTGCGATTCCTCACCCCTTATCTGCTCGGTTGACTCCTCAACCGATGGGCTGTCGTGCTGTGGCGACTCGGGCATAGGCTCACGCTGCGGCTCGGTGGGTAACTCCTCGAAGGGGGCAAGCTCTACGAGTATAGCCTCACGTACATCCTGTGAGGGGAGTGTGATACCTACACAATAGAGCATAGCGACCACTGCCACCACATAGAGTAGCAGTGCGCCCAACGCCCAGCGACGCGGCAAGTGGTTATCATCCTTGAAATAGTTCACTCCCTGATTGTCGGTTTGTTCTTCTATTTAGGTTGCGTTGCCAATAACATACGATAGCCGTTGGCACGACCAATCTCGGTCACCTTGACAAAGTCATCAACAACGACACTCTTGTCGCAGTGAATCGACACGGTGGGTTCGTGCTGACCTGCAAGACGTGTGCGCAATGCCTGCTCAAGTTCCTCGAGCGATGCCACGCGCTCGGTCTCGACATAGTAGTTCACGCCCACAGCAGTTTTCTGTATCGTAACGGTCGTTATAGCCTTATCCTTGAGTTGGTTTGAACTCTGGGGCAGAACCACCTTTATAGCATTGGGGTTGATAAGTGTGGTTGCCATCAGCAGAAAGACCAATAGCAAGAACATAAGGTCGGTCATTGATGCTGCCGAAAAGCCCACATCGACCTTTGAGCCTCGTTTGATTGCCATAGAATCTCTACTTTACGGGTTGATTGAGAATATCCATAAACGCGATAGAGTTAGCCTCCATACGGAACACCAACTTCTCGATACGAGCCACCAGATAGTTGTAGCCGAAGTATGCGGGGATACCCACACAAAGACCACCGACAGTGGTAACCATAGCCACATACATACCACCTGCCAGCTGCGACATATCGACCATACCTCCGGCAGCTGCCATATCCATAAATGCCTCGACAAGACCAAGCACCGTACCGAGGAAGCCAATCATGGGCGCACCACCGGCAATGGTAGCCAAGAAGGGCAGACCATTCTCCAACTTCGACACCTCGAGGTTTGCCACATTCTCGATAGCGGTCTGCACATCGCTCATCGGACGACCTATACGCTCGATACCCTTTTCAATCATACGGGCAATGGGGTTGTTGGTTGTCTTGCACAGGTCGATTGCGGCATCAACATTACCATTAACGATATAGTCGCGTATGCGGTGCATAAAGTTCATATTGAAGGTCGAGGCCTTGCGTATGGCCACAAATCTCTCGACAAAGATAAAGACTGCCACTCCGCCAAGTAGCAACAGAGGCCACATAAGCCATCCTCCCTTCATAAACAGTTCGCCCAATCCCATTCGGGTAGTTCCGATTGCCGCATCAGATGCAGCCTGCAATAGTGTAATCATAATCTCTTTCTTTTTATTTTTTGTTTTATTCTTGTTTGCTTTGGTATCCTACATAACGCTCAGGTTTGGCTTTCAGGTATATCCGACTACTCAAAAAAGTCGAACTCTTCATACTCCTTCTGTTCCTTACCCTTCTTGGTCTGCTCGCGCTCGATTTTTCGCTCCTCGCGTCGTTCGAGACGCCTCTGGCGACGCTCCTCGTTCGTAAAGCGGTCGATGACCTGCTGCTTGAGGTCTTGGAAGGTATCGAAGTCCTCCTTATAGTAGATACCGATACCCGTCTCCTGCAGGCCCTGTGTCTCGTCGTAACGGTCGATGGTCTGTGTAAAGCCCTTGAGTCGCAGATTACCTGCGGGGTCAATCTTGTAGGTTATGCTTGCCTCGCCCATGAAGTTCGAGACCGAGGAGTTGGTCACCGCCTGCTTATTGTCGATGATATAGTTACCCTCGACCTCAATGAGCAGTCGGTCGTTGATAAGGTTCGATGAGAAGCCCACATCAACCTCATCGCCCGTGAGTTCGGTTTCGGTGCTGTAACGTATGTTGATGTTATAGCTGTCGCCCGACAACATATTCGACACCTGATTTGCCAAGAACTCGAAACCGAGGTTTGCCGATGCCGTAGCTCCGAAATTCGAGGTATTGGAGGTCAGATTCTCGGGATAGAAACTACCCGACGCCAACAGGTAGATAACCTGTCGGGCGATGGTCGTTTCGTTGTTCAACACGTTTGCCACAGCAGTCTGTGTCTCGGAGTCTGCCTCGGGCAGGCGTATGGAGAACTCCTTCGAGGGGTCGGAGAGATTGTCGCCCAGATGGATGACACACTCCACAGGCACCTTGCGCGTATTACTATTGTCGCCACCACTCGAACCCAACAAGGGGCTGAGCGATGCACTCGTATTGTAGATGGCATTGATGTTGAGCATTGCATCCATCGGTTCGCCCATCCACGAGATAGTCGAGCCACTCTCTATGACAAAGGTCTTGCGAATAAAGTTCTGCAACGAGAAATTATACTTTCCCTCCGTAATTTCATAGTCGCCCGTCATCTCGAAGATGTTTTGGCGCGGATTGATATGCAGGTTGAGCATACCCTCGCCTGCGCCCTCAATCTGGTCGCCCGTCTGCGGGTCGATAACCAACATAAAGCGGGTATTGGGGTGGACCGTAAGCGCGAGATTGATATCCATATTTCCGCCCTTACTCTTCTGCTTATTGTTGCGTCGCTCGAACATCATCTTCTTACGCACAAGGTAGTCTGTGGTATCGACCTTAGACGCCGAGGCAAAGGTCACGAAATCTGCCTTGCCCACATTTGTCGAGCCGGAGAGAGGCATAAAGAATTGAGAATTGTCGTCGGTCGAAGCCACAATATCCATCCTAACGCCCATCTTGTCGCCCCACACGGCTGCCTCGCCCGAGGCATAGACCTTGCCGTAGAACAGGTCGTTATCCTGCTCGGTGGTCGAAAGCACAAGCATCTTCTGGGGGCGCACATCAATCCTATAAGAGATATTTTTCAGACGACTCAGGTCGAGCGAGAAGTTCATCTGTCCGCTGTTTCCCTCGACATCAAATACAGGCACCTCGCGCGCCGTGAAACGATTGTCTTGTACCATAATCTGCACCTCGGGAACAGAGTAGGTTACTCTCGTATAGTCGATAGTGGTGGCAAGATTCTTTGCCATAATCATACCCTCGAGCATAGCATCACGTCCCTCGCCTCGGAAAATCAGGTCGGCATTAGCTGCACCCTGAGTATTGCTGATAACACCACTGAGAATGGGGTCTAACGCTTTCAGGCTAAAACCTTCAAGCTTGGCACGAGCATAATATCGCGACTCGGAGGGACGATAGAATCCTCTGATGAGCGTATCCTGCTTGAGACGGTCTGTGATATAGAGTGCGGCACGATTAAGCTCGAAATCCCATTTCGACCTTAGGTGCAGGGGCGGCACAGAGAGCATATCGTTAATCATCACCGAGTCGAGATTTATATCGGCAGTAATCTCGCTATTGCTAAAGAGCGATTTGACCGTAGCATAACCATTCGAAACACCTGTGATATAATAGCCCATACTATTTGCCACTTGAGTCAGAGGGGTAATACTGAAGTTGCGCATCTTCAGGCAGAGCGAGTCGCTACGGCTATGCGATGCCACACCGTCGAGGACCATCTCCTCGCTCCTGTTTCCCATACGGAAATTGTTAATGGCTATTCGCGCCGAGTCAAACTCCAACTCGCCGGAGCTAAGCTCCCACTTATCATCTCTGAGTTCGAAGAGCGACGGCAGCAATCTGAGCGTGAGACGACGATGGCCATCATCCAGACGGCGAATCGAGCCTCGCCAATCCACATCTGCCAAAAGGTGAGATATGGAGTCGTTAATACGTGCATCGACAGCAAAGCGATTGTTCGAGGCTCCGCCATTAACATCGACCGAGGTTAGACGCAACGAACCCAAATAGAGTCCGTCAGAGGATAGTTTTAGCCTCAGCGAATCGACAATGTTACTCATATCAAGGTCGATATTGGTTGCCAAGAGATTACCATGCTGGATAAATTTACTCTTCAACCCCAAGGCAATCTCCTTGCGCGAGGGGTTATAATCCAACCTTAGGAAGCTCTCGGGGGCAACCTCCAATCCCTTAGCCACAGCTTCAGTCAGGTCGTTGACATCCTTGATTTTTACCCTGATATGGGTATTATCATCGTCTGATGAGATATTCTGGACATCCTCCTCGGCATGGGCTTTTGGGTGGCGGTTGTATAGCTCGGGCAGGTATGCACGCAACGCATCCGCGATATGGGTCGCAGCATCCAAATATCCGCGATTACTCTCGAAATCTACATCGGCATATTGCGAGTGCATTGAGAGTCGGCGAATAGCATCGTGACGCGATGCCGACAGATTGATGGCAGAGGCAACGATAGTGGTATCGGAGTAGCTATAACGAGCATTGGCTATATCGAACGCACCCTCAATATTATTAAGGTTACGACCCTCCAAGTGACCCTTCAGCCTAAGCGAGAGGAGCGAGGTCGAGTCGCGACGATTAAGTCGCATAGCATAGAGGTCTGCCTGCTCGAGGTCGAGGTCGATGATATAACGTGGCGAGTTGCCCCTAAGGTCGATATCGGCATCGAGGTCCATCTTGAGTTTTTTCTCATTCGACTCCACATCCACTCCATAGTAGTCGTTGCCGACGTGAGCATCAACCCATAGCGAATTGTAGTTCACATCGTTAAACTCGAGTTGTGAGATTGCTCCGGCAGCTCTCAAATCGTTGATGCCACGACCTAACTGACCTGCCGACGTAATGGCAAACGATATCTTGCCCAATTTGGGCTGAGCAAGCAACGAGCCGAGCCTAAAGTTGCGAGTGGAGAGGTTGGCGGCCAAACTTCTGCCTCCACGAATCTCAGATATACGCGCATCAGCATCCAACGTACCAATATCGGTTGCCAACAGAGCCGAGGAGCTGAAGTCGGATATCTTTCCCGAGAAACTACCCGAGAGGCGCAACCTGCCCGTACTCGAGATTAGCTTCACTATCGAGGGCGAAAGCTCGCTCTTTGCCACAGCACGTGCAATGCGTTTCAAATCGTAGGCATTGCTGCTCAGTGAGTGTATCTTGACATTAAAGTCGGTGGTCTTGATATCGGGCAGACCGCGCATAATCATATCCGCCCTGAGAGATGTGCCGTTGGGGGTTTGGAAGTTCCACAACTTTACACCCATATCGCGCACCGTACCCTCCATCTTCAGACTTATATCCTCGCCCGTAAGCGACCAGCCTCGAAGCGAGGGGGCAAAGTAGGCTATATCGTCACTCGACACACGCGAAGAGGTGAATTGTGCCTGCATCTGCACGCGGTCGATAAACTCTTTATAGAAGGTCCAATCCTCGCCCTTGAGTTGGAATGAAGGTATAATAATATGACTCAAGGAGGTGAGAATCTCAACATCGGAGAGGTCTATAAGACCCTGTCCCACCAACAAATCGCCCCTGAAATCATCAATCACAAAGCCGGTTTTCTCTCTTGCATAAAGACTCTCTATACAACCCGAAACCGCCGGACCTACCACCGAGAAGTTGGTGATACGACCCGACATATCGCGAAGCTTCATATCTGCCCAATCTATGCCATAGTCACGCTTGCGCTCCACATTACGCTTGAGCCAAAACTCCAATGAGTCGAACTCCAGATTACCGAAATGCAACTCGAATGGCTTTTCGGGTTTAACTCGATTGGGGTTTTTAATCTTCTCGACAACCTCCTTTATATTCATCACTCCGCGCCGGCTCTCTCTGAGGTGGAATTTGGCACCACTGAGGCGTGCATTACCGAACCTTAGACCGCTCTCACGGCTCAGACCCGCAATCGTCACTTCGGCTCGCTTCGCATAGAGCAGGGTGTCGCAATCGAAATCCTCGACATACAGACCATCGACCACTACACGATTAAAGAATTGAATGGAGA
The DNA here is from genome assembly GCA_964521245.1 of uncultured Alistipes sp. GTDB lineage: Bacteria > Bacteroidota > Bacteroidia > Bacteroidales > Rikenellaceae > Alistipes. Next base: position 15,149 of record CAZFQU010000020.1, on the reverse strand, counting down.
GATGCTCAATCTCGACCTTAGTGCCGAGCTTTTGGCTTGCAAAGGTGGTGGCGCGCTCTATAAGACGAGTCTGCAAGGAGTCGATTTGGAGCAGCTGGGCAAGGAGTACGGAAAAAAATATCGCAATCAGCACTACTGCTGCGATAACCTTTGCCAATATTTTTATACCTTTGCGCATTATATTTCTCTTTCCAAAGAGGGATTAGCAATAAATAAGCCCCTTTAAGGGCACAAAGTTAACTATTTATAGTTAAAAAACGAAAAAGTTGAGATGGATATTACAATTTTAGGTATCGAATCTTCGTGCGACGACACTTCGGCAGCCGTTATTCGCAATAACGTACTGCTCTCGAATGTTATTGCATCGCAGGCCGTACACGTCAAATATGGGGGTGTGATTCCCGAACTTGCATCACGCGCACACCAGCAGAATATCGTCCCCGTAATCGACACCGCGCTCAAAGAGGCAGGCATCTCCATTGACAAAGTCGATGCCATAGCCTTCACTCGCGGTCCGGGCTTGTTGGGTTCGTTGATGGTCGGAGTATCGTTTGCCAAGGGATTGTCCATAGCCCACAATATACCGATGGTCGAAGTCAACCATTTGCAGGGTCATATCCTCTCTCACTTTATCGATATGCCCGACAGAGAGCTGCCCCACCCATCGTTCCCGTTCCTCTGCCTGCTCGTCAGTGGCGGACACACCCAGATTGTGAGGGTCGATTCACCCCTCGAGATGGAGATTATCGGAACGACAATCGACGATGCTGCGGGCGAGGCTTTCGACAAGTGTGCCAAGGTTATGGGGCTACCCTACCCGGGAGGTCCGGTGATTGACAAACTCGCAAAGGAGGGCAACCCCAAGGCTTTCAGTTTCTCGAAGCCCCACGTGGCAGAGCTGGACTACTCATTCTCGGGACTCAAGACATCGTTTCTCTACACCCTGCGCGACGAAGTAGCGGCAAACCCGAACTTTATAGAGGAGAACAAGGCAGACCTTTGCTCATCACTGCAACGTACCATAGTCGAGATTCTGCTCGACAAATTGGTCAAGGCGTCGAAACTTACGGGCATCAAGGATATAGCCATCGCCGGAGGTGTGTCGGCTAATTCCGGCTTAAGAGACGGAATAACCCGCGAGGGCAAAAAGCGTGGTTGGAGAACATTCCTACCCGAATTTCGCTTCACAACCGACAACGCCGCAATGATTGCACTGTCGGGATACTACCGCTACATCAAGGGCGATATATCATCGCTTGATGTGGCACCCGTAGCCCGATTAGAAGAGCTACAAAGCATCGACCCAAACAGTTAACAAAAACTTGACTCCCCAAGAGTGTGAGTCAAGTTTTTCTTTACATTTACACACAATAACAAAACCATGAAATCATTGAAAATCGGAGACTTGCTTGCAAAACTACCCATCGTACAGGGTGGTATGGGCGTAGGCGTTTCGCTCTCGGGATTGGCTTCTGCAGTAGCCAACGAGGGTGGCGTGGGCGTCATCTCTGCCGCAGGTCTGAATCTTATCTATCACAACAGTTCGACGAGCCTCAAGGAGGCCGCCCTCATCGGACTCAAAGAGGAGCTGAGAAAAGCTCGCGAGGCAACTAAGGGCATTATCGGAGTGAACATTATGGTTGCTATGACCAATTTTGCAGATATGGTCAAGACAGCTATTTCGGAGAAGGCAGACATCATCTTCTCGGGAGCGGGTCTGCCACTCAACCTGCCCGAATTTCTGACCGAGGGCGCCAAGACCAAACTTGCACCCATCGTCTCGTCGGCGCGCGCCGCTAAGCTCATCTGCGAGAAGTGGTGGCAAAACTACCAACACATCCCCGACGCGATAGTTGTCGAGGGTCCCAAGGCAGGAGGTCATCTGGGATACAAGCCCGAGCAGATTGACTCTGAGAGCCACTCGCTCGAGACTATTTTGCAAGAGGTGGTCAAAGAGGTACGAAACTTTGGCCATGAGCATCAGACCTCGATTCCCGTAATTGCCGGCGGTGGCATCTATACGGGCGAGGATATCTACAACATTATGCAGCTGGGAGCTGACGGTGTGCAGATGGGAACACGATTTGTCACAACTGCAGAGTGTGACGCCGACCCTGCATTCAAACAAAGCTACTTGGATGCCACAGAGGAGGATATCAGAATCATCCAATCGCCCGTAGGTATGCCCGGCAGAGCTATCGGCAATAGCTTTTTGGATAAGGTGAAAGAGGGTCTGAAGCGACCAAAAAATTGCGCCTTCAACTGCATAAAAACCTGCGACCACACACGCTCGCCCTATTGCATAATGCTCGCCCTATACAACGCCTTTCGAGGCAAGATGGATAGCGGATATGCCTTTTGCGGAGCCAACGCTTGGCGAGCCGAGAAAATACAGACAGTCAAAGAGTTGATGAGTCAACTAAGCGATGAGTTTGAAGCATTTAAGAGGAAAGTAGGAAACCTGTAAACACACAAATAAGAAGCTGTCTAACAAGGTGATTTCTGCGTTACGCTCGCCCTCGAAATGCTCATTTACGCTCAGTAAACTCCGCTTTTTCGGGCTTCGCAAGCCTTAAAATCCCTCTTGTTATACAACTTCTGACAAAAAGAGGACCTGCCTAAAGACTTATTAGACAGGTCCTTATTTATATATTACTCAAGGTAAATGAGGAAATTTTCTGAATGGCATAACGCCAAAATCACTCTGCCCCGAAAAAGTTGTATAAAATAGGGGATTTCAAGGCTTGACATAAAGAAAATTCCGCAGTTTACTCAAGGGTAAATGAGGAAATTTTCTGAATGGCATAACGCCGAAATCACCATTTTAGACAACTTTTTACAGGTATTTCATTTTGAATCCTCCCTTATTACCAATCTCCCGCTCGACAATACCGGTAACCACATCTGCTGAGTCGTGCCAACGATTGGAACGGAATTGACGACGATAGGTGGTAAGGTGGCTGTAAAGGTCGGGCCATAGCTGTCGCCAATGCTCAGGGAAGCGGATATTATGGAGTACGGTGGCTGCATTGGAGAGTATGCGCGCCTGCTTATTGTCGGATTGATGAAACCAATCGACCTTAACCTGCGGAGCTAAACGTTGTACTGCTCGCGCAAAACCCCTGCCTCCATTATTGCTCTCGACAAGAGCATAACGGGTCTGCGAGCGCAAAAGCATCTGAGCAACCTCGCGCTCGGTAATCTCCATCGGCTCTCGAGAATAGACCAAGTCGGTGATATATATCACTCCATCCATATCGACCACATAGCTCATAGAGCAGAGATAGTCGTCGCCCGAATCTGCTGTGTCGGTATAGTTGGCGCGTCTTACGATATCCGCAGGAAGCTTATCGTAACACAGAAAGTGGTCGCCATACAATAGTCCCTCTGCTGCCGAGGGGTGTCCCTGATACATACACTCGAAACGCAAGGGGTCGAGATGACGTTTTTGCATAAGCAACTCGGCACTCTGACGCGAGGGCCACAGAGCCTCGCCCACACCTCGCGGGTCAACCTCGGTAGGCGAGCCGGCTTTGAGTGCTTCAAAGTTCAGGTAGAGCCACTCGCCCGAGCCTACTTGGTCAATCTGCGACCACGAGGTGAAAGGAACAACAGGCTCGAGACGACTGATTGTGCCTATAAGGTCCTCCTCATGCCAGCGGGTGAAGACTATCAACTCACGCGAAAAGTTGTGCATACGGGTCTTGACAACAGAGGTGTACCACTCCCAACAATTTTCGCGAATGATGGGCGAATTTGCCTCGATAGCATCTTTATAGAGGTCGTCCAAAACAAAACAATCGACACGGTTGCCGGTGAGCGACCCTTCGCGTCCTACGGAGATGATACTACCCTGATGGTCAATGACTTCAGCCTCGTCGGAGGTACGCACATAGCCAACCGGACGACTACCCTGCTTAAGGCGTGTGGAGGGAAACAAATCGGCATACTCCCGAGAGTCGATAATACGTTGCACACGACGATTAAAACGCGAGGCGAGTGACGAGGAGTAAGAGGCGATAGCAACCTTCAGGTCGGGGTCCAAACCAAGCATATAGGCCGGCAGCAAAGTAGTTGCCCCCACACTCTTGCCATGTTGGGGCGGCATAGATATTATCAGACGGCGCACTCGCCCCAGAGCAAACTCCTCGAGCAGGCGATAGTAGGTAAGATGAAACTTCTCGAGTTCCAAAAATGGATAGACCGAGGTTGCGAACCTCTCAAAACTAACATTACTCATACTCTCTTCTAACACATAGATTCTAAGCCCAACTCACGAAACGAAAAGTCGTTACATATCTCTGTGGCGGGAGTAAAGGCGTGAAACTCCCACCAGACCGGCACTACCGAATAGATTGGTTGAGCCTCACCCTCGGGCATAATGATACGTCGGCGGTAAATCACACACGAGGTTACGAGTCGGCACTCCACACCATCTGCGGTTGAGAGTTCGACAACACCCGAAAAATAGCTCTTTGAGCCAATGCGCTCGAGCAGCAACTCTGCTACCTGAGCATAAAGTTCAGCTGAAACAGTGTAAATCATTGATGTTAAATCTTTTTTCTTTATTTTACTTGGTATATTCAAACAAATTACTTAACTTTGTGGTGCAAATATAAGTTCAAATATTGAATTTGATGCTTGAAAGTTAAATTATTTATTATCGAAAATATTTATAGAATTATGATTGGCAATAGGGTTAAGCAACTAAGAAAGGTCTTAGGGTTTACGCAACTACAACTTGCTGAGCGACTTGGAATCGGAAAGGCTGCTCTTTCGATGATTGAAACAGGACGAGCAACCTTGACAACAAGAAACAAAAACATATTAGTTCAAGAATTGAACATCAACCCAGACTATTTGGATTTCGGCAAAGAGCCCATGTTCAATGCTGAACCCGATTTAACCTCGTTTAAGTTGCGTACCGACAAGTCGGTTCCACTTCAGAGCGTACCCCTCTACTCGATTGAGGGAACGGCAGGTTTGGTACCTCTGTTTGCCGACAACTCCCAGACCAAGCCCATAAACTACATCCACATCCCTAATCTGCCTAAGTGCGACGGTGCGATATATGTTGTGGGTGATTCGATGTATCCGCTGCTCAAGAGTGGCGACATCGTACTCTACAAACAACTTTCTGACCTTGGCGACATATTCTGGGGCGATATGTATCTCCTGTCGCTCGACATTGACGGCGAGGAGTATATTACGGTAAAGTATATTCAGAAGTCGGAGAGAGAGGGCTATGTGAAGTTGGTGAGTCAGAATCCTCACCACGCCGACAAGGAGGTGGCTATGGAGCGAATCAGAGCCTGCGCACTCGTCAAAGCGAGTATCAGAATGAACTCTATAAGATAAAAGTAGAGTTAAAAAGTCGCAGAATAGAGCCGCAAAGTTGGATAAACAATTTTTTTTAGGTAATTTTGCGGATAGTTAGGTATCAACGATTTTTCAAATACAAGAACATAAAACATGAAAACAAACTACGAAATCCGTTATGCGGCACATCCCGAGGATGCTAAGAGCTACGACACGAAGCGTATTCGCCGCGATTTTTTGATTGAGAGAGTTTTTGCTGCCGACGAGGTAAATATGGTATATTCGATGTATGACCGCATGGTTGTCGGTGGTGCTATGCCCGTAGAGGAGTCGCTCAAGTTGGAGGCTATCGACCCCTTGAAGGCTCCCCATTTCCTGACCCGTCGCGAGTTGGGTATCTTCAACGTAGGTGGCAAGGGCAGAGTCAAGGCAGGTGACAAGGTCTATGAGTTGGGTTACAAGGAGGCTCTCTACTTGGGTGCCGGCGAGAGAGAGGTAGTATTCGAGAGCGAGGATGAGCTCTGCCCCGCAAAGTTCTACTTCAACTCCTGCACCGCACACTGCACCTATCCCGACAAGAAGATTACCAAGGCAGATGCAGTAGTAGCTCACCTCGGCTCATTGGAGGGTTCTAACGACCGTCAAATCAACAAGATGATTGTCAATCAGGTGTTGCCCACCTGTCAGCTTCAGATGGGTATGACGGAGTTGGCTCCCGGTAGTGTTTGGAACACCATGCCCGCACACGTTCACTCGCGTCGTATGGAGGCTTACTTCTACTTCGAGGTTCCCGAAGAGCATGCCGTATGCCACTTCATGGGCGAAGTTGACGAGACCCGCCACTTGTGGATGAAGGGCGATCAGGCAGTTCTCTCGCCCGAATGGTCGATTCACAGCGCAGCTGCCACCCACAACTATACCTTCATCTGGGGTATGGGAGGCGAGAACCTCGACTATGGCGATCAGGACTTCTCGCTCATCACTGACCTTAAATAATCTAACAACTAAAACATTATAAGGGTATGATTAACTTTTCTTTGGAGGGTAAGAACGCTTGGATTACCGGCGCATCTTACGGCATCGGCTTCAACATTGCAAAGGCATTTGTAGGAGCAGGCATTAAGAACATTATTTTTAATGACATCAACGAGGATGCTTTGGCTAAGGGCTTGGCTAACTACAAGGAGGCTGGCATCGAGAATGTTCACGGCTATGTGTGCGACGTAACCAACGAGCAGCAGGTTAAGGAGTTGGTTGAAAAGGTTCACGCCGAGGTTGGCCCTATCGATATATTGGTTAACAACGCAGGTATCATCAAGCGTATTCCCATGCACGAGATGAAGCGTTCCGAGTTCCAGCAGGTTATCGATATCGACCTTGTAGGTCCGTTTATCTGTGCAAGTGCAGTTCTGCCCGAAATGATGGAGCGCAGAGAGGGTAAGATTATCAACATCTGCTCGATGATGTCGGAGCTTGGTCGCGAGACCGTATCGGCTTATGCGGCAGCTAAGGGTGGTCTTAAGATGCTTACCCGCAACATCTGCTCGGAGTATGGCGAGTACAACATCCAGTGTAACGGTATCGGTCCGGGTTATATCGCAACTCCTCAGACTGCGCCTCTTCGCGAGCGTCAGGCTGATGGTTCGCGCCACCCCTTCGACTCGTTCATCTGCGCAAAGACTCCCGCAGGTCGTTGGCTCGACCCCGAGGAGTTGGGCGGCCCTGCGGTATTCCTCGCATCGAAGGCTTCTGACGCAGTGAATGGTCACATTCTCTACGTAGATGGCGGTATCCTTGCCTACATCGGCAAGCAGCCTCAGTAGTCGATAAAAGGATTACAATACTCAAAGATGGACCTGCCTAATAAGTTTTTAGGCAGGTCCATTATTGTTAGAAATTTCACTTCCTGTCAGGCAGATGCTCTATTATATCCCCGGGCTGACACTCAAGCTCGGTGCATATCAAATCGAGGGTCGAGAAACGTATAGCCCTCACATTACCCGTCTTAAGTTTCGAGAGATTGACAATAGAGATACCTACTCGCTCCGAAAGCTCCGAGAGCGACATCTTGCGCTTGGCAAGCATAACATCAAGATTTACTATAATCATCGCTCATAATATATTATAAGGTGTCACACTCCTCTTCGTTCAACATATTGGCAATCTTCATCAGCTCGGCAAAGAGAGCAAACAAGAGTGGCAAGACGAGCATCCACCAAGAGACCCTCAAATAGGCAGTAAACTCCAATGGCGAAGAGTCGGAATAGAGTTCACCAATAACCCACGACTCGATAGCCGAGAAGAGATTGTGGTCGATGAGTATGTAGAAGAAAAGCAGCAGAGCAAATACCCTTATCAGCCTCACACTACGGCGCGTAAAGATAAGCCCCTCAACTCTGTTGCCACGCACAATATCAAGCGCAAGCAACACAATAAGCACAAACATCGCCCCAAATAAGACCGACTCAACACCGAGAGCCACCGCACGCCACAGATGAACCCGGGAGTCAACCTCCGACCCCTCGAGGTCGTAGAGGGTCACTATCTCGGGATATGCAACCACCTCGACAGAGCCACTTTCCGAACGCTTAATAACATAACATAGCGAGTCGATATCGGCTACCGCAGCCGAGGCGGGCGGAAGAAGCTCTGACTTAGGCTCGGAGAGTTTGGCTCTGGTGGCTATATCGTTGTCGGGCATAACGGCAACCGACCCTATGATGGGTGTGGTGGTACGGCTGAGAGCTTCGTTAAATGTGTGGAAAGTCGATAGCAAAAGTCCCAAAAACGAGAATAAGAGCATCAACGAAAAGAGCCACGAAATGCGACGAGAAACTGATTTTGGCATTTTCATAATATTAAAATTTTAAGGTTTAAGATTAAATGTTACATCTTTTTCGTTATATATTTAACGTTTTTCGATAACAAAGGTAGTGCATTTTTCTCAATATCCAAATTTTTGGAGCGAAAATTATTGAAAATTATTTAGAACAAGAGTGGTCGTTTGGTAAAAAATTAAGGTCTATCACATACAAATAGATAAAACACTGAATATAACCGATATTTTTTACTATCTTTGTCGGATTGATATAACAAAAAGCCTTATGTTTAAGACCTATTTGAGATTGTTAGGGTTTGCAAAACCTTTGAGTCGCTATGCCGTACCCTACTTCATATACTCGCTCCTTTACGCCATATTCAACACCTTTACCTATGTGGCGGCGATACCCATCATCCAGTCGATGTTCGACCCCGATTTTGCGTGGCAGCCTGTGGAGCATTTCCCAAAGCCAGCATTCACCACTCAGTTTATGACCGAAGCGGTATCGTGGGTCTATTCGCAGATGTTCGCAGAGTTTGAGCCTATACGTATGTTGGCGATGTTGGCTGTGCTGATTATCTGTATCAACTTCCTGTCGAACCTGTTCAGATATTTGGGAGCGTGGACCATTGAAAATCTGCGAGTTAACACCCTTCAGAGACTGCGCAACGACCTCTTTTGCCACACTATCGGAATGAACGTGGGCTTCTTCAGCGAACAGCGCAAGGGCGATGTCATGTCGCGCATCACGAACGACGTGATGTTGGTGCAGTTCTGCCTTACGAACACACTTCAGGTCTTGGCACGCGAGCCGTTCCTTATCATTGGTTACATAGTGGCAATGGTCAACATATCGTGGGAGATGACCCTCTTCGCCATCCTCTTCCTGCCTGTTGTGGCACTATTGGTAGGCTCGATAGTCAAGCGTCTGCGCCACCCTGCAATCAAGGGTCAGGAGCGTATGGGCGATATGGTGGCGACACTCGACGAGTCGCTCTCGGGCGTCAAGCTCATCAAGAGCTACAACGCTACGGGGTTCATACGCCAGAAGTTTATGCAGATAAATGCCGAGTTCTCGCGATTGATGCTCTCGATGGCGCGTCGTCAGCAGCTCGCCTCGCCTATGAGCGAGTTTTTGGGCATAAGTGCCGTCGGAGTGGTGATGGTCTTTGGCGGTATGTTGGTATTGAAAGGTTCGCTCAATGCTGCCAGCTTCATCATATACATAGGTATGTTCTCGCAAATTACGCGCCCCGTACGTCAGATGATTGACCAATTTGCCAATATCAACCAAGGTATTGCTGCCGGCGAACGTGTATTGGCACTGCTGGACAGCCAGCCCGAGATTCAGGATAAGGAAGATGCCAAGGAGCTTAAGGAGTTTAAGAATGAGATTGAGCTGCGCGGCGTGGATTTCTCGTATGATGGCGAACGTAAAGTATTGAGCAATGTATCGCTCAAAATCAAGAAGGGCGAGACGGTGGCTTTAGTGGGTCCGTCGGGAGGTGGTAAATCGACCCTCTCGGAGCTTCTGCCACGTTTCTACGACCCTGCTGAGGGCGATGTCTTTATCGATGGAGTGAATATAAAGGAGTACTCGCAGGAGAGTGTACGCCGCCACATGAGTTTGGTGGCTCAAGATACGATACTCTTCAACGACACCATAGCATCTAATATCGAGATGGGTCGTCCGGGAGCTACCCGCGAGGAGATTATTCAGGCGGCAAAGATTGCCAATGCACACGACTTTATAGAATCCTCACCCGAGGGCTATGACACCAATATTGGCGATAGAGGCATGAAACTTTCGGGAGGTCAGCGCCAGCGACTCTCCATAGCACGTGCTGTGCTTAAGAATCCCGATATACTGATTCTCGACGAGGCTACGTCGGCTCTCGACACCGAGTCGGAGAAGTTGGTACAGGCTGCGTTAGACAACCTCTTGGAGGGTCGTACATCGGTTGTGATTGCCCACCGCCTATCGACCATCTTCAACGCCGACAAGATTGTGGTGGTTGACAAGGGTCGCATTGTCGAGCAGGGTACTCACACTCAGCTACTGGAAAAGGGTGGCGTATATGCCCACCTTATTCAAATGCAATCCTTCAGCGAGAAGGAGGAGAAAGAGGAGAGGTGATGCCTAAACTGCCAAGCTACACGTCGCTGAAGAGTCTGCCCAAGGAGTGGGACGGATTGCCTATGCCTCAGCGCGGGTGGGCTTTGGTCGCCATAATCTTTGGCGTGGGACTATCGGTCCTCGACGCCACAATCATCAACGTCGCACTGCCAACAATGGCTCACGACCTGCGTATTACGGAGGCTGAGTCGATATGGATTGTCAATGGTTACCAACTTGCCACGGTGACCACCATGCTTATCTTCTCGGCAATAGCCAACAGAGTGGGCTACAAAAGGATATATGCCTTCGGACTGCTACTGTTCACCCTCTCATCGCTCGGCTGCGCACTCTCCACATCGTTTCAGATGCTTATCCTCTCGCGCGTTGTGCAGGGTTTGGGCGCGGCAGCCATGACCAGCATAAACACCACTCTCGTACGCCTTATCTTTCCGCGTCGCGAGCTTGGCAGGGGTATGGGTCTGAATGCCACAATAGTAGCCATAGCATCGGTAGCAGGACCCACCATAGCCTCGTCGGTTATGAGTTTCAGCACGTGGCATTGGCTTTTCGCCATAAACATACCGCTCGGATTGGCAGCTATATATATGAGCCTTAGGTTCTTACCTCCCAATCCAGAGGGCAAACGGCGAAGAATCAACAGTGTGGATTGCGTGATGAATATTCTCGCTTTCGGACTTCTTTTCACTATTATCGGTGGCTTTGCACAAGGACTGTCGTCGCACATCTTGCTTCCTGCTGCCATTGCTTGCGTTACAGTATGGGTGGTCTATATCCGTCGTCAGGCAGGTAGTAAAGACCCGCTGCTCCCATTCGACCTTATGAGGATTCCTATCTTCAGTTTCTCGGTGGCAACATCGATTTGCTCCTACATAGCTCAAATGGCATCGCTGGTTGCTTTGCCCTTTATGTTGCAGTACGGATTGGGGTTTAGTGATGTGGAGTCGGGATTTCTGCTCACTGCGCAACCCTTTGTGATAATGTTCGCAGCACCCATTGCAGGCAGACTAATCGAGCGTCTGCACGCGGGGTTACTCGGAGGTGTGGGACTTGTATTGATGGGGGCGGGAGCTGCACTCTTGGCAGGACTTGAGAGTGGTTCAACGACAATAGATATAGTGTGGCGATTGATGATTTGCGGTGTGGGCTTTGCGCTCTTCCAATCGCCCAACAACAGCATACTTGTAGCCTCGGCCCCACCCGAGCGTAGTGGTAGTGCAAGTGGTGTGCAGGGAACAGCACGATTGGTGGGTCAGACAACGGGTGCTGCCCTCGTAGCTTTGGTTTTCAACCTCGTGGGAGTGGAGCAGGGAGCTTTTGCAGCCCTCTGGATAAGTTCGGCTCTCTCCATAGCCGGTGCAATCTTCAGCTTTGCACGACTCAAACTCCCCCTACCCGAGGTTCTCAGACGCGAATAGTATTAGAGCTGCTTGACATCTGCCCTAAATCACTGCCTTACACAACTCTTACCCAATCTAAATAACTCACCAACCAACAACACCGGTGACGTAATTAGCAACAAGGTTGCCCAATCTCCCTTGTGCAGCCCCTCCACTCCGAAGAATGAGCCTGCAAACTCCACAATACAGATTTGTCCCAAGAGTATAACGATGGCTATGGAAATGAAGCCCGGACCAATATTGTTAATCGCTTTGCGAGGCGAGCGTAGCATCAATCCCAAATCGCGAAGCAGGCTACGACCCGAGCGGAAATATTTAGCATTGAATAGATTCCAAAACTGCAACAACACGAAAAACGAGAAGAACAGACCCAACTCGTAAGGGCTGAGGTGCTGTTTAGTCTTGCTCATATCGAAAATTCCCGAGATAGCAAGCGACAGGTTGTCCTTGGTGAGCAGTTGCTCAGCACAGCCAATTTCGGTATGCCACAGCAGCTGCCATACGCTACACAGCACCACAAAGAAGAACATACCTACACCTACAATATTGAGCAGCATGCGCCTATCAACAATATGGCTTTTAGGACTGCGCGGAGGCGAATCCAAGACCCTTCTGTCGGCAGGTAAAGACGAAAGTGCCATAGCTGCAAAGGTATCCATAATAAGGTTGACCCACAACATCTGAGTAACATTGAGTGGCGAATCTAAGCCGGTAAAAGCACCCAACAGCACTATCAGACAAGCACATACGTTGATGGTCATCTGGAAAATTATAAAGCGACGTATATTAAGATAGAGCGACCTACCCCACATTATCGCGCTATTGATACTGCTAAAAGAGTTGTCGATGATGGTTATGTCGCTTGCCTCCTTGGCTCGCGAAGTGCCATCACCCATCGACAAACCCACCTGCGCACGACTCAATGCGGGAGCATCGTTCGTGCCATCGCCCGTAACAGCCACCACCTCGCCTGCTCTCTGCAACAGCTCCACGAGGCGCGCCTTATCCATAGGTCGCGCGCGGGAGATAATCTTGAAAGCAGGGTTAGCAACCAGCTCTTGAGCCTGCTCATCACTCAGCGACTCAAAGTCGGGACCCGTAATCGTTAGCGGCTCCTCGTCGGTGTCAACGAGCGATATCTGACGAGCAATCTCTACTGCCGTACGCGGGGTGTCGCCCGTAACGATAATAACCCTGACTCCAGCCCTATTGCGTGCCGTAGAGATGGCCTGAGCCACATCATCGCGTATGGGATCGGCGATAGCTACTACTGCCCTGAGCATCAGTGGATTCTCGCCACTTGACGAAGCAAAGGCAAGAGTACGCATAGCTCGTTGCTGAGCCTCGTCGAGCCATTCTACAACCTGCTCCTTGGTGGTTTTACCCGCAACACCTTCGCACATAGCCATCACAATCTCGGGTGCGCCCTTGACCAATGTCACAGACTCGCCCCCAATGGCAAAGCGCGTGAGCATATACTTATGCTCCGTAGAGAATGGTATCTGCTCCAGAAGCTCTCCCTCGCTGCGCAACGTAGCATACTCTTCACCTTTTGAGCGAACATATCTAAGGAGTGCGCACTCGGTAGGATTGCCTATATTTTGTTCCTCGCCATCAACGCCAACGCCCAAATCGGCAGTCGAGTTGGCTGCCATATTACGCAAAACATCAGACTCATCCTCCGCGTCGAATATCCACTGCTGGACAACCGTCATCCTATTCTGTGTCAATGTACCCGTCTTATCGGTACAGATAACAGTAGCAGCTCCCATAGTCTCGCAAGCGTGGAGCTTGCGAACCAAGTTTTTCTCCTTCAGCATACGACGCATACTGAGAGCAAGACTCACCGTTACACTCATCGGCAGCCCCTCAGGTACTGCAACCACAATCAACGTAACGGCAATCATCACCGAACTTATCATAAACTCCAACAGGTGGAGCATATCGCCCATGGGGGTATGGTCGGCAAAGAGGAAGTAGTAGCCTACTCTGCCCACAACAATCAAAACCGCCAATACGAAGCTAACAACAGATATCCACCGCCCAAGCTGTGCCAACTGAATGTTGAGGGGTGTCTGCTCGCCACTGCCTTCGTCAACCATAGCTACTCCGCGTCCCTCCTCGGTGAGCATACCAACAGCAGTGACTCGGTAGAGGGCGTTACCCTCGATGATTGTCGAGCCACGCAACATAAAATTCGAAGGATAGGTGGCATCCTCCCTCTGCTGGCACTCCAACTCGCTCTTCTGAGCATATGGCTCACCGGTGAATATCGACTCATCGACCCTTAGGCTCAACGAACGCAACAACTCACCATCGGCAGGCACCTCGTCACCACTCTCAAGACGTACAACGTCACCCACCACAACATCCTCACGCGCAATGGTCATCACCTGAGCTCGTGCCTGCTCCGTGGAGCGACGAATAACCTTTACGGGGCGCGAATCCTTAACCTTATTCAGCAATTCGAACTCCCTTGAGGCCTTGACCTCAAATACAAAACCCACACCCGTAGCTAACAATAGAGCCAAAGCTATGCCTATCGGCTCAATGAAAAGCGTCAGAGGCTGATGCTGCCACCACACCTCGTAGGCAGATACTCCCACCGAAAAGAGGAGTATAATGAGCAACACTATGATTATTGGGTCGCTGAACTTTTCAAGATATATCCTCCACAAACTTTGACGATTGGCCGGCGGAATAACATTGCCACCTCGCCCCTCCACAACCCACTGAGAGTCGTGAACCATATATTTAATACCTTCACTTGAAGTTTTCATCGCTTAACAGCTTTTCCCTCGTACCTAAGAGGTGTGTTTCAACCATTTTTCGGCATAAAGGTAACAATATTATATAGGCACTACCCACAGAATCCAAACGTTTGGATTTATGTTGCCATGATTTTATGAACTTACGGGATAAGATAAAAGGATTCTAAGCAGCTAAGTCAAAATGAATATTGCGTAATCTAAAAACTCGCTAATTCATTAAATTACGGTGCTTATATACGAAATTACAGGATAGGGAACAATGTTCGCTTCGGTCTGTTGCCAATTCACGGCGTAACGCCGTGGTTTTAGTTGCTGACCCACCCCCTAAATCCCCCGCCTCGGGCAGGGGACTTTTTTCAGCCTAACGGCTGAAAAAACGGTAATTTTACACCGAGTGTAAAATTGTATATAATTACCTAAATTACTTAAATTCACTAATCACAACCTCCCTATGCAAGAGTGATTTTTTGATTTTAGGCTGGAGAAATTCCGGGCTGACTAGGTGAGCCTTGAATGGAAGAAAATATTTCCCATTTGCGAAAACAAGCAAGGTGCGAAATATACCACACACAGAGTTGTAAGACATTTTTTTATTTTAATATTTCATCGATTTGATATAATCGTTTGAAGAATAAACACTTGAAGCTATTTTGAAAAGAGCGTAGTAACGATTTGGGAATCGTGCGAATTTCTGCGGTTTG
>CAZFQU010000019.1:0-28026 GCA_964521245.1 uncultured Alistipes sp. | reverse complement strand
ATGCTCAAACAAAAAAAAAGACCTGCCTAACATTTTTAATTGTTAGACAGGCTCTCTCGGTAGTGGGAGCAAAGGGATTTGACCGCCGCAGGCGAAGCGGGAATACCTTTGAAATAAGATATATTGTTATTCCCGCAACCCCCAATCCTAATTCGAAGTCGCTGTGCCTCATAACGAGAAGATTTGCGAAGCAAACGTTATTTTTGGTGAATGTAGGCGAAAATTTATTTTCAGACTACATACAACAAAAAAAGCGATTGAAGAATCAATCGCTTCTCGGTAGTGGGAGCAAAGGGATTCGAACCCCTGACCCTCTGCTTGTAAGGCAGATGCTCTGAACCAGCTGAGCTATGCTCCCAAAATCGTTGGCTTGGGACTGCAAAGGTAAGACATTTTTTTTGTTTTCCAAAACTTTCGTCACTTTTCGAAGAATTTTCTTCATCTTCGCAACCCGCGCGCATTGCGCCTGAACAAGGACTTGAACCTAGGACCCCATGATTAACAGTCATGTGCTCTAACCAACTGAGCTATTCAGGCTTTTCTTAAGAACTTTCGAGAAATTAACAGTGTTTATCTCTCGTTTTCGGTGTGCAAATATAGAGCAAATTTTTATTCCTGCAAAATTTTTGCTTAAAAAAATCGAAAAAAAATGTAACTTTGTAGTATGATGAATAGAAATTTTAGTCTTATAGCAGTATTTATATTATTGACAATCAATCCATTATCGCTATTTTCTCAGTCGAAATTAAATTTCTACGAAAAAGTTTGGGATTTTGGCACTATTGAGGAGGATGGGGGCTATGTGAGCCATATTTTCAAGGCTCGCAACGACTCCGACGCAAGCGAAGTGATACTCGACATTACTACTTCGTGTGGTTGTACGCTACCTAAATTTTCGCGCAAGCCGATCCTTGCGGGCGAGGAGGTTGAAGTCGAGGTGAGGTTTGACCCTATGGGGCGACCGGGACCATTCAACAAGGAGCTTACGGTATATGATTCGGGGTACAATCGCATCAAATTGCGCATAACGGGAATGGTCACTCCACGCACTCTGACCCTTGAGGAGCGTTACCCGATAGAGGTAGGCTCCGGGGTCAGGCTTTCGGACAACTATGTGGTGATGGGCAGAGTGCATCACAATAGACCATACAGCCAAACAATAGAGTTCACAAACAGCGACACAAGGTCTCACACATTAGTACTCATCCCCAAACTCAAGAGTGGGCAACTCAGCTGCGAAAAGGCAATACTACTTCGGCCCGGGGAGAGTCGTGCGCTCGACCTTATATATAGTATAGAGTCCGAGAGTGCGCTGTATGGGTCGATTGAAGATAGCTTTACGATGTGGGTCGATGGTGTGGCGAGTGTGATGCCGCTGACAGTAACCGGAATTATTATCGACTCCGAGGAGGCTATGATTGGCGACCGAGGTTCGGCACAAGCGCTCTTCGAAAGCAACACCATAAAGTTTGGTGAGCGCAAAGCTACGGCAGGAGTGCAGAGTCAGAGTTTCGTTCTGCGCAACATAGGTCGTGAGCCTCTCGTTGTTCGCAAAGTGGAGTGTGGCGAGGGTGTAGGTTGCCTGTTAAAGGAAGGCGAGAGTATTGCTCCGAGCGAAAGTTGCGAGGTGGTTTTGACTATGAATCCTGACGATTTTGACTATGGAGCAGTAGCCGAAAGAGTTATTTTTATACTAAATGACCCAAAACAACCGGTAAAACAGTTGAGAGTATCGGCAATTTTTGTAAATTAGCACCGTAAAATGTAAATTAACCGAAAAACTACTATACAAAACACACTTACAATGTTTAAGATTTTAGAGAAGAGAATTTTGGCAGAGGGTATCTACCTGATGCGTATTGATGCTCCTCGTGTAGCTCGCGCCGCACTCCCCGGACAGTTTGTTATCGTGCGTGTTGACGAAAAGGGCGAGCGTATTCCCCTTACTATTGCCGACTACAATGCCGAGGAGGGTTGGGTTACCATTGTGACTCAAGCCATCGGTGTTTCAACCCGCAAACTCTGCAACAAGGAGCAGGGTGAGTTCCTGAGTGATTTTGCCGGCCCTCTGGGTCACCCCTCAGATTTCGTTAAGGAGCCTATCGAGGAGGTTCGCAAGCGTCGCTATCTCTTTGTTGCCGGTGGTGTGGGTACTGCTCCTGTCTATCCTCAGGTTAAGTGGCTCAAGGAACACGATGTTGAGGTTGACGTCATCATCGGCGCCAAGACCAAGTCGATGCTCATCTACACCGAGGAGATGGCAAAGGTTGCCACCAACCTCTATATCGCCACCGACGATGGTTCGGAGGGTTTCCACGGCTTGGTAACCAACCTCATCTCTGACCTTATCGAGAATCAGGGCAAGAGCTACGACATTTGTGTAGCTATCGGTCCTATGATTATGATGAAGTTTGTGACCCTGACCACCAAGAAGTATGAGCTTCAGACCATCGTATCGCTCAACGCACTTATGGTTGACGGAACGGGCATGTGCGGAGCTTGTCGTGTGAGCGTGGGCGGCAAGACCTTCTTCACCTGCGTTGACGGTCCCGAGTTCGATGGTCATCAGGTTGACTTCGACGAGGCTATGCGTCGTCAGGGTATGTATCGCACCCAAGAGCAGCGTGCAGCTGCAATCTATGCCGAGCGCGAGGCAGGTCACAAGTGCCGTATCGGTTTGGATAAGTAACCCTCACTTGATTACTGAAACCTTAAAGAGAGATTTTTATGGCAAACAAAATAGGTCGCGTTCCCGTACGCGAACAAGATCCCAAACTCCGTGCAACCAATTTCGAGGAGGTGTGCTACGGTTACAATCTGGAGGAGGCAACGCTTGAGTCCACTCGCTGTCTGGAGTGTAAGAACCCCCGCTGTGTTCAGGCGTGTCCCGTAAATATTCGTATTCCCGACTTTATTCGTGAGGTTCGCAATGGCAATCTGCGCGGTGCAGCGGATGTTATCCACAAGGATAGCTCGCTGCCCTCGATTTGTGGTCGTGTCTGTCCTCAGGAGAGCCAGTGCGAGGGTTCGTGTGTCCTCGGCATCAAGGGCGAGCCAGTTGCTATTGGTAAACTCGAGCGTTTCGTAGGCGATTGGGCCTTGGAACACTCTGACGATAGCGACGCTGTGGTTCAGAAGGCTGAGCCTAATGGCAAGAAGGTAGCCGTTATCGGTAGCGGTCCTTCGGGCTTGGCTTGTGCAAGCGACTTGGCTAAGATGGGCTATGAGGTGCGCGTATTCGAGGCTCTGCATAAGTTGGGCGGAGTATTGGTTTATGGCATTCCCGAGTTCCGTCTGCCCAAGAGCCGTATCGTTGAGCGCGAAATCGCAGAGGTGCGCAAATTGGGCGTAGAGATGGAGACCAACGTGGTTGTTGGTCGCACGATGACTGTTGATTCTCTGCTCGACGAGGAGGGATACGATGCAGTATTCATCGGCTCGGGTGCAGGTCTGCCCCGCTTTATGGGTATCAATGGCGAGAATCTGAATGGTGTTGTTTCGGCAAACGAGTTCCTCACACGTGCCAACCTTATGCGTGCGTTCGACGATGAGTTCGACACTCCTATCTATGTAGGTCGCAAGGTCGTAGTGGTTGGTGGTGGCAACGTGGCTATGGATGCTGTGCGTACGGCAAAGCGTCTGGGCGCTGAGGCTGTCATCGTCTATCGTCGTAGCGAGGCTGAGCTTCCTGCCCGCAAGGAGGAGGTACACCACGCTAAGGAGGAGGGCATCGAGTTCAAGATGCTTACCAACCCCGTAGAGGTTATTGGCGACGAGAATGGCTGGGTTAAGGGTCTGCGTTGCGTAGAGATGGAGCTTGGCGAGACTGATGAGAGTGGTCGTCGTTCGCCCGTCGAGAAAAAGGGTTCGGAGTTTGATGTTGAGTGCGATGTTGTGATTATGGCACTCGGCACCTCGCCTAACCCGCTGCTCGCAGCCACCACCGAGGGTCTTGAGACCAACCGCAGAGGTTGTCTGGTTGCTACCGAAGAGGGCGCAACTACCCGCGAGGGAGTCTTTGCCGGTGGTGATGCTGTAACCGGTGCGGCTACCGTTATCTTGGCTATGGGTGCCGGTCGTAGAGCTGCCGCCGCAATCGATAATTATATCAAGTCGAAATAGTAATGAGAGGCGTTCTTGCTGCACTGTTACTGCTCTTGCTCTCTTGTTCGGGGGGCGAAGTGAAGGAGTTGCAGGGTCGCTATGTCGAAGTTGACGAAAAGGGTAATGTAGTGCTTCGCTGTCAGAGTGTTGACGGCGAAGCCGTTACTCCTTTTTCGCTAAGATTCTCGTCTCAGGATGTTGAGTGGGAAAATATACAGGTGCTTATCAAGGGGTCGCCAATTACGGTCTCATATTATGGCAAGGTGCGCAACAACCGACTCGAGAAGGTCGAGTCGGTGTGGGTCGATCCGCGCTATGAGCAACTTACGGGTCGCTGGATCGAAGTAGGCGATGGGGCTGCAAAAGAGGGTATGGGTTTCGAACTTATGCCCGACAACCAAGCCTCGACAATAGGTATGCAGACCGTGATATTCAATCGATGGGACTACGCCTCGCCCTCGACATTGAGGCTGTCGGGTCACTGCTACGATACCGGACACGGCAATACGGTAAACTTCGACGATGAGTGGAATATAGACCTGTTTGATGGTTCGAGACTCGAAATTTCGGTAGATAATCTCGCTCTTAAATTTGTCAGAGAGCAGGAGAGCGAACCTCAAACAGAGCAGCCGGAGCTTAGCGAGGAGCAAAACAATTAGTAATGTACAGATTCAAACCACAGCTTCAAGAGCGAATATGGGGCGGCAATAGAATTGCCCGCTTCAAATCCGGTGTAACCTCCTCGAGCCAGACAATTGGCGAGAGTTGGGAGCTGTCGGGCATCGAGGGCAATATCTCTATTGTCGAGGGTGGCAGGGACCACGGAATGAGTCTCAAACAGCTTCTTGAGCGCGATGGGGAGAGGCTGGTAGGCAGAAAAGTTTATGAGCAATTTGGATGCGAATTTCCTCTACTCATAAAGTTTATCGACGCTGCTAACGACCTCTCGATTCAGGTACACCCCGACGAAAAGATTGCCCAAGAACTACACCACAAACACGGTAAGAGTGAGATGTGGTATGTTATCGATGCCGAGCAGGGAAGTCGGCTGCTTGCGGGATTCAATCACGACACTTCTGCCGAGCAGGTTGCCTCTGCCATATCCGAAGGCTCAATATTGCAACTGATTAAGTCTCACACGGTTAAGGCGGGCGACAGCTTCTATCTGCCCGCAGGATGCATCCACAGCATAGGGCGTGGTGTATTTCTTGCCGAGATTCAACAGACCTCTGACCTCACCTATCGAGTCTATGACTATGACAGGCGCGATAAGTGGGGCAATCCTCGTGAATTACATATCGACCACGCACTCAAGGCTCTGGATTATTCGTCGGAGCTGGGCTGCCGTTGTCAGAGCCGGAGACTGAGCCAGAGTTGCAGCCGATTGGTCAGCTGCCAGCATTTTACGGTCGAGTCACACACGTTGGATGCAAAGCAAAGGATACAACTTTCTGAGCGTGATAGCTTTACGGTGTTTATTGTGACCTCAGGCAAGGCAGAGATTACCAGCTACGAGGGGGAGAGAGTAGAGCGAGAAGAGGTCGTGGAGGGCGATACGATTCTCATACCGGCTCACTGCCAAGAGGTGGTACTCAACCCCATAACCGAGCAGACAACGTTATTGGATTGCCATATCGGATAATGTGCGAATATAAGTATTGCTTATCGTGCTATAATAACAAAAAATAGATTTTTGTTTAGTTTTTATTTTCAGTGTACTATTTTTGCAATAGGAAAGAAGGAGTTATGAAGATTGCACTACCTACGAGAGATGGGAAAATAGATGACCACTTTGGTCATTGTGACCACTACACGATTGCGACCATTGAGCATGGTGAGGTTGTCAGTCGAGAGAGGCTTCAGGCACCTCAGGGTTGCGGATGCAAATCGGGTATTGCCGCCGACCTCGAGAAAATGGGCGTAGAGCTTATGCTCGCCGGCAACATGGGCGAGGGAGCCAAAAACAAGCTCGAAAGCCACAACATAAAGGTTATACGCGGATGCAAGGGCGACGTAGAGGCTGTGCTAAGAGGCTATCTCACGGGTTTTATACTCGACTCGGGCGTGGGTTGCGACCATCACGAGTGTCCGGGGCATTAGAACTAACTCCGACAAACATTTGAAAACACACTTAAAAACTATACAACTATGATCAGCAAACAACTTCACGATGCGATTAACGCACAAATAAACGCCGAGCTTTGGTCGGCATATCTCTACCTCTCGATGTCGCTTGATGCTGAGGCTAAAGGTCACAAGGGAGTAGCAAATTGGTTCTATGTTCAGTTCCGCGAGGAGCAGGACCACGCAAGAATCTTTATGAACTATCTCACCTCACGCGATGCAAAGGTTGAGCTTAAGCCCATCGACGAGGTTCCCACCCAGTGGGATTCGGTTTTGGCAATGTTCCAAAAGACCCTCGAGCATGAGAAGGTGGTAACCGGTCTGATTAACCAACTTGCAGCTATCGCTAATAAGGATAACGACTACGCATCGATAAATCGCATCAATTGGTTTATCGACGAGCAGGTCGAGGAGGAGGAGACTGCACGCGATATGATTGCAGCATTCGAGGCTGTCGAGAACAACAAGTATGGTCTGTATATGCTCGATAAAGAGCTTGCAGCACGCACCTATACCACACCTTCGCCCTTGGCTACTGCTGCCGAATAGGCATAAAAGCTACATAGCAAGGACCTGTCTAATAAGTTTTTTAGGCAGGTCCATTTTTTGTCAGAAGTTGTATAACATGAGGTATTTCAAGGTGTTGCGAAGATAAGAAAAGCGGAGTTTACTGAAGAGCGTAAATGAGCATTTTGAGGGCGAAGCAACCAAAAGGAACTTAACTTTAGAATCACCTTGTTAGACAGCTTCTTGCCGTTTATGAGGTTCTGTTCCTTATCAAATCATTATAAATGAGGATTGTTAGGTACGGTGTTTTTATGTTTCTTTGCTGCGTTAAATTAGGCGTGGAGGAATGAGATTCAAGAGTGTCATATTATTTGTCACAGCACTTTTGCTTGGAGGGGTCTCGGCAGAGGCCAAACCCAAGAAATGGTGTGAAGAGATGGTTGACACCACAATACACGCCCGCGAGGTGGTTGTGAGCGTACAATCGCTCAAGCAGCAACGTCCCCTTGTCACCTCACCCATATCAGCATCACTATTCAACCACGACGCCATTGAAAAGCTGATGGTTGATGCCCCCAAAGAGCTGAGTGCCATTGTCCCCAATCTCTACGCTCCCGACTACGGTTCGCGAATGACCTCGTCGATATACATTCGTGGCTTGGGTGCGCGTATCGACCAACCCGTGATGGGTCTCAATATTGACAATGTACCCATAATGAATAAAGATGCCTACGACTTGGAATTGGCAGATATAGAGCGAATAGAGATGTTGCGCGGTCCTCAAAGCACACTCTATGGTCGCAATACGATGGGTGGTGTGATGAATATCAAGACTCTCTCGCCTCTAAGTTACGAGGGTGCGCGTTTTATGGGCGAATACTCCTCGGGCAATAGCTACAAGGCTCGTGCAGCGAGCTATTTCAAGGTCAGAGATGACTTTGGAGTATCGGTAGCGGGCAATTATTTCAGCTCTGACGGACTCTTCGTAAACGACTACACCGGAGAGTACTGCGACAATGAGCAGGGTGGTGGCGGAAGAATTAAACTCGAGTGGCAGAGCAGAGATTGGTGGGTAGGCAACAACACCACATTCTCGATTTTGGAGCAGGGTGGCTACCCCTATCGCTCGCTTGCGGAGGGCGACATAAACTATAACGACCCCTCGGGCTATGAACGAACCACTCTCTCCACGTCGCTTACTGCACGCCACAAGGGTCCCAAGGTCAGCATCGAGAGTATAACCTCCTATCAGTTGCTCGACGACAAGATGACTCTCGACCAAGATTTTCGCCCGCTGAGCTACTTCACACTCATTCAAGACAGGCGCGAACACGCCTTTACCGAGGAGTTTACTCTGCGTGGCAATCTTCGCCCCCGCTACGATTGGATAGTGGGTGCTTTCGGCTTTGCCAAACATAGCAATATGGCTGCTCCGGTAACTTTTCTTAAGGACGGCTTGCAGGAGTTGATTATCGACAATGTCAAGGAGCATACATCGGTCGAACCCATATTTTTTGATGACGACTTTCCGCTGCTGAGCGATTTCGACACCAATACCTATGGTGCAGCCCTCTACCATGAGTCTAATATCGAGCTTGAGAGGTGGCTTCTGACAGCCGGCATAAGGGTCGATATGGAGTGGGCGGTGATGGACTACCTGAGCCAGACCACCGAACCTTGTCAGATACTGAGCAACTATATTGCCCCCTACTCGCTTGGTGGTCGCCTGAAAAACTCGTCGTTGGAGATACTGCCCAAATTCTCGGCACTCTATCGTATGGGTAAAAATCGCTTATCGACACTCTACCTGTCGGTTGCCAAGGGGTTCAAGGCAGGAGGCTTCAATACCCAGATGTTCTCCGAGGTGTTGCAGAACTCACTGATGGAGAAGATGGGAGCATCATGGGGTAAATATGATATAGATGAAATTGTGAGCTACGACCCCGAGCAGAGTTGGAACTATGAGGTAGGTGGTCATCTCCACATCCTGAGTGGCGATTTGAAAGCAGACTGGACTCTCTTTTTCATCGACTGCCGCGACCAACAACTCACCGTCTTTCCCGAGGGTCAAACTACGGGTCGTATGATGACAAACGCAGGCAGAACTCACAGCTACGGAGCCGAACTCTCGATTGTGGCACAGCCCCTGCGCGAACTTTTGCTTTCAGGCTCTTATGGCTATACTCACGCAAAGTTTGTGAGCTACAAGAGTGGCACAAGCGACTACTCGGGCAACTATGTTCCCTACTCACCCTCGCACACCCTTGCCCTAAGGGCAAGCTACGATGTGGAGGTGGGAGCCAAGTGGCTCGAGAGGATAGTCCCGATTTTGGATTTTACGGGTATCGGCAAGATATATTGGAACGAGCAAAACAGCCAAAGTCAGGATTTTTATTCCCTGACAGCCCTCACTCTCAGGCTCGAGCATAAGAACTACTCGCTCGATATATGGTGCCGAAACCTCACCGACACCCGCTACGATACGTTCTACTTCAAATCAATCGAGCGAGAGTTTGTGCAACAGGGACACCCGAGAACATTTGGTGTGACATTGAATATTAACATTTTATAACTTTACTGTGATGAAAAAATTATTTTTTATTTTCGCATTCTCGTTTGCTTTTGTGGCTTGTGACGATGAGAACGAGATTATCTGGTCGCCCGACAATGAGTTGCCATGCGTCTTTACCGGAATACTCGATGTAGAACCTACCCCCACAAGCACACTCGAAGCATTTACCGAGCAGGATGTTATCTTCTCGATTACCGAGGCTGACTTAGCAGAGGAGAATGACCCGACTGATAGTGACTACATTACCCTCCTTATGCCCAACATACGCTTCTCGAACAAGATGCCCGTATATATCGCACTCGAGATTCGTGATATCAAAGGGCTGAAAAGTGCTGCAACCTTCGACTTTTCGATTGATAAGACTACCCCTTATTGGAATGGCGAGCCTTATAACCCCGATATGGATCAAGATGGAGTGGGCGACAACCGCTACCAAATAACCAACCTCACAGGTTCATACGACTACTCGACCAAAACCTTGAGTGTAGAGTTTGACTGCTACTCGATGCACGTTAAGTATAGTGGCGAGTGGAAGAATGAGTCAACTCCATTTGATGAGGTTGACTAATTCAAAAACAACAGAAAGCTTTCCTTTCATTCGGGAAAGCTCTCTATTGTTTTTGAATCACACCGATACTACTCGAGCGGATACATACCGGCAATGAACGAAGGTATCTCGTTCTCGGGAGTCAGGGTATGCAGACCGCCCGACACCTAAAAATGACTAACCTCATAAAAATTGGGGCCGCTCAACAAAAAAGTTGAACAGCCCCAATTTTGAAGGACTCATTATCTTATCTCGACATCGCCATCTGGGAACAAGTCACCCCGTCGGAGTTCTTTGCCCAATCGTCGTGCGAACGCAACCACTGCTCGATAATATCGCGCACACAGCCTCGCCCTCCCTCAAACTCCGACACATAGCGCGAGGCTTCGATAACCTCCATTGCAGCATCTGCCGGACAAACGGGAATACCTACCAATCTCATACACTCAAGGTCGGGAATATCATCGCCCATATAGATAATATTCTCCCTCTTAAGCCCATATTTCAGGCAGTACTCGTCAAGGGCTGCCGTCTTATTGGCGCAGTCTAAATAGATATCTTTCACGTGCAACATCTCGAAACGGCGACGCAGATTCTCACCCCTTCCGCCCGATATGATGCAAATCTTATAGCCCATCTTCAGTGCATAGGCTACGGCGTAACCATCCTTGGCGTTGTACTTGCGGATAAAGTCACCATCGGAAGTGGGAATGATTCCTCCGTCGGTAAAAACTCCGTCAACATCTAAAACTATCGCTTCTGCTTTTGCGATATCCTCTTTGAAGTTTCCCATATATAATCAGATATTTGTTCGTAAATTACACGTTGTCTTTCGTCGTCGATGAGTTGCAGATGACCATTTATCACCTCCTTGTCGCCTCTGAGGGCAGGTCCGGTCTGCATCGATGCCGGATTTTTCGACTCGACAGCCTTTCGCATACACTCCTCAACGAGTGGCGATACAACACTAAAGTCCAGCCCCTCACGCTGCAAAACCTCGTCTGCCATAGTGTAGAGCGCATTAACAAAGTTGCAGGCATAGACCCCCACAAGATGTATCTGTTGTCTGAGGCGAGAGTCGGCATCATAGACCTTAGTCGATAGTTTGCCCGCCAGAGTCCGAATCTTAGTCAACGACTCGGCATCGGAGGCTTCGATGAAGATTGGTATTTGCTTAAAATCAACCCTGCGACCCTTGGTAAAACTCTGAAAAGGGTAGAGCGAACCACGACGAGGATAATGTAGCTTGTCTATCGAGACACTGCCGGCAGTGTGAAGTATGAGCGCATGGCGGGGCAAAGAGAGTTCTTGGCTTAGTGGCTCGATAGCCCTATCCGACACGGCAAAGATGTAGATGTCGGCTTGTGTGATACAGTCGGGCGACGAGGTAAACTCCACACCAGTCAATCGGGCAAGCTCTGCGCCCCTTTCCTTGTTACGGGCATAGATTTGCACCAGTCCTGCCCCACTCTCTGCCAGAGCTAAAGCCAAAGCTTCGGCAAGATTACCACTTCCAATCAAAACAACTCTCGACATAACTCTTATTTGTTTAGTCGCTCCTCTTGGAGCAGGTGAAGGTTTTGGTGTGCGTAAGCCAACTCGTTACCCGTAAGCAGAATCTGCCACGAATAGCGTATCCAGAAGAGGAACAGGGGCAGGGCGGCAAAGCTACCATAGATGGCATTATAGGAGGTCATCTTCGATATTATGAAGGTGAATACCCAATGGAAAATCTGGAATACTGCTCCGGCAGTAATACCCGCGACAAAAGCACTCCTCCACTCGACTTTTGTATGGGGTACGATTTTGTATATCAACACAAAGATTCCCAACTCAAGCGACGTGGATACCAGCTCGTTGAGGATTCGCATAAACCAACTCTCGCTCAACCCAAAGAGTCTACCCAGCCAGATATTGAGAATCTCGGCTCCTGCCCAGAGTGCGGGGATGAAGAGTAGTATGGCAACATAGGCTCCATATCTGGCTATATTGCGCCTTTCGGTTACCAACCACGTGTCGTTGAAGGCCTTGACAAGCTCCTCGAGCAGACCGATGGCAGTCCACAACACCGTCAGTCCACCAATAGCCGCCATCAATCCACCCTGAGTGCGGGCGAGGGTATTCTCTGCAAAATTTATACAATACTCAACAATCTCGGGACTCTGCGGAAACAATCCATAGAGATTGTCCAACACCATATCGATATAGCCCATAGCCTTGGCGGCGGCAAAGACTACGGCAAGCAACGGAATAATCGAGAGCAAAGTGTAGAATGCCAACGATGCCGTGCGTATGTTTGTGCGATTGCGCCCCATATCCTTCAGTGTGAAGAACAGCAGTTGCAGAATCTTGACCAAAATACGCATAATGGGGCTGCCAAGCTCGTGCAGGGGCTTGACCAAAAGTATGTTGAGCAACGCATTTCCCAACCTCAGGGTGCGCTTTGTCACCTCAACACAGCGTCTGTATAGCGACTTTATACCCATAGCCAACTCTTGAAGGTTGTTCTATAAATTAGTAAATAAGTTTTTCGTTATCTATTGGTTTTGTTTCGGTCGCTTTTGAATTTATTTTGATAACCTTATCATAAGTAGCTGATTATCAACCTCGGTAAATGCCAATCGGTAATCGCTGCCATCCTTGAGCGAGCCTACCTGTCGAATCCTATCCACCGAGAGCGGAAAATCGCGTTTGAGAATCTCTACCTTGCAGCCTCGAAGTTCACTCTTGAGTCTCTTGGGGTTGTATGGCTCAATATGTTCAATCTCAAAACAGCGACCCAAAAAACCTTCGATGGGCGAGGATGCAAATGCAAAACCATTCTCAGAACCCACATAGGCACAATCACGTAGCGTGTGGCAGACCAATCGCGCTTTCTGAAGAGCAACATCGGGCAAGAGCAGGTAACGATAGCTCTCGGGCGAAAACTTTTCGATGGATGGCGAGTGGTTAATATCTCGCCTTAGGACCTTGACCGAGCCTATACCAAGTGCCGTAGCCTCAATCTCGCTCTCTCTGCCATCGGCATATATCATCACCTCTTTACACTCGCCACTAACAGAGACCACCTCCACTCCACTCTGTGGAAAAAGTCTGAAAGCTTCGTCAACATCGAACAGGGGTGAAAGTTTAAGACAAATCTTGTCGGTTATCTGCTCTATGCGCTCTCTCAGCTCCAAGATGTTGGGCGAACAATCTTCCAATCGCACCATCTTCTTTCCCTCGTCGCTGCGACGATCCGGATCGGCATAGACCCAATCGAATCGCTCATCACAACTCTGTAAGTACTCCTCGGCTGAGCAGTTTACAACCTCGACATTCTCCACGCCCAGACGCGACAGATTCTCGCGCGTAATTTCAGCCAGCAGACTCTCGCGCTCGAGAGTCACCACTCGCCTAAACCGTTTGGAGAGAGCCACCGTATCGACACCCAAACCGCAAGTCAGCTCCAACACACTCTCTCCCTCGAGTTTCTTATGTTCGGCAGCCATCTGACTCGACGACTGCTCGAAGGCTCGCGGTGGCAGTATTGCTCCCACCTTGGCATATAGAGGCAACTTCTGCTCGGCGCGATTCAGATATTTGACCTGTGTGGCAACCAAAGCAGCATGAGGCACGCGTCTATCGAGAGCAATATCCAACGGATTGCGCCCACGATTAGCCTCTATTGCCTCCTTGAGCTGCTCGCTTTTGAGCAGCAAAAACTCTTCGCGTCTCATTCAGTGTGTAAAGTTACTCTTTTTTTCTTTTCGTAGCTCCACGCAGCCACTATAATAAGAACAAAAAGCAGATAAATTATTGCCGTAATCCACCCACCAAGCCTAAGTTCTATGGCTGCCATATCGCTTCTTGCCGCCCACTCTATAATAGAAATTTGCACTTCGCACAGCAGTTCGATTACGGGTCGCACAATGTAGCCCAGCAGTGGTATGGGCAGAATCATCCACCCCACACCCAAAGCTACAACCACCTCTGCCAGCGGTACAACAATGGGATTGATAATCAGACCTATGACAGATATGTAGCCAAAATCGTGGCTGATGAGTGGCGAGGTGGCAACAGTGGCAACCACCGAAACCATAAATAGCGAGAGGAGAGTCTTTACCCATCGACTGCGGGCGAAAGATAGGATTAGGGGAATAAAGGAGAGTATGGCAATCACGGCAATAAAAGAGAGCCGGAAGCCAACGTCGAAGATATAGCTTGGGTCGATAAGCAGCATTATCGCAGCTGCGGCAAATAGCGAGTTGAGCGACCGATACTCCGAGGAAGATATCAGGGCAAGTTGCAGGATTGAGAACATTATCGTTGCTCGCACAACACTTGGCGTAAGACCCACCACCATCGCATAGAGCCAGACAACAGCTATGGCAACTGCCGACTTGATGATGTTGCCCCACCTGAGGAGAGGAAGCAGATAGAGCAGTAGATTTATCAGCATAAAGACAACTCCCACGTGCAGACCCGACACGGCGAGCAGGTGTGCTGTTCCGCTCAAGGAGTAGGCTCGGCGCAGCGAGTCGGAGATATTAGCCCTCTCGCCCACAGCCATAGCCTCAACCAATGTTTGTGAGCAGGAGTCCAACCCCAGACTCTGCACCCTCCTCACCCCTGCTCCATGCAGTTTTTCTACAACACCCCTGTTCGAGGAAGGACCGCTCTCCAAGACCGCTCGTTGGTTGATGTTGATAACACCCACTCCTCCTCTTCGTTGCATTCGTTTGGCATAGTCGGGGTATTTTGAAGAGAATCTCTTCAGACGACTACTGACCAACAGTCTCTCGCCGGCATTAGGAGTGAAGGTGGAGTCGGAGTAGATTACCACTACTCCGGAGGCCGGATGCCACTCGCCATCATACCACCCCTCAAGTTCCGCCCTGCACGAAGAGTATCCTTCGCGCTCCCGAGCATCACTCTTGACACTCAGGCTGAAGTTCAACCTCTGGTCAAATGGTGGCTCAGCAACCGAAGAGCCAAGACCACTGCTGAAGAGGGTGGCAAAGAGCAGAGCAAAAACCATATAGATAGATTTCTGACTCAACAGAGCCATAACCCCACAAATAAGAGTAGCTGTTAGACTGAAAAATATGGGTAGCTCTATGTACACACCGAGTACCGCCCCCACAATAACGGGGAGCAGTACTCGCAACATAGGCATCAGCCTTATATTTCTCTTCAAGGTTTCCGGGGTGAGCATCACCACAAAGATACTAACGATTAGCCAAACATCGAAATATTTAAGAGATGTTTATCTGTTTTCGCTCTCCAAAATCTTTGTAGAACAGCTCCCAGCCTCGCTCCACCTGACTCATATCAGGCTCCACACCATTCTCCATCTGCGACATAGCTCCCACGATTCTGCTCATCTTGTCGTGGTCCAAAGTGTCGATTAGCTCATCTGCTCCCACTCCGCTGTGTCTGCTCACGAAATCTACATAGAGACGGGTGTTATTTTCCGACGGGGGAGCCCACCTTTGAATCATCTGCTTTATGGTTCGGAGTCCGTAGCGATATTGATAGGTGTTGAGCAGCACAAACATCGCTCGATAGCCCCACTCCATTGTAACAAACTCTCTGAAGTCGGGGTCGGTCACCCTCTCTCTTTCGCCACGATAGACCCCCTGACGTTTTGTTCGGCGAATATTTCCCGGGTTGCAATTTCTTATACCTCGACTACTCATCATAGACCTCCTTTCCGACCTTGCGCCGAAAGTAGTGTCGAAGGCGCAAGAAGAGTGAGGACTCGGAGAGCTGTGCGGCATTCTCTAAAAAGGACCAAAACTCAACACCACAGACAAACCCCGCGAAGAGCTTTGCCAGATGAAGTTGCAGGAAGTCCAACACACAATACTCCATAAGGTGAGCCATACCTATCGAGATTATCACAAATCCCGCTTTGAGCAGACTTCGCCACGCTTTGTGGCTCTCGAAATACCACTCTTTACCCGAGCTGAGGGTCTGCTTGCGGTCGGCAGCCACACCACTGATAAAGTCTATTAAGATGAATAGTACGGCACAGATGGTCAGTGGGGCTGCGGGGGCAAAGAGGGCAATAATGGCGGCAATCACTCCGCTAAAGGGTTTGAACAGTGTTTCCATAGATTCGACAGTGGTTATGAACGTTGTTGTGGGGTGAGTATTCAGGCAGGTTGCCTGCTTTGTAACATCGCTCAAGCTCATTGCTTAGGCGACAGGAGAGGGTAGCTATTCGCCGACGCAACCCCTTGATAAGCTTTGTCTTGCTCTGTATGCCGGCACTCTGCTGACCCGTAGCCGAAAGCTCGACAACTCCGCACTGCCCTATGCGCAATGCAAAGTCGGCAATGATACTGCGCTTGACCGCTACGGCAATCAGAGGCTCGACAAAGTCGGTGCGAAGCGAGGGGTAACGGTTGCCGATGAGTGCTTCGTAGAGCTGCTCCCCGACGATGGGCTTTAAGTATCGCTCTTCGGCTGCAACAATTACAGTTTCGGAAATAGCCTTGTTGGGGAAATATTCGTCACTCTCGAAGGCTAATTCTATCACTCTTTTGGGTGTAATCAGTGTACGCATTACTTTACGGCTGTTATGTTATATTTGGTTATCTGGGCAAGATAGTACTGCTGCTCAGGGTCCTCGGGGTCATACTCCAAGCCATCGGCTCGACGAGCCTCCCACACCTTCATATAGATAGGCTTGGAGCGCGAAGGTGGACGATTGATGATGGTAAGCGAGCTGCAATCAATCTTAAGAATAGAGTGCAGAATGTTGCATATAGGCTCCATCAGCTCCTCCTGCTCGGGCAGGATGATGGTGTTGAGAGCCACCTCGTATTCATGGAGTATTCGCTCCGAACTGAATCCCGAACTATACTCCAAGCCACTCAGGGAGCGAAACCACGAGTGGGCAACCACAATATCGCCAACAGCTTGGTCGTGTAGCTCGCGCCAATCACCCTCATTCTGCGAGGTGATGGGGATGAAGCGCGAATTGTCACCCTCGGTATCATCCTTGAGAATGAAGAGTACCTGTCCGGGCTTACCCGAGAATTTGCGCTCGGCAGTACGAATCAAATCGTTCAGCTCCTGCTCGCTATCGAGTTCGCTATCGAGCATCATCACTCCCGAAGGTTGGAACGAGTGGTCAAGACGCGAGATATTCCAGTTATCGGTCTTGTAGGCAATGGTCGATACATCCATACCGGCAATGTAGGGCGGTATGCCATAGTGGGCAAATTGTGGCTCATAGTCCTTGTAGTGGACAATCGAGCGCATTGTGCCATCGCTCTGCTCCTCCATCAAGGGCCAAATCGGGAGTTGCTTTGCTTCCGAGTGACGAAATTGCGCCCAATTATGGTGCAGAATTATGTGCTTTTGGTCGCAGGCAATCCTGCATCGCGAAGCATCTTGATGGTAGAGCGACAGGAAACTTCTCTTAGTGTCGGTGACCACCTCCAAGAAGGCGTTTCCGAAGAGCGACTTATCAAAGGCGAGTTTATAGATTATCTGTCTTAGACTCTCCTCAGAACCGTTGACTCGTTGCACAAACTCTCCGAGGAATGTATCATCCGAGACGAATCCCTTGCCGGCAATATAATCTGCTTTGTCGTTTATGATTCGTCGGTGAACGGTCGAACGCCTAGATAGGAGAGCAAGAGCATTGGGCAGAAGATTATCGTCGCCCCACCTCCAGAACCGACTGCTCGATGCCACACTTTTTGCCGACTCTCTATCTGACGAGTTTTTTACTACTACGGTCTTTCTTTTTTTCATCTTTTTCAACTCTTTTTAATTGGTAATGAGTCGTCAATCGAACATAGCGTAAGGGTCGAGTGAGGGGTCTGTATTCGCTGCTCGCCACTTGTTACCACCAACTCCTCAAGTTTAAGGGGAGATGCCGCTCCAAACCGAGGGCTCCAACCCATAACCATCTCATCGCCCGAAAGGGTGGTAATCTGCGCCACAAATCCTAAGTGAGCAGCCTCGAGCAGGAATTGTGGAGTGAGTAACTCATTGGCAAAAGGCTCCTCGATTTTCACTCTGAGTCGATGTGTCGCTCTAAGTGTAGAGGCTACTCTCTCGACACTTGTCCAAGCTTGGGCAGACTGTTCCATTATTGTCAAGGCGATTGGCGAGGAGCCATCCACGCCGACAATCTTACAACCATCGGCAGTGGACTCCACTCCTGCGACCTCACCCGCGCGGTATAGCACTACGCTCTCTATACCTCCGACAGGTTTGAGTTTAGCCATCTCTTACTCCAATTTATAGGCATAGCTCACCACTCTCTCATCAAGCACATCGCAACCCGCCATAAAGGTCGCACGCTGACGATTCTCCATCAAGTCGGGATTATACCACATTCTGACCTCGGTACCGGGGAAGTCGGCAGTATTGACTGCCAAGACCAGATTTCGGCGGTCGGTCAGGAAGCAGAACGACGAGGGGAGAGAGGTCTCGGCAAGGTAGGAACCGATGTGCAAATCGACCAAGGGAATACCGTGATAGGCAATATTCTGGCGACCATTGACCATCTCGGAGTATGCCGCATCCACACCCTTCGAATCGAGATACTTCTCGTAGATATGGTAGATATCCGACGAGCAGAAGAAGGCAAGTTGACCGTCACCCTTCATATCTCTCAGTCGCTCGTCTGCCTGCTCCCAAAGCATCTCTAAGAGTTCGACCACACCATCGCTCTTTGTCTCGACAGTCTCGTCGTAGGTGTTGGTGGTAATATCACCGTCGCTCGACATCTGGTGGATGATGGTCAGAAAACCATCAAAAGAGTTATATCCACTCTCACTTGCGCTATCACCCACCCACATCGTTGCACGAATACTCTCTGCAATGGCTCGCTTGAAGAGGTCGGTCTCGGCAATCTCAAGTTCACTGCCGGTCAAATCCTCCATATTAAACTCCGAGTTGCAGGCAATCTTCTCGTAGATAAGGTTGAAATAGTCCGAGGCAGCAAAGCTCATCTCTGCCTTTACGTGGTTCATCTGAATATCCTTGCGTCGTTTCACCGCAGCGTCGCCTCCGCTCCAGCCCGTACTTTCAAACTTTTTGAGTACATTGCCCTGATTCTCCCAGAGCTGTACGCTCACGGGTGCTGGCATATTGTAGATTATTCTCACGCCAAGCTCCTGAGCTGACTCACCACTGAGCATAGGACGGAAGAAGATGGTTTCGAGGTCGATACCGGTGTAACTTTTGGGATTCTGAATTACTGACATTTTGGTTAATTTTTTAATTGGTTAATTTTTTAGTTTTTTGGTTGGGATATATTCCTGCTATTTTATTCTTATTCGGCGCATATCTTCGTCGTATGCCTGAGTGTTGAGCGAGCGCACATCGTCGCGGGGCGAGGGGTCCTCGATGCTCTGAATGGTGGTTGAACAAACCTTGCTCTGAGCCTCGTGCATAGCCACCAAGGAGCGATGCTCGAGTTGGGGGTGCAGCAGGTTTCGCTCTGCCTTAGGCGTGGAGAGTGGTTGCTCCTTGTTTCGACTCTTGTTGGGACTGAGGGCATTTAAGAGTCGTCGCCAACCGCTTTCGTGATTCTGGGGTGCAACCACATCGTCCTCCTGCTCGGTGGTAGGCTCCGAGGGGTAGATGCTCTCGACAATCTTGTCGGCAAGCGAGAGTTGGAGTGTCTCCTCAGGTGAGAGCCAACGCCCGTGACCCGAATTTTCTGCCATCAATGCTCTGAACTCTTCTGCGGGGCGAGAAGACGAGAGAGCATATATCTGGGCTATACGCTCATCGGTCTTGCGCAACATATCGAGCTGAGCCTCAAGTTCTTCGCTGTTACCCTCGGCTACACAAATCGAGTTGTGAATCAGATACAAAGCCCCGGGAGCAATCTCGCGACACCCCTTCGAGGCTGCCTGAGCAATGATGGTTGCCGCCGAAGCCGTATAGCCGAAACAGCGTGTTGTAATTTCGGCTCCTGTCGAGCGCAGAGCATCATAGATAAGCATTGCATCGTTCACATCTCCTCCTGTCGAGCGAATATTTACTACGATATGGCTACTCTCGATGGCTTGAATACGTTGCACTTCGGAGCGAAATTTTTCGTAGGTGGCAACCCTCTGGTCGGGGTGTTCGAATTGACACTCTTCGGGGATGCCGATTGTTCCCTCAATATCGATGAGAACAAGTTCCTTTTCGTTTTTGATTGAGATTTTTGAGTACATTTTTTAAGGTTTTAGATAGTAATTCTTTCGTATCTTTTCATACGAACAGTTAAATTCCTCTGCAGCCATAAACATCGCCTCGCAGCAGCTTATCCCGCTCTTGACGAGTCTGTCGATATAGATTTTGTATGCCACCCTCTCGCTCCTAACTATATCTATAAGCCCTGCTTCGAGCAGTCTGCAGAGGGTTTTGTTATCGGGTTTAATGCCCAAATGGTTGGCTATTAGTTCCTTTATTTTCAACTCTTGTCGTGTCATATTTTGCTCCCTTTAGAGAATCGTGAACCGAGCCACAGCCCGACATTTGTCTATATCATATTGCTCGATGGAGTCGAGTCGGCACACCACCTGCTCACCACCGACTCTGAGCATAAAACGAGAGTTCACACCCCACCCACTCTCATCTTCGAGGTGGCGCAGACGCTCCACATCCTCGCTTTGCAGCAAAAGCTCCGCTATCACCTGCTCACCCCTTTGGATAATCTCTTCACGGAGTGCGTAGTGCTTATTGAGCCCCTGTACCGAATCGCGATTCTCGAAGCAGAGGGTAAAGCCCTCATCTTGCCCGTCACCCGCAAAGTGGAAGGCAGCGAACGGATAGTAACTATCGGGGGCGGGATATCCCCACTTCTGCCCGTCGGGTAGCGACCTAAGCCCCCTGAAACTTACTATTCGGGGTGTGAACAACATCTTGTCAACACTCTCAGTATCATCTCTATTACCCACTACGGGGATTAGTGCTGCGGGGGCAGAGGGGTGGTCGCCGGTGCGATTCAGCGTGGGCGAGAATAGGGGGCTTATCGTCTTCTCCTCGCCCATCAGTGTAGCCTTAGAACTGCTGTAAGCCACCCACTCGCCAAAGTTGGTCTGGTTTGTGGTGTTGTACCTTTCGACTTCTCCGTCGCCACCTATGTAGCCCATTCTTCGGCTCTGATGTTGCTCAACATCGCTGCGCACAATTTTCAGCTCCGAACCCTCGATTTGTAGTCCTTGCCAATCGAAGAGCCTTGACGAGGAGTAGAACTCCTGCTCGGGTTCGACATAAACCCTCTTGTTCTCTTCGTCGGTGAAAAATCTTAGGTTGAAGAGGTGTTGCAGACTCTCGAGCAGCTGCGCTTGGGTTATCGAATTAGGAGCAATATCCTCCCACCCTACATTCACACCATAGCCCGGTCGAGACGAGAAATAGGGTGTGATTCTGGTGCCTTTGAGCAGTTTGAGCGACATCCCCTCCTGTGCGCCATAGAAGTAGATGTTGTCAAACCTCTTTGGCGAAGTTGGCGATAATCTCTCGGGCGAGGTCTTTATGTTCAACTCCAAGTCGAGAGTACCACTCGTTGATATGTAGCCGAAGTAGATTGCCCAATCGCCATCGAAGTCCTGCCACAGTTCATCCTTTAACACCTTGACACTTAACCCACTACACTGTTCGGCTGTTGGCGTAAAGAGAGTCGTATCACCGCTAAATGCAGCCACCATAAGTCCATCCGAGAGACATAGTCGATAACTGTTTCCCTGACTATGGTCAAAGACCACTATACGATAGTTTACTCCCTCGATGAGCTTTTCCCTTTGGTCAACAAATGGATTGGCAATCTCGAATCGCATATCTGCCCCCGTACCCAGATACACCGAGTCGAATCCCCTAAGTCGAGAGCGAGAGAGTATGGAGTATTGACTCTGATAGAGCAACCTGTACTCGAAACCCACATCCACCTCGGAGGTGGGGCGATAGGTGAGTGTGCCGTTCTCGATTTTGAGGGTGTTATTTGTCGAGAAGCAGTGGCTCATTGCCACCCCTGAGTCGTCGGTGTGTTGTGGCAAAAAGCAGTCTGTTAGGTTGCCCACCGACGATTCTGCTATAGAGGCAGAAGCATAGACCCTACCGGCATAGTTGGCTGTGGCAGTGATAGGTGTCCCTCTTTCGCTTAGAAAGTCGCAACGTCGTCTTATTGCCGAGCAGTCGCGCGCAGAATAGATACCACTCAGGTAGAGCGAGCGAAACCAATCACTCGACATAAAGTCGCTAAGCAGAGTGTAGCCCGACTGCGAGAAGATCTCCGCAACGAGTTTGTAGATGTTGATGAATGGGTGGTAGTTGTCGGTCGATAGAATCTTCTGCTGGGGCATACTGCTCATACTCTTTGTCGTGTAGCCGTAGTCGTCATAGATTACGGGTAGAAACCTCACCACCTGCTCACCTTGCCACGTCGAGGCTATATTTGCATGGGTCAGAGGGGTCGAGAACTCTATGCCAAGCTCTTTCAAGCTCTTGGTAGCAGCCTCTTTAGCCCACTGTTCACCTCCTCCGCGAATCTCCACATAGTAATATTCGGCAGGACTATTGGCAACGGTGCAAAGAAGCCTCACCACCCCCTTCAAAACTGTCACCGCACCATTTCTCAACTCTGCCGAGTGAAGCTGCGAGTTGAACTTCTGTTGCTGATGGGGAATACCCGAGAGGGCAAATATCGAGTCGTTGGTTGGCGTTGCCGGTAACGACAGCTTTATCGACCACCCCTCTCTGAGACTCTCGAGGTCAAACAGTCGCTTGCTGCTCCAGCTCCACTTTGCACTTTGCTTATGGTTTATATCACATTTTTGCGAATCGATTATCAGCTCCATAATTTAATCTGTTTTGCTGGTTTACATAGTGTTACTTGCAACTCGCCAACCTCCGATTGATTGCAGTAGGATAGCTCCACCGACAAGGGTTCGACACGGATATATTCATTTTGCGAATGTTGGATGGCAACAAAGGGCGAGGTACCAATCTGGGCTATGGCTTCGAGTGTTGGCGCAAGCTCCAAAGCCGTATGCAACGTTATCTTTTTGGCGAACTCTGCCCCCATGAACCGACCTTCGCCTCTTTCAAGTTGCAACCATTGTGAACTCTGACTCTCACCCTGCTCCACACACACCGGAAAGGTGTATCGCTCGACCGAACCACCACGACCCAACCACGCCACCCTCACACCCTTCAGGGGCGCATCTATCACCATATACTCGATTTTACATTGGCTATCATCACCCAAGGTAAAGAGCAACTCGACTTTGCTCTCCTGCCCCGTAAAATCGTCGGTCGTAAGCGTGTAGCAATAGGGGATGTTCGATACGTAGGTCGAACTGCCACTGGTTAGGCTCACCCCATTCTTATAGGTGACGGTCTGGCTCACGCTCTTCACACTGCCGAGCAGTATATCATCGCTCTCTCCTCTGCTGATGACTCTGCGCGTTGGCATAGATGTAAGCGGTTGTCCCTCGGAGGAGGGGTCAATGGCTGCGATAAAGTACCTTTGGCACTTCTCATCTCCACAACTGACCCTGATGTGTCTTACGCGATAGGACGGATGCCAAAATCCCCCTCTACTCTGTTCGAAATCGGGACGCATTGTACGTCGCAGGAGTGGAGCCAAATCTATCATACAGCTTGCCACGTTCTCAAATCGACGCCGACTCAACACCTCTCCATTGTCAATATCCTCAATCGTCAGCTCAATCAAACCAGTTTGCTCGGTATCCTCAATTTCGCAGATTAACTCCGAGAAGAACGACGAGCCGTTATTGGGCATTTTTGTAATCATAATCTACCACTTTCTTAAATTCAATAATTTAACTCGCTTATTGCTCTCCATACATCACCACTCTTGCTGTGGCTGTAAGCGAACTCTCCGAGATGTTTGTCAATGCCCTTTGGCGCGGAGCAATCTTCAGAGCATCAACAACAATAACCCCCTCGCTTTGGCTCAATAGAGTGAATATTTCGAGTAGCTTCTGCTCCATTTGAGCCCTGAGTTGCTCTATCTGATCGAGACTCTTGCCGAGCGATTCCGAAATCAGATGCAACGTTACGTCGTAATACTCTTTTCTGCGCTTTATCCCCTCAACCTTAGCAAGTTGCGGAGGTAGAAGCCACGCTGCCGGAAACGTCGAGATGAGGAGCGAAGGCGAGCCTTCCAACGCTAAATAGGGAGTAAATCCCTGCTGCCGACATAGCCGAGCGATGTTGTTTGTAAGAAGAGTGTAATTCATATTGATAACCTGTTAATAGTTTGTTAAAAGTTGTTTATTATTTACTCTATATGCAGTCAAAATCGGGATATTCAAATGTTAATAACTCTATCGACAATCACTCACAGTTGTTAATATTATTTTCCATTTATCTCCGATTTACGGTACAAATATATAGTAAGAAAACACCCTTTGTCAAGTCCTTGAACATTATTTTCTACGATTTATACCCAACTTTTCAAGGTATATAATTGATAATCATAGGATAGCAGCAGTATAAGAAATATTTATATCGGGTTAAATAGTTTATATTTACCGTTAAAAACAACAAAAAGAGAGGTGAAAATTGCGGGCGGAGTTACAACTTTGAATCATTTTTTGTATCTTTGCCAAGTGATGTGGGCTTATACCTGCACAAAAATCTTGAAAGTCGAACTTATTTTAACAACTATGGATGATGGTAATGGATTCCCGTATAGCGGCAGTGTCGTATCTCAATACGATACCATTCATCTATGGTATCCGACACTCTGATTTGCTCAGCAAAACCGAGCTTCTGTTGGCACCTCCCGCCACCTGCGCTCAAAATTTTATCGAGCATAAAGCCGATATAGCTCTTCTGCCCTCTGCAGTAGTACCCGAGTTGAGCGACTACGAATTGCTTCCGGACTATTGTATTGGTGCGGTGGGTCCCGTACGCACTGTGGTCATAGTATCGCACAGTCCTATCGAGCAGGCAAAGCGCATTTTCCTCGATGCTCACTCGCGCACATCGGTTCAGCTTGCAGGCTGGTTGGCAGCCAACAAGTGGCACATCAATCCCGAGTGGTACGATATGAGCGACTACGAGCAGCTTCTCCACCCTGCCGAGGGTGATGCCTTCCTTTTGATTGGCGACAAGGTTTTTGCTCATGAAGGAGAGTTCCCCTATTTTTACGATTTGGCGTCGGAGTGGCAGCAGGCAACACATCTTCCATTTGCTTTCGCCGTGTGGGTTGCGCGCAAAGGTACCTCCTATGAGTTGACCGATGCCCTGACCGATGCTCTCACTTTTGGCGTGGAGCATACCTACGAGGCTGTCTTGGAATTTGGTTTCGACCAAAAGCCCTATAATGCTTACGACTATCTGACTCGCAACATCGACTTTTTGTTCGACCACGAGAAGCACGTTGCACTTCAAAAATTTTGGGACTCCGGTGTGAAGGTCACGCCGAGGGTCAATCCCGGCTGAAGAGAATAGGTGACGCCACTGCGCCACCACCCCTTACGGACACAAAGACAACTAAAGTTTGAAACCGTGACTCCTGCTTGGCGTGGAGTCCGAAAAAAAGGGTGTAAAATGATTACAATCTACCTTAAGCAATACAACAAGATTATCCGCAATGCCGACACCTCACTCTTCGACGAGTTGGGCTATGACGATATTTTGTGGATTGATATGTACCAGCCCTCGATTAAGGAGCAGAAGGCTGTCGAGAACTTTATGGAGTTCAGCCTCCAGACCCGCCAGCAGGTCGAGGAGATTGAATCAACATCGAAGTACTCCGAGACGGAGAATACCATAGTCTCCAACTCCAACTTCTTTGTTCCCACGGGCGAGAGTTTCACTGTCGAGCCTGTCAGCTTCACAATCTCGAATGAGGGTGTGCTGGTGTCTGTTCGTCAGGCCGAGTTCCGCACTTTCCGCGAGGCAGAAAAACGCCTCCAGATGAACTATCGTAGCTACTCCACGGGCTACCACATCTTCATCTCGCTCCTCGAGGTGAGAATCGACTACGATGCCGACCTTGTGGAGATGATTGCCAAGCAGGTAGGCTCCCTGAGTCGTGATATCAATACCGAGGATTCGATTGACAAGGAGATAATCCACCGTATCAACACCCTTCAGGAGAGTACGATGTTGCTGCGCGAGAATATCTTCGACCGCCAGCGCGTTCTCTCGGGTGTGCTTCGCTCCGAGCGATTCCCCAACGATATCTATCCCCGACTGCAATTGATGATTAAGGACGTGAACTCGCTGATTAACCACGCCGACTTCAGTTTCCAGCGTCTTGACTATATTCAGGATTCTGTGCTTGGTCTTATCAACATCGAGCAGAACGAGATTGTTAAGATATTCTCTGTGGCTTCGGTAATCTTTATGCCCGCCACGCTTATAGCGAGTATCTATGGTATGAACTTTAAGTTTATGCCCGAATTGGATTGGGTCTATACCCTGCCCAACGGATTCACCCTGCCTCTTGGTTATATGTTTGCCATCTGCTTGATGATATTCTGTTCAGGGTTGACTATATGGCTCTTTAAGTTCAAGAAATGGCTTTAATTACTCTTTTATAGGGTATCTTTTGCACCTTGCTTATTGCCCGCAAATGGGAAATATGTGGTATATGTCCCATCTGCTACAATATCGCAACGCACAAAACATCCTCCTCTAAAAGAGCAATTAAATAGCAGAGGTCTCTCCTTTGTGGAGTATCTTGCTTACTGCCGCAAATGGGAAATTTTAATATTCCTATCTGCAAAATGCCTTTTAATAAAACCTTAATGATATGAAACGTTTTTTTACTCTTGCAATAGCTCTTTTGTTCTCTTGCTCAATACTTTTTGCACAGAACTACGACAGCTACTACACCAATCTCCCCACCAAACTTACGACTCCCGAGTTGGTTTCAATACCCGATAATAGGGTCAACATCTTGGATTTTGGAGGTGTTGGCGATGGCGTAACGCTCAACACCGAAGCCTTCCGAAAGGC
Source organism: uncultured Alistipes sp. (assembly GCA_964521245.1). Taxonomy (GTDB): domain Bacteria; phylum Bacteroidota; class Bacteroidia; order Bacteroidales; family Rikenellaceae; genus Alistipes. Next base: position 1,228 of record CAZFQU010000019.1, on the reverse strand, counting down.
TATAAGCTCGCTCGAGAAGTTGGGTGGAGGCCACCTCATTGTTCCTGAGGGTATATGGCTCACGGGGCTTATCTCGCTCAAGAGCAACATCGACCTTCATCTTGAGCGCAATGCAATCATTATGGCGACCCACGACCGCGAGCAGCTTCTCAAAGATGGTAAGCCTGCGCCACTTATCAGTGCCAGCAAGCGCAAGAATATCTCTATCACAGGCGAAGGTGCTATCGATGGTAACGGTAATCTGTGGCGAGCAGTCAAGCGCAGCAAGGTCAGCGACGAGGAGTGGAAGCAGTTTACCTATATGGGCGGGACTACAACTGACGATGGTAAACTATGGTACCCATTCGACCTTAAGCGTGACGACAATTTTGCCTCTTCCTATTCGGCTCAGGAGAAGATGCGTACTCACCTTATTCGCCTGACCGATTGTGAGCGGGTCTATGTTGCGGGCGTCACTCTGCAAAACTCACCAAAATTCCACCTCATACCCACACGTTGTAGCAATGTGGTTATCGATGGCGTTACTGTACATTGTCCATGGAATGCCCAAAATGGTGATGCCATCGACCTTAGTAGCTGTCGTAATGTTTTGGTTGTCAATTGTGTGATTGATGCCGGCGACGACGGTATATGTATGAAGGCAGGAGCCGGCACCTCGGGCGTAAAGTATGGTCCGTGCGAAAATATCCTCATTCAAGATAATGTTGTCTATCATGCCCACGGTGGCTTTGTCATCGGCTCGGAATATAGCGGGGGAATGAAACGTATAGTTGTTCGCGACAACCGCTTCTGCGGTACCGACACGGGACTCAGATTTAAGAGTGGCGTGGGTCGCGGTGGCGAGTGCGAGGATATCTATATCAGTAATATCGTGATGACCGATATCAAGAGCGAAGCCATAGTCTTTGAGTGTAGCTACCAAAATCGCGCGGTGGGTATGACAGATGATGATAGTGTAAGCCCGGCTGCTGAGCCGCAGTTTGTTCCCCACTTCTGCGATATACATATCAGCAATGTTATCTGCTACAATTCAAAGGTGGCTATCTCCGCACAAGGCATAGAGGGGCTTAAGACCATATTCGATGTCGAGGTCAAGAACTCTACTTTTGTCTATACCAATAAGGCTACCGACCTCACTCCCGACACAGAGATTAAGATAGACGGTTGTCGATTTATCGGCTTATTGGTCAAAATTAGTACATAAAATAGGGGCAATCGATTGATTTAT
>CAZFQU010000018.1:0-29532 GCA_964521245.1 uncultured Alistipes sp. | reverse complement strand
CGTCTGAGTACGTAGTAGAACTGAGAGCAGCAGTTCTGCTGAACGTGGAACCACGTATTCTTCTCCATAGCCAATCTCAGGTCAACACGTCTGAGGGCAACCATCTCCTTACGCTTCAGACGCTTCAAATACTCCTTACGCGAGGTGGTGAGTGCCAAGGAGCGACGCACCATCTTAAGGTCGTCCTGCATAAAACCATTGGTGAGCTTAAGATAGGTTTCCGAAGCGTGGTTAAGCGACTCTACCAGCGAATCCACACTATGCTTTCTGAGCAGCTCCCAATTCTTCTCCTTATCCTTCGATTTGAGAATCTGCTCGAAGACAGTATCCTCGTGCTGAGCCTTCATCTTTGCCTTGAAGAGGATATTCGAACGAATGAGCAGGAATGCAGCAAGCACAATCATCGCAATCATACCTATCCAACCCGCGAAGTGCATAATGTTGGTGACGATAAAGCAGAGGATAAACGCCACACCAGCGGTGATGAACCATCCGCCGATAACCGAAATCACACCCGTAATGCGGAAAACAGCAGACTCTCTGCCCCACGCACGGTCGGCAAGTGACGAACCCATAGCCACCATAAAGGTAACATAGGTGGTGGAGAGGGGGAGCTTGAGCGAGGTGCCCAGAGCGATAAGCAAACTTGCAAGCAGCAGGTTAATCGACGCGCGCAACATATCGAAAGCTGCTCCATCCTCCAACTCAACCTCGTCAGAATTGAATCGCTTGTCAATCCACGCCATAAGAGGCTTGGGGGTATATTTAACCACAGCCGTCGAGATAGCGTGCGAGCTACGTACGATGCCTCGAGCCACAGCCGACGAGCCGAACATCTCATCGCCCTCGTCTTGGCGCGAGAGGTTGACCGAGGTCTTGATTACGTTGTGAGCCTTCTTCGAGGTTACAAGCGCAATAATCATAATAATACCGGAGAGCAGGAGGAAGATAAACGGAGTCTTGGCAGGAGAGTTCAGAGCCGTCATCAGGAAGTTGGGGTCGCCACTACCCGACGTTGTGTACTCGGTATATGCCGACAGACCGGCCAAAGGTACACCGATGAAGTTAACCAAGTCGTTACCCGCAAAGGCAAGAGCCAGAGCAAAAGTACCCACAAGAACGATAATCTTCAGCACATTGACCTTGAGCATATGTAACAGCTGCATCAACACCGAGAAGCCCACAAAGCAGTAGAGCATAAGCTGAGCGGTGTTTTGGTGTACCCACTCCTTATTTTCGGGAGTCATAAACGACGAATCCTTAAGACCCTTGATAAGGATGAAATAGACGATCGCCGTAATTGCCACACCGCCAAACAGACCGGCAAACCACTTAAGGCGTGGCTTATAGTTGAAGGTGAAGAGCAGACGTGTGAGCCACTGCACCACAACACCAAAGAAGAAGGCTATCGCAACGGAGAGGAAGATACCTATAATCACCGAGAGTGCCTTGTCGGTATTGAGCAACATACCAAAGGTAAGGTCGGGGTCGGTAGTTGTAGCCATCTTGACCAATGCCAAGGCAAAAGCACCACCCAACAGCTCAAAGACCATCGATACGGTGGTTGATGTGGGCAGACCCAGCGAGTTGAAGATATCGAGCAGCACCACATCGGTAACCATCACCGCAAGACATATTGTGAGGATATCGATAAACCCAAACTGCTCGGGGCGATAGATACCGTTGCGGGCAATCTCCATCATACCATTCGAGAACATTGCACCACACAGCACACCCACAGCCGCAATAATGATTATCGTGCGAAAACTCGCCACTTTAGCACCAACCGCCGAGCCCAAGAAGTTCACGGCATCGTTGCTCACACCAACCATCAAATCGAAGATGGCCAGCACGAATAGGAATCCTACTATTCCAAAGTAAAATGCATCCATATAATTAACATTAAATTGTTTGCCACAAAATTAGCGTTACCATATTTCTCTATTCTTACGCCAATGTTACAAAACTGTTACAAAAAAAAGAGGAGCTGCCTAAAAACTTATTAGACAGCTCCTCGAATCTTTCGTTCTTGCGCCCTTCATTACGGCACACCCCTTTATTCCGAGACTTCGTTCTTGCGCCCTTGGCGACGATTGACGTTCAGATGACGCTGAAGAGTCTGCTGGAGCAGACGAGGCTCGATGTTGCGCAGGAGTTTTCCAGCCTTGGCAATCGATATACCGCCCGTCTCCTCCGACACCACAACAACTATCGCGTCGGATATCTCGCTCAGACCCAGCGCAGCGCGGTGACGAGTACCATAATCTTTGGGCACATCGCTCTGCGTTACGGGCAGTATGCACTTAGCAGCCACTACCCTGTCACCCTCGATGACCACCGCTCCATCGTGCAGAGGAGCATTCTTAAAGAAGATGTTTTTGAGCAGAGGGGTCGAGACCTTGGCGTCAACAGCTATACCACCCTCGGTGATGAGCTTCAGGTCGGACTGCTGACTGATGACAATCAGCGCACCGGTATAGGTGGCAGCCATCTCACAACAAGCAGTCACAATGGGGGCTGTATGGGTTTTCACCTCGTCGCCACCCATCGAGAATATTCGACTGATGAAGTTGAGCGACTTTTGGCGCATACCGAGCATCTGGAGGAATCGTCTGATTTCGGGCTGGAAGATAACGAACAGAGCGATAACTCCGACGCTGACTATTTGACCCAAAATAGAACTTAGAAGCTCCATATTGAGAGCCCTGACCACCACCCACACAAAGTAGATGATGATGATTCCGGTCAGAATGTAGGGAGCATTTGTACCCTTCGTGGTGCGATAAATCCAATACATCACCGTCGCCACCAAGAAGATGTCGAGCAGGTCGATAAATGTGAAAGGTACAAATCCCATAACGAGCTAAATATTAGATTGATTACTTGCTCTCGGCAGGCTTATCCTTCTCCTTCTTATAGAGGTCGTTCATCACCTCCAACACGCGAGGAGTGATATCGAGAGTGGTATCGGCGTCGATAAGAGCCGAAGCGTTGATAATCATACGATACTCCTTCGAAGAGTTAATCTGCTCGATAGCACGCATCAGAAGGTCGCGAGTGCGGTTGAGCATCACCATATTCTCCTCCTCGAGAGTTGCACCCTCCTTCTGAATGGTTGACTCGAGATAGCTCATATTGCGCTGGATTCTCTCCTGCTCCTGCTGAGCCTTCATGGTGGTAATCAGACCCTTCTGGTAGTCGGTCTGGAGCTTGTTTGCCTGCCACTGAATATCCTGCTGCTTCTTAGCCCAAGTCTCCTGAGCCTTGCGAGTCTTCTCCTCGAGGGGCAGACCTTCGGTCTGATAGAGGTCGTTCTCGACCATAGCCTTCTCTGCCTGAACATAGGCAATATCGTAAGCGGGAGCTGATGTTGCACCCTCGCCCTGAGCAGGAGCCTGAGCCTGCGATGTACAAGCTGCCAAAGCTACGGCAGCCAATGCGCTAATAATAATCTTTTTCATCTTTTAATCTATTTTTTAACTATCTATTCAAACATTTGCACAAGAACAGACAAAGGTAAGAAAAATTTTTATACCTTTGTATAGCGTACCGTAAAAAATTTATCGAGGATGTATGAATATATAGAAGGTAAGGTTGCAGAGCTGGCTCCGACCTACGCAGTGATTGATGCGGCAGGTGTGGGCTACTATCTGCACATTTCGCTCCAGAGCTACTCGGCTATCGAGAATCAGGAGCGGGCAAAACTATATACCCACTTTTCGGTCAGGGAGGATGCCCAACAGCTCTATGGCTTTGCAACCAAGACCGAAAGAGAACTTTTCCGACTTCTAATCAGCGTATCGGGAGTTGGTGGCAACACTGCCAGAATGATACTCTCGACCTACTCGCCACGCGAACTTCGCTCGATAATCACCACCGAGAATGCCGTGCTGCTGAAGAATGTCAAGGGATTGGGACTCAAGACTGCCCAGAAGATAATTGTCGAGCTGAGTGGCAAGCTCGTTAGTTTGGGTATCGACGAGGGCGAGCAGGCAGCTACGCTCACTGCGGCAGCCACCCCCGACTACGACGAGGCAATGGCAGCCCTCCAGATGCTCGGTTTCGGCAAAGCTGCATCGGAGAAGGCTCTGAAGGCAATCTACAAGGAGCAGCCCGACATATCGGTCGAGGAGGCTATACGCTCTGCGCTAAAACGACTCTAATCCTCCAAAACCGTGTACTCCCCAAAAATGTAAGTCTTAAATATATAAAGCTCTATGGATATCAAATTTCTGCTCTTTATGCTTGTGCCTGTGGTCTGTATTATAGTAATTGCCATTATAGGACATCTGCACAAGAGTCACAAACGCAAAAAACTCTCCGACCCACATCACGATAGCGTCTATCATCACTACAATAAGAGAGATTAGAAAGAGGAGCCTGACCAATCAAGGACAGGCTCTTCACTGTATAGGGAAAAATCTCACAACAACTTTTTCTTAGACTGTGTCACCACAAAATCCTTAAGATAGAATGGCTCGAAATAGGCTACATCTTCAAATCTGGACTCCTCGTATGCCTCTTGAGCCAGACGTGCCAGGCCGCGAGAGGATGGTGTCACGTTGATTAGCTGCGAACCTTCGAGCAGCTGATGACACTTGGCTGCACCGTTACCGAATATAACAAACGGTCTGGAGGTGGAGCGCATCTGAGCAAAACTATCAGAGTCAACAACCTCGGCAACAACCTCGGTCAAGGGGTTACCCTCGGAGTCGAAAATCGAAGTATATACCTCCATACGGCGTGCATCGACCATCGGACAGAGCAGAGCCTTGTCCCACTGCTCGACATCGATAATGCCCGCTTCGAAATCCTCTCTTGCCACAGCCACCAACGCATCGAGCGAGCCGATGGCAATCAGAGGTTTGCCCAGAGCATAGCACAGACCCTTAGCAAACGAGACACCGATTCTCAGACCGGTATATGAGCCGGGGCCCTTACCCACAGCTACGGCATCAAGCTCTTCGGGGCGCACATCATTCTCCTTGAGCAACTCATCGACAAAGACTGCCACACGCTTGGCGTGGTCGCGCCCCTGATCGCTCTCTCTGAGCGAAAGCAGTTCGCCATCTCGAACAAGACCCACCGAGCAGATATCGGTGCCTGTCTCAATACAAAGGATAAGTGCCATAGAGTTATTTTCTGTATGATTTAAGTGCGCGATCCATCTCCTTGCGAGCATCATTAGCCTTAAGGTATTCGCGCTTATCGAACGACTTACGACCTCGTGCCAGACCTATAACGACCTTTGCAAAGCCCCTTTCGTTGAGAAAGAGTCTCAGACCAACAACCGTCAGTCCCTTATCCTGAAGCGAGCGCGAGAGTTTATTAAGCTCCTTACGATTGAGCAGGAGCTTACGGTCGCGCTTGGGAATATGGTTGTTGCACGTACCCCACGCATACTCTGCGATGTTGATTCCGCGAATCCACAACTCGCCCTCGCTGAAGTAGCAATAGCAGTCGGTGAGCGAGACTTTGCTCATCCTTATCGACTTTATCTCGGTGCCGACAAGGACTATACCCGCCACATACTCCTCCAGAATCTCATAGTCGAAGGTCGCACGTTTGTTTCTTATGTTTATGTTCTTATAGTCTGCCATACAAGGGGCAAAGGTAATGAAAATTCAAAATCGAGTGATTAAATTATCCAATTATTTTTTTGGCAACCTATGCCAAGGTGCAAGGACTGCCATTTTTGGCACTCGTTTTGTTCTGTTTGGTGCAGGTAAGGTCGGGATAAGGTAACTATTTCTTTTATCTTGATATGTTTTACACACATCTTTCTGTTTATTTTCTGTTTGCACACTGTGAAGGCTCAAAAGCCGACACGCCCCCGGCCTTACCCCTTTTTGCTTATAGAATCAGCCTATCGACATTCTTTGCCAACTGTACCTTTATCTGATGAAGTTTCATCAGCCGTTGTAACAACTGCGACTGATGCTCATCGTCGATATCGGGGTTTTGCAACTCGAGGTTCAACTCACGCTCCATACGCTCCACAGCCTTCGACTTATAGAGCAGAATGGCACGTGGCACACCCTGCGAGAGCAGTTCGCTCTCACTCTCGATATGTATATCCTTCATCTTCCAGAGGCTCGACGGCACATAGTTGTCGTCGCTTGTGAGAATATCGACTGCCGCTACACTGACATCGGGGTTGTGGTGGTTGACAAAGACCGACGACGGCACTTCAACGCCCATTCCCAGCTCACGCCACTGCTGGCTGTACGTCTCCAAAATCTCGTTATAGACCGGATTCTGAAAACTAAGTCCATCGACCTCCAGACCCGAGATTATAAGGTCGGCAATATTGTGGGTCGAGACCTGCTGCGTATCGACAATATCTACCGAGCAGTGACCCCACTTGAGCAGATATTTGATAAGCTCCGCCTCCAGCGCATCTGCACTGCTACCCGCACGAAGAGCATCCTTTCCGCCCTGCTGCAAACCCACCTGCACACTCTGAGGATGAGTCTCTTGGCGCATCTGTGCTGCCTGACGTCGTATGAACTCCTGACTCTCGCGGTCGCCAACCGATGTGTGACGTATGCGGGCAATCTCCGAAAGCAGCACATTTTCGTCAACATCCATTATTCGTGCGCACTCCTTGACATAGACCGAGCGATAGACCGACTCGGGAATCTGCGATATGGATTGTATCATATCGTTGACTAAGTCGGCACGCTTGATGGGGTCGTTATGCACATCGCGCATAAGCAGTTGCGCCTTGAAGGTTATGAAGTCAACCTCGTGGTCGAGAATGTAGGCACGAACCTCGTCGGAGCTATGGCTGCGAGCAAAGGAGTCGGGGTCCTCACCCTCGGGCAGCAGCACTACCCTCACGTTCATACCCTCTGCCAATACAAGGTCGATACCCCTGAGCGATGCCTTTATACCCGCATTATCGCTATCATAGATGATGGTTATGTTCTTCGAGAAACGTCTCAGCAGACGTATCTGCTCAACGGTGAGCGATGTTCCAGACGATGCCACAACATTCTCCACACCCGCTTGGTGCATCGATATAACATCGGTGTAGCCCTCGACCATAATTGCCACATCCTGCTGTTGTATGGCACGCTTAGCAAAGTACAGACCATAAATCTCGCGTCGCTTGCTGTATATCTCATTCTCGGGCGAATTGATATACTTACCCACATTCTGGGGCGTGCCCAGCACTCGTCCGCCGAAGCCCACCACTCGTCCCGAGATATTGTGAATAGGGAATATCACTCTGTCGCGATAGACATCGTAGAGCGAGCCATCGCGCTCGGAACGCTTCGACAGACCCGTCGAGATAAGAAACTCCTCCTTGTAGCCTGCACTAAGTGCCGCCTTTGAGAACAAGGAGCCGCGAGCCGCACAGAATCCGAGTGAGAACTTACGTATGGTCGAGTCGGTAAATCCGCGTCGCTGGCTGAAGTAGGGAAGAGCCACACTGCGTCCCTCCTCCGAGGAGTGGAGATACTCTTGGAAGTAGTCGGCAGCCCAACCGTTGACCACAAACATACTCTCCCTGTCGTCGTTTCGCTTTATCTCCTCGTCGCTCAGCTCCCTCTCCTGAATCTGGATGCCATAACGCTTGGCTATGATTTTTATAGCCTCGGGGAACTGCACATTCTCCTGCTCCATAACAAAGGTTATGGCATTGCCACCCTTACCACAGCCGAAGCACTTGAAGAGTCCTTTGGCAGGCGAAACCACAAACGAGGGGGTCTTTTCGTTATGGAACGGACAGCACGCCATATAGTTCACACCCTTGCGTTTGAGTGTGACATAGTCGCCCACAATCTCGACGATGTTGGCTGCAGCAAAGACCCTATCTATTGTTTCGCGATCAATCATAGAGTACAAAGGTACAAAAAAATCAAGTAAGGTTCTATAATCTATAATTTATTTTTCTCTTTTTTACATCACGAGTTGCAACTAAGCTCCTCGCCCCCAAAAACAAAAACAACATAGGCTGCCTCCAGCGGAAGCAGCCTATGACATTCAGACTATTATACCTTTGATAGGTTCTATTTCTTACTCGTAGTACTGGAAAGGAACCTGCTCGGTGAGCGACTCGGTAACGATAGCATTGGTAGCCTCCCACGAGTTGGAGCCGTTGAGCGACGATACGAAGAAGAGCATATGGCAGTTCTCCTTCTTCCATTCATCCTTGATGGGGATAGTGAAGAGGTTGTCTGCGTAATCGCCCTTTGCAAGGTGACCAATATCATGACCGGTGCAATCGATAGCAGATGCCATACCGTCATACTCACGAATGGTAGCCTTATGCTCGATATTAGTATCCTTACCAAGCTGACCATCATAGTCAGACTGCTTTGCATAGATACCCTCCTCCAAAACAACTGCACCAACGCGGAAGTTATTCTCATTAGCAGCCTTAACGGTTACGCGAGCGACAACCGACTTGCTTTCCTCGTCGTAGTAGGAGTTAACCGAAATACCTGCATCAGTACCCTCCTGAAGGATGCGATCCATCGTAGCGGAGTTGGTTGACACATAGTAAGCAGCAGCATTGCGGCTGTTAAGGTCAATCGAGAGTGCAGGATAAGAAGAGGGAGCGCAGTTAACCAAACGGCCCGAGTAGTACATAGGATCATCCGCCGAGTAGGTGTGAGCTACCATCAGAGCAATGTGGGGACCATAGTGATCGTCCTCAAGCATCTGGTCGATACAGTTGATCATATAGGGGCAATAGCCGCAAGCTGTACCGGTGAACTGGAGGAATACAACCTTGTGGAAGAAGTCGGTCGATGCAGCATCGGGGTCAGCAACACGCTCGGGAATATCTCCATTGATAGCGGTGATGCCGAAAGGCTTGTTGCGAGTGTTGAAGGTCTGGTAAGCAGCCCAATACTCATACTTGCCTGCTTCGGTGGTCGAGAACTTGAAGTTCTCGAAAGTTACAACTTTGTTTTCGGTGGTATAGAAGGTTACACCCTCGCTTACCGCCTCGGTAGTACCATCGCTATACTCAACAGTAGGCATGATGTCAACAGCATCAATGCCATCAGCCTTGATAACGGTAGTCGAGAGCGACACGTAAAAGTTCTTGATAGTCTTCTCGCCGGGGGTAGGGGTAGGACCATCGGGGTCAACAACAGGCTCGTCAGAACCGGTACAACCTACCAATGCCAGAGCAAAGAAGGGAATCAGAAGATAGTTCCAAAATTTCATTTTCTTAATAATCTTTTTATTGTTTGTTAAATTGTTTCTTGCCAGATTAGAACGAAGTGGTCAGAGCCAAATTCACACCGGTATAAGCAGGCGAATAGCGGCACACACCACCCGAGCAGATATAACCTGCGCGGTTACGACCATAGCTAAGCTGGATACGAGTACGATTCTTGGTATAGCTCATACCACCCTGATAGTAGTAAACCTTCAGAGGCTTGCCAAACTCGTCGAGGGGCTTATGCTCACCCTCATTCTCGTCGCCGAGGTTGTACATATTCTGGAAGTAGAAGCTCCAGCGGGGAGCGAAGCTATACTCAACCAAGCCTGCTACCCAGTCGCCCTGATAGTCCTGCGAGTAGAGGTACTGACCCTCAACGCGCAACGAGTGCTTACGGTTGAACTTATAGGTAACGTCAGCCACAACGATATTCGACACGTAGGTTACCGCCTTCGAACCCTTGTAGGGATTCCACTCCTGCATCGAGAACAAAAGGCTGGTCTTGAGCTTCTTGTTCCACTGACGCTCAACATCTACGTTGATATCGCGCCACAACAGCTCGTGCTTGTCAGCCGCGTTCTTATCCTTGTCATAAGCAGTCGAGAAGTTGGCGTGGAAGTTCCAGTAGCGAGCGCGGTTAGTCTTGCTGCGATAGGTGTAGTAGAGGTCGATCTGACCTGCAATCTCACCGTCGCCATTGACCTGATAAGGCTCGAGGTTGGCAAGCATATAGGTATATTGACGAGTAAGAGCGGGCAGATAGTTCAGAGCGTTACCCGTACCGTTTGCATCCAACGAGAGCATAGTGGTCATATTATCCAGCGTACGCACCTGACCCGAGAAGCTGAAACCCTTGCGATTATAGCCCAACTCAACATAGATAGCCTCACCGGTCTCGGGAGTAAATGCCGTAGGAGCATAGATATCCTTGCTCTTGTGAGCATACTCACCACGCAGGTTGAAGCCCGCAACATCGAGGTTCAAACGAGCCGAATACATATCGAGGTTAGGGTTGGTAACACCCAGAGCCGTAGCTGTCATACCAATCGTCTCATAGCGGTTAAGGTAGCTACCCTCGACATTAAGGTTCATCTTCTGAGAGCCGAAGATGTCCGACAGCGATACGCTAAGGTCGGCACCGCGTACCCACGAGTCAGCATACTCGGTGTAGAGACGGGGGCGACCATACATACCACGCAGAGTCACATAGCGACCGAAGTTGTACTGCGCGCGGATACCCTCAATCGAGTTGTTGAAACCAAGCTGACGGTCCTCGAAGCTACGATAGATAAGACCATTACCATACTGGTCGAAGATATCGCCGACAAAAATCTGGAAATTCTTGTCCTGCCACTGAATATACTTCGACGAGATGTAGAAGTTGTGCTGGTTGGGCTGTGTGCCAACCTCGTAGCCCTGAAGTGCGGGCAGGTAGGCATCAGCCTGAATACCTGCTGAGAAACGACCCAGCGAGTAGTCAACCTTCAAATAGTTGTTCGTACCGAAACGGTCATCGGGAGCCTTGCCTGCAAGACCCAAACCATCGTCGCCAACATAGTAGATGGTGTTGGTCTCGAAGCTACCTGTGAGCTGACCATCACCAATACGAATCTGAGCCTCGGCTGTTGCCAAACAGCCCAAACCCAGAATAAGGAATAATACTCTCTTCATAATCTTCATTGTGATAAATTACTGAAGTTCAAGTACCTTTTCGAACAGCTCCAGCTCGCCACCGGGCAGATGACCGGTGTGCGAATAAACGATATTACCCTCCTTATCGACAACAAATGCCTGAGGAGTCTGCGATACGTTCATCGCGCGCTTAAGAGCCTGATTCTCGTCGAACAGACATACGAACTCCCAACCACGAGCTGCCGACATAGACTTGGCACCGGCCTTCATACGTACATCATCAACCGATACGGCGATAACCTCAAAATCCGCCTCAGCCTTCCAATCATCGAGCTGATCGTTGATTGCGTTGAGCTCCTGAATACAAGGCTTGCAGGTAATCTGCCAGAAGGAGATAATCAGGGGCTTGCCAACATAGTCACGAACCGAAACTACGCGACCCTCTGCATTCTCAATCTCAACATTGGGAAGTTGCTGAGCCGATACTGTAATAGCAGCAAGGGCTGCAACCATCAAACAAAAGAGTTTCTTCATAGCACTATAATTTTTAGTTTTCGTTTTTATGCTATACAAAAGAGGGTCTCCCGCACCTATTTATATATATTGCGGGAGCCCCTTTGGTGAATAATTACTTATTGAGGTTGAAGTTGCCACGACGCATAGGCTTGTGGTCGCAGGAAACGAACTCGGGACCTGCGGGCTTAGCTACACGTGCAATAGGTTTCTCGCTCAGGGTCTTCATCGCAGCAGCATTGTTCTGCTCGATAGCAGCCTCGTTAGCGTTGCGGGTCATGGTAATCTCCGAAACCACAACAGCGTCGATGTAAGGCTGGTTCGATACGAATGCAGCTATCGAAGGATAGTACATAGCATCCTTATAGTTGTAACCCTTGATGGTGATGGTGTTGTTGTCGTCAGATACTACAACGGGGAACTCGAGGTCTGCAAACTCACCGGTCGCGCCATATACATCATAGTCATAGGGCAGGTAGTAGTTGTTGTCGAGATTCCAACCTACGAGGTAGTAGGAGTACTGGTCACACCAATCGGTAATAGGATCGATAGTACCGGTATTAACGGGAACTACCAACGAGCCATCCTCCTTAACGTGAAAGTACCACTTAGGACCGAAGTCGTAGAAGAAGTCGGCGATGGTTGACGAAGCGTAATCCTCCATTACGAACAGATCCCAAGGCGATGCGGTCTCCATAGCGATATGGAAGTTGTTGTCATTACCGGCGTCGGTCTTAGCGGGGAAGAAGTTCATACCAAGGCAAGTGATGTAGTTGCGGTTGTAGATACGATTGTTGTAACGCTCACCCTCAACAAGGAACTCCTCGTAGTAACCACGAATGGTCTCCTCCGAAATGGTGGGAGGATAGAGGTCAAATACATAGTCGGGCAGAGTCTCGGGAGTATCGAACAGGCCATCCTCTACAATCTTCACAGCGCACTCCATAGGAGTCTCAACAAGGTGCCACTCGTAGGTTGCGGTCTCGCTGTTGTACTTCGAAACAGCAATCTTAGCCGAAGCGGTCCACTCGCCAAGCAGCGAAGTGAAGTAGGGCGAATCTACGCGAGGCTCACCGGGCTCGGGCTTCGAACGCAAGTCAGCAACTGCCTGCGAACCCTTAGCGTCGAGCTGGTTAGCATTGGTCAGACCCTCATCGTTGGTTACCAATACTGCCAAACGGTTGTCAGCATCAGCCTTCGAGGTGAACTCCATGGTGAAGCCCTCGTCAGAGTTAACCTTCTCGATATCAGCTGCTCCGAGGAGAGCACCATATGTAGCAACAAGCGACGAGTAGGTGTAGTTCATCAAGTAGCTCTCGAACTCCTGACGGTAGCCAAGCAGATACTGAATGTTGTAAGCATCCTTGTTGGGAGCCTTAACGTTGAAGTAGATATACTCGTGGGTAGTCTGATCCTCGAGAGGAGTTACGATAATCTCGGGTGCGGACTTGGTACGTGCGGGCAACTCGAAGGTGTAGTCCTGATAGCTCTGTACGAGGAAGTCGTCGCTACCGATAGCGGTAACCATAAGGTGATAGAGAACACCGGGGTTAAGACCGCTTGCATACATGGTATCCGACATATTGAAACGGATGGGCTGGCTACCTACGATAGTGTTAACACCCTCCATAAAGCCGTTGTACGAGGTAAGGAACCACTGCCAATGCTCCTCGCCCATAAGCAGAGTGGTGAACTGCTGCCAAGTCGAGTGGTCGAGCAACCAATATGCGAAACCAACAACACCCTCCTCGGGAGTAAGAGTAATGGTAGCGTCGTTAGGACGTGCCTCCATCTCAACCTTTACGTTAGCCTCCATCTTAGTAGGCTTCTGGGTGTAGTGAATCTCACGACCATACTGACCATACCAATAGTCGCCCTGATTGTTGTACTCGGTACCGAAGGGCAGGCTACCATGCTCGTTAGCAAGGAACGAATCGTTGTCGAAGCAAGGATTGTAGTAACCATTGGTGAAGTTTGCGAACCAAGGGCTGTCGCCGTACTCGAACTCACCCCATACGAAGTATGTAGGCTGACCGGGCATGATGGGATCCCACTTAACGCGATCCTCCTCGTCTGCGGGTGCGCCATCACCGGGAGTTACGGCCGAGTTGCTGTTCGACATGGTGATAGTCTTCGACTCTTTGAGAAGCAACCAAGGATAGTAAGCATCGTGCAAGGTAAGTGCAAATGCGTCGGGGTTACCTGCAGCGATGGTTGCAGAGTTGTACTGATAGATGTTTGCAGCCGACCACTTGAGGGCGTTAGTGTAAGTCTCGCCATTGTACTCAGCCTCACCCATCTCGTCAAGCTCGATGTGGAAGATGAAACCATCAGCCAAAGGCTTAAGGATGGTCAGACCGGGCTCGTAGTCAGGCTCAGGCTCGGTAGTGAACTCCTCGTAGAAGAGCTCATCAGCACCATTTACCTGATAGTTCTGACGGTTGGTCATAAAGGCAATCTGAATCTGATATCCGCCCTCGGGAACAAGGGTCATAGTGTTATCGATTTCAGTTGTTACGTTGTAATCCTCAGCCTCCAAGTCGTGAGCAGCGAGGGTTACAAAACGGTAGCCCGTCTGACCCGACTGAGCATTAGCAAACAAGAGAGTAGCATCGTCGGTCTTGCTGCCGGCAGCCTTTACCGAGTATGCCATTGCAGTACAGTTCAGAGTCTTAACGGTGAACTTTACGTCAACGCAACCGGGATTAACGCTAACAATCTGAGCGGCAGGCTCCATCTTGGCAATCTTCTCAAGGAGATTCTTGTCGTCGTCCCCGCTACCACCTTGAACATCGGGGTCGCTCGAGCAACCTACCAAACCTGCCGCGAAGAACATAATCAGCGGAAGGAAAAAGCGAAATAAATGCTTCATAGTTTTTTTTGAATTGAATTAAATAGTTTATAAAAAAGTTTAACAATAGTTTCTTGAGTTAGTAAAAATTTCGGTCGGTCTCCTAAATCCCTAAAAAATTCGGTTGGTCCCAATCCCCCCCAATTTGACCCCAACTAAAGTTGTTGCACAAATTTTCAGGGTGCAAGATACGCATATTTTTTCATTTGACGCAACTTTTCTCACATTTTTTTTCGACACTGATTTGCACCCCTTTTACCGACTAACGCAACCCGAAAAGAAAAAATTGTGTGAAGCACAAACTAACTTCAGAATTTAATCGGTTAATTGACAGAAATTTACAACCGCAACCAACAATCACAAAGGTCGAATCGGATTGTAAAAATGCAACCAAAAAGCCACTAAAAGTTAACAATTATTAAAAAATTTAAGAATTATGTTGCGATATGAAAGCACTCTCAACCGACAAATATTTTCGCCACAGAGTAGCAAATCACGACATTTTTTCTTAATTTTGCAAAACTAAAAAAAACACACAACTTAAACCCTGATATTTGAGATGAAAAAGATTGGTACTGCCTGCGACCATGCGGGCTACGAGATGAAGGAGTTTTTGGTAGGCTGGCTCTCGGCAAAAGGTTGGGAGGTTATCGACTACGGCACACACTCCGAGGAGAGTGTTGACTATCCCGATTTCGCCCACAAGCTCGGCGAGGCTATCGACAACGGCGAATTGGAGTGGGGACTCGGTCTGTGCGGCTCGGGCGAGGGTATGGCAATGACCCTGAACAAGCACTCGAAGGTTCGTGCAGGCTTGGTTTGGAACAAGGAGGTGGCAGGTCTGATTCGTCAGCACAACAACGCCAATGTGGTTGTACTGCCCGCACGCTTCATCTCAAACGACGAGGCTATCGAATTTTTGGAGACATTCCTCTCGACCGAGTTCGAGGGTGGCAGACATATCCGTCGCGTAGAGAAAATCTAAGGTGGGGACACCGGATGTGTCCAATCCCACCACATTTCACTGCAACAAAAAAAGTGCTGTTTGTGCAGCACTTTTTTGTTGCAGATAGAAGTCCATATCCGCTTAAGCAACAGACACTTTACTACTAAAAATTCTAAAAGTTCTAAAATCTCTGAATATGGGAAAAGTAGCCCTCGACAGGATTGGGACGACTCTCATATAGGGCAAAAATCGATGAGCCGCTACCCGACATCGAGGCATAGATGGCACCCGAGTCAAGAAGTTGTTGTTTGAGGGCTGCAAGCTCGGGATAGAGTTTGAATACGGAGGGCTCGAAATCGTTCTTTACGCTACCCTGCCACTGCTCCACCGGAGCCATCAATCGTCGGGCGAGAGTTCTCTCCGGGATAGAGGGCTTTACACCCGAATATGCCTCGCGGGTCGAGACACTCACATCGGGTTTTACGAGCAGCAGCCACAGCCCCTGCAAAGGCAGAGAAATAGGCGACATCAGTTCGCCTCTGCCACTACAAATTTGGGGTGTATTACGCACAAAAAAAGCAGTATCGCTGCCAAGTTCAGTGGCAAGACCAATAAGCTCGGTTTCAGATAGTTGCAGCTCGAATAAGGAGTTTAGGGCAAGGAGCGTGGAGGTGGCATCCGACGAGCCTGAGCCAAGCCCCGCTCCAAAGGGTACACGCTTATCGAGTTTGAGCCTTACGCCCCCTATTCCGAATCGCTGTTGCATAAGGCGATAAGCCTTTGTGCAGATATTATCTTCGGCATCACAATCGATTGCTATTCCACACTGCTCGAAGAGAAAATCTCCATCCGATTTCTCTATCGTCAGCTCATCGTAGAGTCCGCTCACGGGCAGCATCACCGTATCCAAGTCGTGATAGCCATCTTCACGCTTGCGAAGCACATCCAAGCCGATGTTAATTTTGCAATTAGCCTTCAAAATCATACCACAAAGATATGAAAACAACCGATAAAAGTAGTACCTTTGCTGAAAATAATTTTCCGAAACAATGAAATTCCGCACAGAAATAAAGGTCAAACCCCTCGGTTTCGAGATTGGCTACAACGACACCATTCTCTCGCTTGGCTCGTGCTTCGCAACATCGATTGCCGACCACCTCAGGGAGCTGAGATTCGACATCAGAACAAACCCTTCGGGCATACTCTTCAACCCCCAGAGCATAGCCGATGCCGTAAAAATGTTTAGCACAGCCAACCCACTGCAAGATAGCGACTTAGAGCTGAGCAATAGACTTTATTTCAACTACTCGTTTCACGGTTCGTTTTCTGACCACGAGCGCAAGATTGCACTACGCAGGATGAACCATTCGATAGAGTATGGTGCCGACTCGCTGAGTCGTTCGTCGGTGGTCATTGTAACCTTTGGTACGGCGTGGGCTTACAGCCGAAAAGGAGTAGTGGTGGCAAACTGCCACAAACAGCCCGCCGAAGAGTTCACACGCCAACTGCTGACCACGGAACAGATAGTGGACTGTTGGTCGAAACTCATCGATGGAGAGTTGCGAAACAAGCGTATAATTTTCACCCTCTCGCCCGTAAGACATCTGCGCGACGATGCCACCGAAAACTCCCTGAGCAAAGCTATTCTAAGAGTTGCTATCAACTCTTTGACAGAGCGTTACGATAATGCCTACTACTTCCCTACCTACGAGCTGATGATGGACGATTTGCGCGACTACCGCTTCTATGCAGAGGATATGACACACCCCTCAAAAGTTGCCGTCGAGTATATTTGCGAGAAGTTCGACTCGGCAGCCATGTCTGCCCCCACAATCGAGCTCACGAAACAGGTGCGCTCAATAGTCAGCGGGCTTTGCCACACCCCGCTACACGGCTCCTCGCCCCAGCACGAGCAGTTCAAAGAGCAACTCAGAAGTCGAGCCGAAGAGCTGACAAGACTCTATGGCATAGATTTTTCGCTATAAATTAAGGTATAAATCTTTGTTCTATCGCGCATTTTTACTACCTTTGCGCGCTATGAATCGATTTAGGCTGAATATTGTAGCAGCGCTGCTGCTATTGTTGACCGGTTTCACCACCCGAACAGAGGCTCAGACTCCCCGACTTGTTGTGCAGATTGTGGTCGGTTCGCTGAGTCCCGATGCCCTTGACAGATATAACGAAAACTTCGGCGAGGGAGGATTCAACCTGCTGAGCCGGAGTGGTGTTGTGTGTGAGAATACCGCTTACGACTACCAACAAACCTTAACCCCCGTATCGCTTGCCACCATAACTACGGGTGCCATGCCCACGACTCACGGTGTGGTGGGAGGCTTCTGGTGGGACTTTGTCGATAACAGCCGCATAAGTCTTATCGAGGACCGAAAGGTTGCGGGACTGGAGTATCATCGCGGAGGTGGCAACTACTCTCCGCGCCGTCTGATAGCTCCCACCATTAGTGAGACGCTGAGCAAATACTCGCCCCAGAGTCGCATTGTAACAATAGCCATGGAGCCTGAAGGAGCGGTGGTGATGGGCGGCAAGGCAGGATATGTGTTCTGGATGAGCAGCGACCTATGCCACTGGCGCAGTTCGTCGTACTATATGCCCCTGCTGCCCGATTGGGTCAAGCAATACAACAAGTCCAACAGCAGTTTGGGATTTATCCTTCAGCCTTGGTCAACACTCCACCCTCGAGCAACATACCTCAACACCCGTCGCTCGGATATTCTGCTCACCGAGCCTAAGAAACGTCCGCTTGACGCCCCCGAATATAAGAGTGTGCGCGACATAGAGTGCGATTTGGTTTACAGTAGCGAGTATGACCGTCTGCTCTATACCCCCGCAGGTGTAACCTCACAGCTCAACTTTGCAAAAAACGCCATAACGAAGCTCGAATTGGGCAAAGACCAACATCCCGATTTGCTCAGCATCTACCTCGACTCGCCCAAGATGGTTGCACAAGTCTATGGCCCCGAGTCTATCGAGTACGAAGATATGCTTTACAGATTGGATAGCGACCTTGCTGACTTTATGACCTACGTTAAAGCGCAGGTCGAGGGTGAGGATGTACTCTTCGTTCTAACCTCAGACCACGGCACAAGTGCCTCATACGACATCACCCCCATCGAGCAGGAGCGATTCAACATCGCCCAATATATGATGATTGTCGAGAGCTTTATGGATGCCCGCTATGGCAAAGACACGCGCGATTGGGCATTAGGCTACAACAACAAGATGGTCTATCTGAACCACAATTTGATATACGAAAAGGGACTTTCGCTCGCCGATGTGCAGAACGAAATAGCCACCTTCTCGATGCAGTTTCGCGGCGTTTCGCACGCACTGTCGGCAACAGCTATGCGTATGAGCTACTTCGGTAGCGGCTATGCGCGCATGATGCAAAACAGCTTCTACCCGCGCCACTCGGGCGATGTGATACTGAACCTTATGCCCGGTTGGATCGAGAAGCAGGAGCTTACGCGCTCCAGCTCGGGTTCGATGTATGGCTACGACAGACGAGTTCCGCTGATGCTCTACCACCCTTCCATCAGCCCACAGCGAATTGAAGAGCAACTCTCACCTGCAGCCGTAGCCCCCACCTTGGCACGAATTTTAGATATTCCCCACCCCGACGCAGCCGAGTATGAAGCAATAGAGATTAACCTCAACAGACGATAAGTTACACTATGGATATGAACCAAATACAGAATGAGATTATCGAGGAATTCTCGATGTATGACGATTGGCTCGACAAGTACGACTACCTGATTGAGCTGAGCGACAGCCTGCCCGCAATAGATTCATCGCACCGCACCGACCAATACAAGATTCAGGGGTGCCAATCGAGTGTGTGGGTCGATGCCGAGCTGCGTGACGGCAAAGTCTATTTTTCTGCCGATAGCGATGCCATCATAACCAAAGGAATTATCGCTCTGCTTATCAGAGTGATGAATGGCCGCTCGCCACGCGAGATTCTCGACACCGAGCTTTACTTTATAGACCGCATAGGGCTGAGCGAGAATCTCTCGCCTACGCGCTCGAATGGTCTTGTTGCAATGATTAAACAGATGAGGCTCTATGCCTTGGCATTCAGCCAAAAAACAGAATAGACTATGGCAACCAAAGAGGAGATTTTGAGGGTCGAACAGGATATTGTGATGACCCTGAAGAATATATACGACCCCGAGATTCCGGTCAACATCTACGATCTTGGACTCATCTACGAGATTGACTACACACCCGACGGAGTGGCAACAATCCGTATGACACTTACCGCCCCAAACTGCCCCATGGCAGACCAACTTGTCGAGGATGTCAACATTCAGGTAGGTAAGGTAAATGGTGTTAAGGAGGTGAACGTTATTCTCACCTTCGAGCCTGTGTGGGACAAGAGTATGATGACCGAGGAGGCTATGTTGGAACTTAACCTCTTCTAATCCACAACCATCAATCATAATGCTACTGCACCGCAAAAAGAGTCGTTATCAGGGTGTAAGCGAAGTGGCAGATGCCAAATGTCGAGAGAAGTTTGCAGCAATGGATAGCATAGACCGTTGCCAACTCCTCTCGCGACTTGCTTTCGAAAGACTGGAGCGTAAGGCTCGAGATATGCGCAGCATTATGGTCTCGGCACGCGAGGATTGGTATCAGACACTCTTCGAGGCTCTATCACGCACGGTGAGCGATATGTCGAATCGCGACTGCTATCAGGAGCTTGCCCGCCGTGTGAAGATTCACAACATTATGCGCGAGAGGCAATCCCGACTCAGAATCGAGGCTCTGCTATTTGGCACTTCGGGACTGCTATCGACAATGGAGCATAGCGATATATACATCAATGAGCTGAGGCGGGAGTTCGACTATCTGAGGCAGAAGTACTGCATCGAGCCAATGGACCCCAATCTATGGAAGATAAGCAACCTGCGAACAGCAAACCACCCCTACTTAAGATTCTCGGAGATTGCATCGCTACTACTCAAAAGCGACTTCACGTTTGAAGATGTGATTGACTGCACCACCGCCCAGCAGGTCGAAGCCCTCTTCTCGATAGAGTCAACACCCTATTGGAGTGGTCTCTTCGACAAGGCTGAGCAATACGAGCAGCCACTAAAACGTCTTGGCTGCCAGAAGGCACACCTGATTGGTATAAATCTCGTGGCTGTCATACAATATCTCTACGGTAAGATGGTGGGCAAAAGCTCGATACACAACCTCTCGATTGAGCTGTGGGAGCGACTGCCGGCGGAACGCAACCGCTACACCATGGAGTGGGACAGCAAACATAAATTGATACGGAGTGCAATGGAGTCGCAAGCCATAATCCAGTTGTCGCAGAAATATTGCGAGGCTAAAAGGTGTGAGGAATGTCCGCTCGCCGGCTATGAGCCTAAGTCTGATATGCGAAAATAAAGCTCTAAATAGCAAAAATCGAGCGAAGCCTCTCAATTTGAGCAATATGTAGTTTCGAGTGTGATTTTTTTTTCATATCTTTGTGGAATTGATATCATTCCCCTCGGGGGCTATGAATGGGGGCTATGAATTATATAGCAGTTGGCGGACAATCCACAAACGGCGTAAGATGAGTAATGCAATCAAGCCGGAGGGGGTAGGTTAGGAATGAGTGTAATGCGAATAGAAAAAGAATAAAAAAACAGACAATAAAATGGGAGTATTAGAGAATGTAATTAAGGCTATATTTGGCACCAAGGCTGACAAGGATAAAAAGATTATCCAGCCTCAGGTAGATAAGGCTCTGGAGATTTATGCAACTCTTAAGGATATATCCAACGACGAGTTGCGTAGCAAGACCACAAAACTTATCGACCTGATACAGTCGAAGATTGCCTCGCAGATAAATCGTATCGAGCAGATCAGAGCCGACCTAAACAACTACTCGGTGAGCATCGAACAGAAGGAGAGCTTGGCTAAGGAGGAGGATAAGCTCAACAAGAGCGTGAACGAAATCATCGAGAGTGTACTCGACCAGATTCTCCCCGAGGCATTTGCAATCGTGAGAGAGACTGCTCGACGTTTTACCGAAAACGACACAATCGAGGTTACCGCCACCGACTTCGACCGCGAGTTGGCATCGACAAAAGATTTTGTCACAATCGAAGGCGACAAGGCTATCTACGCAACCCATTGGTCGGTGCGCGGCAACGACACCAAGTGGGATATGATTCACTATCCGGTACAGTTGTTTGGTGGCGTGGTACTTCACTGCGGCATTGGCAGCAACACCATCAAGGATTGTAAGGGTAAGATTGCCGAGATGGCTACCGGTGAGGGTAAGACCCTTGTGGCTACCCTGCCCGTATTCCTCAACGCACTTGCCAAGCGCGGTGTACACGTAGTGACGGTGAACGACTACCTTTCGATGCGTGACTGCGAGTGGATGGGTCCCCTCTATCAGTTCCACGGTTTGTCGGTAGATTGTATCAACATTCACAAACCCAACTCATTGGAGCGTCACAAGGCATATCGTGCCGACATCACCTTCGGAACCAACAACGAGTTTGGCTTCGACTACCTGCGCGACAATATGATTTCGGTACTCAACGACAAGCGTTTCCTGATGACTCAGCGTCCATATCACCACTACGCCATTGTCGATGAGGCTGACTCGATTCTTATTGATGATGCACGTACACCGCTCATTATCTCGGGTCCCGTACCCAAGGGTGACGAGCAGTTCTTCGAGCAGTATAAGCACGCTGTGGAGCAACTCTACAATATGCAGCGCAACCTTGTGACAAAACTATTGCAGGAGGCAAAGACAAATCTCGACGGCGGTGATACCAAGCTGGGAGGTTTGCAACTCTATCGTGCATTCAAGGGTCTGCCTAAGTATAAGCCCCTGATTAAGTATCTCTCGGAGCCGGGAATAAAGGTTCACCTGCTCAACACCGAAAAGATATACATGGAGAACAACAACCGTCTGATGCCCGAGGCAACCAAAGAGTTGTACTTTGTCATCGACGAGAAGATGAACTCGGTAGAGATTACCGACAAGGGTCACGAGTTCTTCTCCAACTATTTCAAAGAGGATGACTTCTTCGTACTTTCCGACATTGGCGAGATTGTGGCAGACCTCACTCACAAGGCTGAGCATGGCCAGATTACCTATGAGGAGATGGAGGCTAAGCGCGAAGAGGCACATATCGACTTCTCGATTAAGTCGGAGCGTGTACACACCGTAATCCAGTTGCTGAAGGCATACGCTATGTTCGACAAAGATGTAGAGTATGTGGTTATGGATGGCAAGGTGAAGATTGTCGATGAGCAGACGGGCCGTATTATGGAGGGTCGTCGCTACTCGGATGGTCTGCACCAAGCAATCGAGGCTAAAGAGGGTGTAAAGGTCGAGGCTGCAACACAGACCATGGCTACCATCACTCTTCAGAACTACTTCCGCCTCTACCACAAGCTAACGGGTATGACCGGTACGGCAGAAACCGAGGCTGCAGAGTTCTGGAGCATCTACAACCTCGATGTTGTGACCATCCCCACCAACCGTCCCATTGCGCGTATTGATATGCCCGACAGAGTCTATAAGACCACTCGCGAGAAGTATAACGCCGTTATCGCCGAGATTGAGCGCATAGTAAACGAAAATCGTCCTGTGCTGGTGGGTACCACCTCGGTCGAGATATCCGAGCTTTTGAGTCGTATGCTCAAGTTGCGCGGTATTAAGCACAACATCCTCAATGCTAAGGAGCATCAGAGAGAGGCACAGATTGTTGCCGAGGCGGGTCGTCCGCGTCAGGTGACCATCGCAACCAATATGGCAGGTCGTGGTACCGATATCAAGCTCACCGAGGAGGTGCGTCAGGCGGGAGGTCTTGCCATCATCGGTACGGAGCGTCACGACAGCCGACGTGTGGACCGTCAGCTCAGAGGACGTGCGGGTCGTCAGGGTGACCCGGGTTCGTCGCTCTTCTTCGTGTCGTTGGAGGACAACCTGATGCGTCTGTTCGGCTCGGAGAGAATTGCTGCTGTGATGGACCGCTTGGGCCACGAGGAGGGCGAGGCTCTGCAATCGGGTATGCTCTCCAAGTCGATTGAGACTGCACAGAAGAAGGTCGAGGAGATTCACTTCGGCTCGCGTAAGCGACTTGTGGAGTATGACGACGTGATGAACCTTCAGCGTGCAACCATCTACGACCGCCGTAACCACTCGTTCCTCGGCGAGCGTATCGAGATTGACCTCAAGAACTATATTATCGACTTTGCCGAACTTTTTGTCAGAAAGTATAACGACGAGGAGCAGCTCTCGGCACGCAACTTCCTGCTTAGATTCAACCGCGACATCGCAGTCGAGATAATGGTTGACCGCAACTGGGGCAAGAAGGCTAAGAAGGGTGAGGAGGTTAAGCCCGACTTGGTATCGTTGCGTAAGCTAATCGAGGAGTATGAGGCTCAACATCGCTCGAGCGGCGAGGAGGCACAGGTGGCATATATCGACGAGCTTAACATCAGCAACGATCAGCTTGTCGATGGCATCATCAACTCTGTTATGACCTCGCTTGACAGCCGCGCCGAGAAGATGGCTGAGAGTGTAAGGGTAGTTATGGAGCGCATCTATGAGCAGCACAAGGATATGCCCGATGCTAAAATCTTCTTCCCCATCACCGATGGTCACCACACCTACAATGTTCCCGTAGAGTTCAAGAAGTGGAAGGAGAGCAACGGATTGGAGATATTCTATATGTTCAGACGCTACGCCATCATGGGTTCGATAGATATGGGTTGGACCGAACACCTCAGAAATATGGACGATATGAAGCAGGATGTTCAGAACGTATCCTACGCACAGAAGGATCCGCTGGTGGAGTATCGTCACCGCGCCTACAAGCTCTTCGAGGATATGTTGCGCGATATCTATATGCAGATTATCTCGTCGCTCACCCGCGCTAAGATTATCGGCTCGGAGGAGGATGAACAGCTGCAGGAGCGTCGTCGTCAGGCTCAGGAGCAGGTGGACATGAACCAGATGCAGGCTCAGCGTATGCAGGCTGCAATGCAGGCTACACGTGGTGAGCGTCAGAAGACTGCCCCCATCAAGGCTGAAAAGAAGGTGGGTCGAAACGACCCCTGTCCCTGCGGTTCGGGCAAGAAGTACAAGCAGTGTCACGGTAAGGGCATGTAGCCAATCGCAAGAGTATGGGATACAACGAGGAAAAGCAACGACAGCTCGACCTGCGCTATCTGAGGATGGCGCGCATCTGGGCAGAGAACTCATACTGCGTAAGACGCAAGGTGGGTGCGCTAATCGTGAAGGACAAGATGATTATCTCGGATGGCTACAACGGCACTCCTTCGGGCTTCGAGAATATCTGCGAGGACGAGAGTGGCAAGACCAAGGCTTATGTTCTGCACGCCGAGGCGAACGCCATTACCAAGGTGGCCAAGTCGGCAAACAACTGCGACGGCTCGACCCTCTACATTACGGCTGCACCCTGCATCGAATGTTCGAAGCTAATTATTCAGGCAGGTATCAAGCGTGTGGTTTACAGCGACGACTATCGCTCGGAAGAGGGATTGGAGTTGCTTAGACGAGTAGGCATCGAATGTGTCAGAGCCGAAGTAGAGTAAATTTTTATCAACAGTAAAAAAACGAGGGGTGTGGGCAGCTTTTGGTTGGCGTGCGCCCCTCGCTGTTTGGAAAGAGCAGGGCTACACATAATGTTTGCATTAAAACAATTTTGTGCGGTTCGTACAATATATATAAATAGGAATAGGCAAAGATGAATATCGTTATCGTAGGTGCTTCGTCGGGTATTGGATACAGAGTAGCACAAATCTATATCGACAAGGGTTGGCGAGTGGGTATTGCTGCTCGTCGCACAGAGCGACTTGAGCAACTTAAAGCTATGGCTCCCGAAAGGGTCTTTTGCCAAGAGTTGGATATAACCTGTGAGGATGCACCCCAAAAGCTCGACTCTCTGATTGAGGCTGTTGGGGGTATGGACATCTATCTGCACGTCTCGGGTATCGGCAAGCAGAACCTTTCGCTCGACAGTTCCATCGAGCTTCAGACCGTAAAGACCAATGCCGAGGGCTTTACCCGCCTTATCGACCACTCCTATAACTACTTCAAGGCTCGTGGCAAGGGGCATATAGCCGTTGTAAGCTCGATTGCCGGCACTAAGGGCTTAGGCTCGGCTCCCGCCTACTCTGCCACCAAACGCTACCAAAACTGCTATATCGATGCTCTGGCACAACTCTCCAAGATGATGGCTCACGGAATTACGTTCACTGACATACGCCCCGGATTTGTAAAGACCGACCTGCTGAACGACAAGCAAAACTACCCTATGCTTATGAAAGTAGATAGCGTTGCAAGAAGCCTTGTCGGGGCTATCGCAAGAGGTCGTCGCTCGGTGGTCATCGACTGGCGATATGCCATCTTGGTTCAACTCTGGAGGCTAATTCCACGATGGCTGTGGGAGCGACTTCCAATCCGCACAACAAGCAAAAAAGAGTAACTTATGACTAAGCAGCGATATATCACATTTGGCGAGGCAGCAAAACGTGTCCGCCCCACAGCTTTTACTACGATGGTTAAGCCCGTGGGGGCGCTTTGTAATCTGGACTGTCGCTACTGCTACTATCTGGACAAAGAGCATCTCTACGACCACCATCAGCCCAAGATGAGCCTCGAGCTGCTTGAGGAGTACATAAAACAGTATATCGAGGGCAATAAGGTCGATGTGGTAACCTTCACATGGCACGGTGGCGAACCTATGCTCGCAGGTCTGGAGTTCTACCAACGAGCCATCGAACTACAACGCAAATATGCAGGCAAAAAGAGGATTGACAACTCGCTGCAAACAAATGGTACGCTGCTCAACGACGAGTGGTGCAAATTCCTCAAAGAGAACAACTTTCTTGTGGGAATATCGATTGACGGTCCACAAACCATCCACGATGGCAACCGCCTCGACAAGGGTCAGCAACCCACCTTCGAGCGTGTGATGCGCGGAGTTGAGTTGTTGCATAAGTGGGGCGTGGAGTTCAACACGATGACAACGGTCAACCATCTGAGCGAGGGTCGTGGCAGAGAGGTCTATACCTTCTTGAAGTCTATCGGCAGCCGTTATATGCAGTTTATGCCTGTGGTGGAATATACCAAACTCGACCCCGAGACGGGACGCGAATATATTGTCGAGCCCCAGACCGAGGGGAGCAAGATTGGCGAGTGGTCGGTCTCGGCAAAGGGCTTTGGCGAGTTTATGTGCGATGTGTTCGATATGTGGGTGGTGCAGGATGTCGGCAGATACTTCGTTCAGCTCTTCGATGTTGCTCTTGCCCAATGGTGGGGCGTAAGACCTGCCTTGTGTGCCTTCTGCGACAGCTGTGGCGATGCTCTGGTGGTGGAACACAATGGCGACATATATAGTTGCGACCACTTCGTATATCCTGAGTATAGACTCGGCAATATTACTTCGTGCCACTTGGTCGAGGCATATAGCTCTACACGACAAGCCCAATTCGCAGCAGGCAAACACAACAACCTGCCCGACAAGTGCCATAAGTGTCGCTACTATTTCGCTTGCCGTGGCGAATGTCCCAAACATCGATTCTCAAATACCCCCGACGGCGAAACACACCTCAACACCTTGTGCGAGGGATATATGCATATTTTTACCCATATCGAGCCTTATATGCGCTATATGGCTCAGCTGCTTACCGACAAACAACCACCGGCATTGGTTATGCAGTGGGCAAGAATGAGAAGAGGATATTAAATTATAGGAGCATATTTGGTGTATCGTAAAAAATGGCGTGGATGGATAGTACAACCATTCACGCCTAATATTTTGCGATAAATCAACGGTCAGCAGCAAGAGTGATTTTTTGATTTTAGAGGAGCAGATTTGTTCTTAAACGAAGAGGAGCGCCGATGGGTAGTACTTTGATGTACGTCCCATTCGGGTTTCGCTAAAGGATGTGCGGAATTTACCGCATACAAATCTGGAAATTGCGACGAATCAACCACCCGAAGCGAGAAGTATTTTTTGATTTTAGAGGAGCAGATTTGTTCTTAAACGAAGAGGGTCGCCGATGAGTAGTACTTTGACGTACGTCCCATTGGCAACCCTCAAGAGCAAGGACAAATATGCCCTATAAAATCAAAAAATTAGTATTTGGAACCCCAAAGCTCCTTTATCTTTTGTGCTATCTTAGCTTCCGCAGGATTCTGAGTGTCGGGCTGATAGAAACGAGTACCTGAGAGGGTTTCGGGAAGAAACTCCTGCTCGACAAAGTGACCCTCGAAATCGTGGGCATACTTGTAGCCCTTACCATAACCCTCACGCTCCATAAGGGCTGTGGGGGCATTGCGAATATGGAGTGGCACGGGGCGATTGGTCGTATCGTGTTCGACGAATTGCAAGGCACTGTTTATTGCCATATATGCCGAATTGCTTTTGGGCGAGGTGGCAAGATAAATTGTGGTCTCGGCAAGGGGTATACGCGCTTCGGGCATACCTATTTTGTGGACCGTATCGAAACAGGCATTTGCCAAGAGTAGTGCATTGGGATTGGCAAGGCCTATATCTTCGGAGGCAAGAATCACCAAACGACGTGCGATGAATCGAGGCTCCTCGCCACCAGCCAGCATACGGGCAAGATAGTAGATAGCGGCATTGGGGTCGCTACCTCTGACCGACTTGATGAAGGCGGAGATTACGTCGTAGTGCTGCTCGCCACTCTTGTCGTAGAGAGCTATGTTTTGTTGCAGACACTCGGTAACGTAGTCGTCGGTGATGACAATATCTCCGGAGGTTGCACCTGTTATAATATCGAGGATGTTGAGCAGTTTGCGGGCATCGCCACCCGAGAAGGTGAAGAGTGCTTCACGCTCACGAACTTCGATATTGCGTTTGCTCAGTTCGGCATCGGTTGTCAATGCTCTTTCGAGCAGCTTAGACAACTCCTCATTGGTCATCGGCTTAAGGATATAGACCTGACAGCGACTCAGAAGAGGTGAGATAACCTCGAACGAGGGGTTCTCGGTGGTAGCACCTATAAGGGTCACCACACCCTGCTCGACAGCTCCCAATAGGGAGTCCTGCTGACTCTTGTTGAAGCGGTGAATCTCATCGATGAAGAGCAGAGGCGCACGCGAGTTGAAGAACCGCTGACGCTTAGCCTGCTCGATAACCTCTCTTACCTCTTTTACGCCCGATGTTACTGCCGAAAGGGTGAACATCGGTCGCTCGAGGTGCAGAGCCACCAACTTAGCCAGCGAAGTTTTGCCCACACCCGGAGGTCCCCACAATATGAATGAGGGGAGATTGCCGGTCTCGAGGAATTTACGAAAAACTCCTTCGGGACCGACTAAGTGTTGCTGACCGATATATTGGTCAAGCGTCTGTGGGCGTAATCGCTCTGCTAAGGGTGCCGACATAGCTACACGTCAAAGACTACTGCTCGGGCTTGCGAAGCGCGAGGTAGAGCTCGTCGAGCTGCGCCTGATCAACATAGCCGGGAGCATCGAGCATCACATCTCGGCCTGCATTGTTCTTGGGGAAGGCAATATAGTCGCGTATAGACTCCGAGCCGCCGAAGAGCGAGCAAAGACGGTCGAAACCAAAGGCAAGACCACCGTGGGGAGGCGCACCAAACTTGAAGGCGTTCATCAAGAAGCCAAACTGCTCCTGAGCCTTCTCGGGGGTGAAGCCCAGACACTTGAAGATGGTTGCCTGAAGCTTGGCATCGTGGATACGAATCGAACCACCACCAATCTCGGTACCGTTGCAGACAAAGTCGTAGGCATTAGCACGCACTCTGCCGGGATCGCTCTCCAGATACTCTACATCCTCGGGCTTGGGCGAGGTGAAGGGGTGGTGCATAGCGTAGAAACGCTGAGTCTCCTCGTCCCACTCGAACATCGGGAAATCGACAACCCACAGCGGTGCGAACTTCTGAGGATCGCGCAAGCCGAGTTGCTGAGCAACCTCCAGACGCAGGGCGCAGAGCTGCGAGAGAGCCTTGAACTTCTTGCCACAGAGAATAAATACCATATCACCCTCTTTTGCACCACAACGTTCAGCCATCGCACGTACCTGCTCGGGCGAGTAGAACTTATCGACAGAAGACTTCACGCCGGCTGCATCCAGACGAATCCACACAAGACCCTTAGCACCTACCTGAGGACGCTTAACATACTCGGTGAGGGCATCAATCTGCTTGCGGGTGTAGGTTGCACAGCCCGTAGCTGCGAAGCCACAGATATACTCCGAATCGTCGAATACCGAGAAGCCGTGACCCTTAGCAAGGTCGGTCAGGTCGCTGAACTCCATACCGAATCGGAGGTCGGGCTTATCCGAACCATACTTCTCCATCGCCTCAATCCACGGCATACGACGGAAAGGCTCGCTAAAGTCGATATTCATA
>CAZFQU010000017.1:0-29703 GCA_964521245.1 uncultured Alistipes sp. | reverse complement strand
GACCTCTCGAACTCGGATAAGACCGACGGCTTCCTCAAGAAGACCAAGGCCTTCGAGAAGGGCGACTTTACCGGCAAGTTCTTCCAAGCAGGTGTTTCGGAGCTTACTATGGCTTGCGTGATGAACGGTATGGCTCTGCACGGTGGTGTTATCCCCGCTTGCGGTACCTTCTTCGTATTCTCCGACTATATGAAGCCCGCAGTTCGTCTGTCGGCTCTTATGCGTCTGCACGTGATATATGTATGGTCGCACGACTCGTTCCGCGTGGGCGAGGATGGTCCTACCCACCAGCCCGTAGAACACGAGGCTCAGATTCGTCTGATGGAGCATCTGAAGAACCACCACGACGAGCGTTCGATGGTTGTTCTGCGTCCTGCCGATGGCGAGGAGACCGTTGAGGCTTGGAAGCTCGCGTTGGAGGAGCATCGTCCCGTAGCTTTGATTCTCTCGCGCCAGAATATCAAGAACCTACCCACTCTGCACAACAGCCGTCGTGGCGAGGCTGCACAACTCAGAAAGGGTGCATATATCGTGATGGATTCGGCTAAGCCTCAGGTTGTTATGCTTGCAAGTGGTTCGGAGGTATCGACTCTTGTTGAGGGTGCCGAGCTGTTGCAGAAGGAGGGTATCAACCTCCGCGTTGTGAGCGTACCGAGTGAGGGTCTGTTCCGCGACCAACCCAAGAGCTATCAGGAGACCGTGCTGCCCGCAGGTATCGTACGCTATGGTATGACTTCGGGGCTGCCCGTAAACCTGCTCGGCTTGGTTGGCGAGAATGGTCTGATTCACGGACTCGACCACTTCGGCTACTCAGCTCCCTTCAAAGTTCTCGACGAGAAGTTCGGCTATAACGGACAGACCGTCTATGAGGAAGTTAAGAAGTTGCTTGGCAAATAAGAATTAGAAACTAAGAGGGCTGTCAGACGAATCAATCGCGACAGCCCTAATTTTTTATAACACAAAAAGCAGATAGTTATGACACAGAACAATGCAGCAGCAAAGACCGTTTGGGGTCTTGTGGTCTTATCGTTGATTGCGATAGGAGTTATTTTGGGTTTGATGTTCGGCTTGCCTATGTATAACGTATGGCAACAGGAGATGAGTGGTCGTGCCGAGCTGGCTAAGGCTGAGCAGAATCGTCAGATTAAGATTGAGGAGGCTAAGGCTAACCTCGAGGCAGAGAAGCTCAACGCCCAGGCAGAGATTGAACGAGCCAAAGGTGCTGCCGAGGCTATTCGTATAGAGAATGGTTCGCTGACCACCACCTATATTCAGTACCTGTGGGTACGCCAGCAGAACAATATCCCTGATAAGGTTATCTACATTCCCACCGAGGCTAACTTGCCTATACTCGAGGCAAAGGGGGAGTAGCCAAAAGGCTTTTTAAGCAAAAAAAGAGTGTTGCAACTTTTACGGTGTTGCAACACTCTTTTTTGCTGAGTTCCGGTTCTCTTACAAACCAAACTCTTTCTTGATGGTATCAACCATATCGAGTTTCTCCCACGAGAAGAACTCAACCTCGCGCTCACACTCCAAACCATTCTCCCAAACCTTTACGCTCTGGGTGTAGGGGCGATTACCGAAGTGACCATACGATGCCGTAGGCTCGAAAATGGGGTTGGTCAGGCCATAACGTTTAACAATAGCTGCGGGTCTGAGGTCGAACAACTCACCAATCTTATTAGCAATCTCAGCATCGCTCTGCTTGACGTGACCTGTCGAGAAGGTATCAACAAAAATCGAGAGGGGCTGAGCAATACCGATAGCATAGGAGAGCTGCACTAAGATATTCTCCGACACACCTGCTGCTACAAGGTTCTTGGCGATGTGGCGTGCAGCGTATGCTGCCGAACGGTCAACCTTCGAGGAGTCCTTACCCGAGAAAGCACCGCCACCATGTGCGCCGCGACCACCATAGGTATCGACAATAATCTTACGACCCGTCAGACCGGTATCGCCGTGAGGACCACCGATTACGAACTTGCCGGTGGGGTTAACGTGAAGGATATAATCCTCGCCGATAAGCTCCGAGAGTTGGTCGCCGGCACGCTCCAGACGAGCCTTCACGCGGGGGATAAGGATGTTGCGCACATCGTCGGTAATCTGCTGCTGCATCTGCTGCTCGGCCTGCTTCTCGCTCAGAGTCTCAGAGGGAAGGATAAACTCGTCGTGCTGAGTCGATACTACGATTGTGTGAACGCGCAGGGGCTTATTGTTGGTGTCATCATACTCGATGGTCACCTGCGACTTGGAGTCGGGACGCAGGTAGGTCATCACCTCACCCTCGCGACGAATTACGGCAAGCTCCTTGAGGATAACGTGCGAGAGGATAAGCGTTGCGGGCATAAACTCGCGAGTCTCGCGACAAGCGTAGCCGAACATAATGCCTTGGTCGCCGGCACCCTGTGCCTCCTCGTCCTCGCGCTCCACACCCTGATTGATATCTGCACTCTGCTCGTGAATAGCCGAGAGTATGCCACACGATGCGGCATCGAACTTATACTCGCTCTTGTTGTAGCCGATGCGGTCGATAACTCTGCGAGCCACACCCTGCACATCGACATAAGCCGACGAGCGAACCTCACCCGAAACTACTACAAGACCTGTGGTACAGAGGGTCTCGCAAGCAACCTTCGAGCGCGAATCGTGGCGCAAGAACTCATCTAAAATAGCATCTGAAATCTGGTCGGCAACTTTGTCGGGGTGACCTTCCGAAACCGACTCAGAGGTAAAAAGAAATTTTCCCATTTTTAATAACTTTAGCTTTTACTTAATTAAAATTAAAAAATTGGGAAAGTAATTGGCTGTTTGAATAAAAAAGAGCTGTTTTAGCGATTTTTTATTGTGGTTTGCAATCAGTCAAATCTTTCCACATACACCTTATATCTCTCATAAGGGCGTGCAAAGGTAAATAAAATTTTCGGGATTCAAACATTCTGCCCATTTTTTTACTCTCAAAAGGTTGCACAATAAAAAATAATCTTTATCTTTGTGAGTCCTTTAACAGGAGATTATGCCCCCGAAGGCAATTATGTTGGCTGATTGACGTTGCAGATAGAGATACGAAATCATATAAACCCATATATTTTTTAACATTTTTTTTATTTTTTATTACAATATGAAAAAGTTTTTTCTTTCATTGAGTGCTTTTGCAATGGCTATGTTTATGACAGCCTGCGGTGGTGATGATCCCGTAGAGCCTGTTGTAATTCCCGAGGCAAAGGTTAATGTTGTGGCTGGCGAGGCTACTCAGACCACAATTTCTTTCACTATCTCTTCGGAGAATGCCACCGAGGTAATATACAAGGTATTCGAGAAGGGTGCTACCGTCAGCGTTGACGATGTTAAGGCCGGTGAGGCTGTTGAGGCTAACAAGACAGTTACTGTAACGGTTGAGAATCTTACCGCCGAGACCTCTTACGACATCTACGCTGCTGCCGTTAACGAGGCTCAGAAGTGGGTACTCTCGGCAAAGGCTGAGATGACCACCTTGAAGGGCGAGGAGCCTACTCCTACCCCCGGCGACATGGAGGAGATTAGAATCGACTTCAATAGACAAATCAAACTTATCACCGACGGTATTGCCGAGGGTGCAAAGTGCGTTCTTTCGGCAACTGCTGACGATGGTACCAATATGATGCTCGTTATCTTCAGTGCTGACGAGTATATGGCTGGTCCTTACTACTTCGCTGCTTCGAGCGAGGAGGCTGCTGCTATCAAGGGTGGTTCGCCCGTTAACTACGTTATGGCTTGCCCCGATACCTATATTCTTTATAGCGGTAACGAGAAGTACTCGGAGTTCGCTTGCGAGGGTCTGAGCTTCATCAAGTTCACTACCGAAATGCCCGAGAACGATGTGAACACCATCATTGGTGAGATGGTTACTGCCGACAAGACCAAGAAGTTTGTATTCGAGTTCGAGGCTCCTCTCTACGGTTTGGTTGATCCTAATGGTTACATCAACATTGATGCTACCCGTCAGCTTTCGGGTCTTACCCAGTTTGTTCACGACTACAAGGATGGCAAGCACTATCTCTACTTCGAGTCGTTGGCTTATGGTGGTCAGTTCGTTCTGGAGGATCCCGACAACGATGGTATTCTTGGTGCAGGCGAGACCTTGGAGCGCGGCTGGGAGATGTACACCGCAGGTGAGAACTTCATCATCGAGGAGAGCTACTATGCCGAGACTCTGGGTGGCGATATGCGCTACACATTTGCCGAGGGTACTTTGGCTATCAAGGCTAACGGTCAGGATTCTGAGGGTCGCGACCTCTACCTCGTATCGATTGGTGGTCTGAAGGGCGACTGCTTCACTGTGGATGAGAACTCCCGACCCGTTCATATGCACATCACCTATGGTCCCGAGAGTCCTTGGGATATCACCTGCGTAGGTCGCAACGGTATCGAGGATGAGAAGCTCAACATCAAGAGCCACCTTATCACCGACAATGGCGACGGCACTCACAAGATTAAGTTTATGCAGCAGAATGGTTGTACCATCTACTTCAACAAGGTTTACGGCTATGTTGAGGGTGCAGCTAAGACCTACTACGTAGCATCGAGCCTCGAGGCTGCTCAGAAGGTTGCAGGTTCGGCTGTTGACTGCTGGATCGATTGCAACGATGTTGCATTTATGACCCGCGAGAATATGTACTACACTTTGGTCGGCGACCGCGAGGATGCATACTTGCAGTATGAGGCTGAGGGCAATTGGAAGTACGAGGGTTGGTCGGATACCGGTCACAAGCACTACACATTCAACTACACTCCCGTTGTCGAGGATGAGAAGGTTTACAATCTGCCCATCAATGTTATGGAGGTTATCGAGTCGGGTG
Source organism: uncultured Alistipes sp. (assembly GCA_964521245.1). Taxonomy (GTDB): domain Bacteria; phylum Bacteroidota; class Bacteroidia; order Bacteroidales; family Rikenellaceae; genus Alistipes. Next base: position 24,868 of record CAZFQU010000017.1, on the reverse strand, counting down.
ATAACTACGACGTATTCAACTTCCGTATGTCGGGTGACTACTCCTACAACTTCAAGCTCCACATCGTTGGTGGTCTTGAGGATGGTGAGTACCCCTTGACCGAGATTTACAATGGCAAGACCAAGTATGTTGACCTTGCTCAGAGTGTTATCCGCTATGGTGCAAACATCTACGACAAGATTCGTAAGGAGGATGCTCAGAACAAGCTCGTTATCAGCAGCACTGAGAACACCATCACCTACAACTTCTGCGTAAGAACCATCGAGAATAAGCGTTACAACTTCACCTACACTACCGAAAAGAGCGGTGCTGAGAATTTCAACTTCATCCCCGTAAGTGGTACTGCTGTTGCTTCGACCGACATTCAGAACGCTTGGAAGGTTGAGCTTCTCGACAAGGATAACAACAAGGTTGTTGTTACTATCCGTCAGCCGGGATTGGGCGAGTACCTGACCTCCTATCCTTGGGGTGGTTCGTACTACGTACAGACCGTTTGGGGTGGCTCTAAGCATATGATTTATGTTGACTACTCCTACTTCGAGATTGGTGGCAAGCAGTATAAGTTCCTTGCCGACAACTTCGACTACTTCTTCAAGCTCGGTACCGAGTACACCACCGACAACTATCAGTCGATTAACATAAATCTGATGACCGCCGGTTCGGAGTATCTGGTTATCTGCTCGGGTGTAACTCTCGACCTTATCGAGGGCGACGACCCCACTGCCGAGGAGTAATTCTTTAGCTATAATACACAAAAAAGGACCTGTCTAATCCGTTTTTAGACAGGTCCTTTTTTGTCTGAAGTTGTAAACAAGAGGAATTTTAAGGCTCGCGAAGCCCGAAAAAGCGGAGTTTACTGAGGTAAATGAGCATTTTGAGGGCAAGCGAAACGCAGAAATCACCTTGTAATACAGCTTCACTTGTTTTTTGCAGAGGAGTAAGACTATTCGTCAATAGGCTCAAAATCCTCTTTGGTCGCACCACAGAGAGGACACTCAAAATCATCGGGCAAAGACTCAAACTCAGTTCCGGCAGCAATGCCGAGTTCGGGCGCACCCACCTTAGGGTCATAAACCCATCCACAAGGAATACATCTGTACTTTTTCATAGCCAAAATAAATTTTAGTGGTAGAGAATCAAATCTCAAGCCGAACTTGCAGCTTGGAATGGCGTTTCTATTTTTTCTGATTTTAGAGAAGCAGATTTATTCTTAAACGCAGGGCGTGACCGAGGGATAGTGCAAGTAGTACAACCCGAAGGAACGAACAAGAGCAAGGACAAATAAGCCCCCATATGCCCTATAAAATATTAAAACAAAAAAAGGGTAAGCTACTTATATCGCACCGCTACAACCACATACCCTTGCTTGCTTCCGCACCTGGGGGATTCTGTAGGAGCTGGTCGTATAAGACTTACCCGGGTGCAAAAGTAGAAAAAATTATTATCTTTGCAAAAAATTTAGCGACCAAAATGAAAAAAACTCTCTCACGCATCTTTATCGCAGCGGTTGTTGCGGGTGCCATATTGGCGGTATATGGTTGTGTTTCGTTCAAGGGCAATGCCGTTAAAGAACCTGCTGAATTGTTCATCTCCAAACAGTTAAGTTATGATGAACTTATGGAAGAGGTTATGCCAAAAATCAAGCATCACGCGGCTTTTAACTTTTATGCCAAGAGACTTAACCTAAGCCAGACTTACAAGGCAGGCCACTATGTTTTGGAGGATGGAATGAACGTTATCCAAATTGTGCGTATGCTCAAGCTCGGACTTCAGACTCCGGTAAACATCACCATCAACAATGTTAAGATTCCGGCACAGCTGGCAGGTAAGCTATCGAAACAGATTGATGCCGACTCGGTAGAGATTTTGCAAGTGTTAAAGTCGAAGGAGGTGGCACAGAAGGTGGGTTTTGACTCCGTCACGCTCTTTTCGATGTTTCTGCCCGACACATATGAGGTTTATTGGACCATCTCGCCCGAGGAGTTTGTCGAGCGTATGAAGAGGGAGTATGATAGTTTCTGGACCAATGAGCGCGACGCTAAGCGTAAACGTGCGGGACTGAGTCGTCTTGAGGTTATGACCCTTGCATCTATTGTCTATGAGGAGACTCGCAAAATAGATGAAATGCCACGTGTTGCAGGTGTATATATCAACCGACTCAAGAAAGGTATGCTTTTGCAGGCAGACCCCACGGTTAAGTATGCCATGCAGGATTTTACGCTCAGAAGAATACTTCACAAACACCTCAAGACCGATTCGCCCTATAATACGTACGTTTATAAGGGATTGCCTCCCTCACCAATCTGTATGCCTTCGAGAGAGTGTATAGACGCATCGCTCAATTTCGAGAAACACAACTATCTCTATTTCTGCGCACGACCTACATTAGATGGCTATCACAACTTTGCAGCCACCTATGACCAACACTTGCGCAATGCAAGGGCATACTCGGCTGAGTTAAACAGACGAAACATAAAGTAGATAGGGTAGAAGGTGTAGATTTTATTGAAAAAATTGATTCATTTAGTGAATTATTCGTATATTTGCCAATATGTTGCTGAAAATATATGATAAGAATCCTTCGGAGAAGGTCATCGACCAAGTTGTCGAGGTGTTGCGCAGGGGTGGTGTGATAATCTATCCCACCGACTCGGTCTATGCTTTGGGCTGCTCGCTTGAAGCTCCCAAGGCTATCGAACAGATGCGCAAAATCAAGGGCAAGGTGGCTGAAGAGTTCTCGGTGCTGTTTGAGAATATCTCTCAGGTGTCGCAATATTGCCGTATGGATAACGACACTTTCAAGATTCTGAAACAGAACCTGCCGGGTCCTTTCGTCTTTCTGCTGCCCGCAGCATCATCGATGCCCGACAAAGCGCTATCGAAGCGAAAGACCATAGGGGTAAGAATACCCAAAAACAACATAGCCCATCTGCTGGTCGAAAGACTTGGCTGTCCGATGCTCACCACATCGGTCGATATTGTGGAGGATGAGGAGGAGTACGCTACCGACCCCGAACTCATCGAGGAGCGTTTCATACGCGATGTAGAGGTGGTACTCGATGCAGGCATAGGCTCGACACACCTGACAACAGTGGTGGATATGACAGGCGATGAGCCTGAGATTATCAGAGAGGGAATAGGCGAACTGAATTAAAAAGTAAGATAATGAAACAGAAAGGTTTTTGGAGCGATACCTCGCGTGCGGGTGCTATCGTTGGAGGTGCGAGCATCATAGCTTCGATATTGGCTATGCTGATGCATAATTCGACTGCTTTGACAATGGTTATAGCCATAGCCAAGATTGTCGTCATAGTAATTTTGCTTCGCAATTTCACTCTTCGTAGGGCAGCACTTGCCTCCGAGAGCGGATTCTCATACGGAGCAGGTCTTTGCTTTATCCTTGCCATAGGACTCTTTGCCGGATTGATTGAGGGTACATACGAGATTTTTGCCCGCAATTTCCTCTTCAACGACTTTTACAGCGAGACACTGAGACAAACTCTGGCGACACTCTCGTCAACAGGCGTTTATAGCGCCACACAACTCTCGCAACTCAAGGAGATTTACAATTCGATGTTCTTCTCGCCCATATGGGTTGTGATTACCACCATGTTTGGTTCGGTGCTGACCTATGGATTCTATGGTCTGTTCGTCGCATCATACACTCGTCGCGAGGCAAACATCTTCTCAAACAAGGAGTAGAACTATGGAATCGAAGTTGGATATATCGGTAGTCGTACCGCTATATAACGAGGCCGAATCACTACCCGAATTGATCGAGTGGATAGACCGCGTAGCGAGGACTAACAACCTCAGCTATGAAATTATTATGGTGGATGACGGCTCTACCGACTCGTCGTGGCAAGTAATCGAAAATCTAAGCCATAAGTATCAGTCAATCAAAGCCATAGGCTTCTCGCGCAACTATGGCAAATCGGGAGCTTTGTATTGCGGATTCGAGGCAGCCGAGGGCGAAGTGGTCTTCACGATGGATGCCGACCTGCAAGACTCTCCCGACGAGATTCCGCAGATGCGCCGTATGATATTGGATGAGGGCTACGACCTTGTGTCGGGGTGGAAAAAACGTCGTTACGACCCCATCGGCAAACGTTGGCCCAGCAAGTTCTTTAACTGGACAGCACGCACCGTGTCGGGCATAAAACTCCACGACTTCAACTGCGGTCTTAAGGCATACCGCAAGAGAGTCATCAAATCGATTGAGGTCTATGGCGAAATGCACCGCTACATACCAATCCTTGCTAAGCGTGCAGGCTTCCGCAAGATTGGAGAGAAGGTGGTGGAGCATAGAGCCAGAAAATATGGCTACTCGAAATTTGGTTTGGAGCGTATGGTCAAGGGCTACTTAGACCTTATCACAGTGACATTCCTCTCTCACTTTGGTCGCTCGCCAATGTACTTTTTCGGCTCGCTCGGAACGCTTATGTTCCTCTTTGGAGGTGGCACCACAATTTGGGTTATAGCTGCAAAACTCTATAAGCAGGCTCACCAGCTACCCCTGCGTGCCGTTACCGACCAGCCTCTCTTCTACTTGGCGATATTGGCAATCATTTTGGGTGTTCAGTTCTTCCTTGCCGGCTTCCTTGGCGAGTTGATAAACCGAGGTGCCGCCGACAGAAATGCCTACTTGATAAACAGTAAAATCAACATTAAGTAACAACGTATAAAACATTATGATTCAGCGTATTCAAACACTATACCTGTTAGTGGTATCGATTCTTGTCGGAGTGATGTTCTTCACCCCCTTGATGTGGTATGGCACAGATGGTGAGCAGGTGTGGCTCCATGCCCTAAAACTTATGCACAATGGCGAAAGTATAGGCTCGACTCCTCTCTATTTTCCTATTCTTTTGTCGCTTGCAGCATTACTGCCTCTGGTGATAATTTTCCTCTTCAAACGTCGTATGCTGCAAATCAGACTCTGTGCAGCCGAGGCTGTATTACTTCTGGGCGTAGCTTGTATGGAGGCTATGCTCTTCTGGGGACCTAAGTACGAGAGTGGTTCGCTCACCCCCGCATCGTTTGCACCCATTGCTGCTCTGCTTTTCGTGTGGCTTGCAGCAAGGGCAATATTCAAAGACGAATTGTTGGTTAAGTCGCTCGACCGTATCAGATAGACTTTTAACAAACTCTAACTAAAAATGAGACTATCCTTATGCAACGGGATAGTTCCATTTTTAGTTTGGGGCGAGAGGATTTTTACGATATGTACCTCCGGCTGAATCTGTGCTGTTCTAACTTTAGTTAGAAGATTATGATTTTTGCGCTTTTTTACCTATATTTGTGGCAATTTCCCTATTAAAAGGAAAGATAGCCCCGACTAAAGCTAACATAATTAAAGACTAAGATGCAGATATACAAATATTTGCCCATAGTAAAAGCAGCTTTAGACAGCTAAAAAAGTTACCATTAAAACGCAAATAGTAAAAACCAAAATATAATTAACAATTTAACTAAACACAAAAAGTTATGAGCAAAAACAATCTTTTCAAAGTGATGTTTGTTGCCATTGCGACTCTTGCTTCCGCCTTTATGGCAGGCTGTCAGGAGAGTAATGTTGACGAAATCAAAGCTCCTCAGCTCACAGCTTCGCCCGATGCTATCGCATTCGATGGCAATGGTGGCACACAGACCATCAACATCGTGGCTGACTGCGAGTGGGACGTGAATGCTCCCGACTGGGTTGACGTTACCCCCTCGACAGGTAAGGGTAATGCGACAATCTCGGTAACTGCTTACGAGAGTTCGGCAAGCAACTCGGGTGCCATCACCTTCACCGTCTATCACCCTACATTCGGTAAGTGGGGTGTTTCGGAGTCGAAGGTACGCATCAGCCAGAGTCCTTCGGGCGTTGACCCCGATGTCAAGGGCGATGTAGTTTATGAGAACAACTTCGACAAGGAGGTTGCAACCCAAACTTACGGCAGCGGTACTTCGTGGCCATATCTCGATCAGTTCGAGGGCTGGAAGAATGAGTCGGGTAAGGGTGCCGACGAGGTGACCTATGACTTCAAGAGTTGTAGCGCACGTGCCAACTCCTCGTCGAATGGCAACTACTCGAACTACGATGGTTCGGGCGCAAACAACATTATGTTCGCTTCGGGTGGCTACATCACCATCCAGAACATCAAGCTCCAGACCACCAACCTCAAGCTCACCTTCGGTACGGAGCGTTATCTGTACGATGCTACTGACAACACCTTCATCAACGACGAGTTCAACATTGTTCTCTCGGCTGATGGTCAGACTTGGTCGGCTCCTATCACCTATTCGTTCCCCGCAGGTGTTGACACCAATGGTAAGTGGAACGAGGCTACTGCCGACTTCACTCTGCCCGACGGTACTTCGACCCTTTACATCAAGTTCTCTTCAACCCTTGCAAGCGCACACCGTCTCGACGACGTGAAGCTCTATGAGGGCGCAGGTGGTCAGCGTATTTCGTTTGGTGACAATGGCGGTGGTGGAGATACCCCCGATCAGCCCATCGACACCAGCGCAATTTACTCCAACGACTTCGACAAGGAGGTAGCAACCAAGACCTACGGCAGCGGCTCGTCGTGGCCCTATCTTGATGAGTTCGAGGGTTGGAAAAACCAGAGCGGTAGCGGTGCAGGAAGTGTAACCTACTCATTCAACGGAACAAGCGCTCGTGCAAACAGCACCTCTAACGGTAGCTACTCTGCTTATGCAGGTTCGGGCAACAACAATATCTTCTTCGGCAAGAGTGCATACATCACCATCGAGAAGATTGCTATCTCGACCAACAAGCTCCAGCTCACCTTTGGTGGCGAGAAGTACACTCAAAGTGGCAGCTCGACCTTCTCGGCTTCGGAGTTCACCGTATGCCTCTCGGCTGACGGCAGCTCGTGGTCGGCTCCTATCACCTATTCCTTCCCCTCGGATGCTAATCTCGACGGTACTTGGAACTTGGCTACTGCCGACTTCACTCTGCCCGAGAATATTAAGACTCTCTACATCAAGTTTGCAACTTCGGTTGATAGTGTTTATCGTCTCGACGACGTAAAGCTCACCGCAGGTGCTGGTGGTCAGCAGGTTAACCTCGAGGGCGGTTCCGAGACTCCCGACCAGCCCACTCCCAGCGACACCTTCGAGTTCTCGCAGGTGAGCAATGCTGTAATTGCTGATGGCGACTATCTGATTGTTGCCGACGGCAAGGCTGCTACTCCTATCGCTGCTGACAAGAACTATGGCTATCCCGCAGACTATGCTGTCAGCGATGTTGCAGGCGTTATCACCGTATCGGATGATTATGCCTTCACTTTCAAGGCGGTTGAGGGTGGTTACACCATTCAGCAGCCCGACGGTCGCTACCTCTATATGGAGGGTACTCACAACAGCCCCAACCTCACGGCAACTCCCTCCGTAGGTCACATCTGGAGCGTAATGCTCAACAGCGACAACACCTACACCATCACCAATAACGACACCGAGAAGTGGATTCAGCGCGATGCTAACTACTCGTCGTTTGGTGTATATCCCGACCAGCGCGGCAGCTTGCCCGCACTCTACATCAAGGGTGAGGCATCGGAGGCTCCTGACACTCCCGATAATCCCGACACTCCTGTAACTCCGAGCGAGGGTATCTACACCTCCGATTCGTGCTTCGTATGTAGCGGTGACCAGTATGCCAACCCCGCAGGTTTGGGCGAGACCCAGATTGGTGGCAATGCCGCTTCAGGCTTCAAGCTCGGTACCGGCTCGAAGAGTGGTCTGTTCAGCTCGACAGCTGTTGGCGTATCGGGCGACAAGTATCTGAGTTTCTACGCCGTAGCTTGGAAGGATAAGAGTGCTACGCTCTACGTACGCGTTGATGGTGCTAAGGTTGGTGAGTTTAGCCTAACTGCTAATGCAGGTGCAACCGGTAATCCTCCTTTCAATGCATTGACCCTTGCCGAGAGCGACCACTACTCGGTTAAGCTCACCGGTCTCAAGACAACTTCGATTATCGAGTTCTCCACATCGCCCAACTTCACGACTGAGGCTGATGATACTTCGGGTCGTGCTATTGCTTGTGGTGTGAAACTCACCGACGAGGCTATCACTCCCGATACTCCCGAGAACCCTGATACCCCCGAAAATCCTGACACTCCCGAGAACCCCGATACTCCCACCGACGGCAACAATGGTGAGAGTGCCGACACTGCTTACAGCGTAAGCCAGACAATTGCTCTCTACGACGAGGGCTTCGACCAGTCGAAGAAGGTTTGGGTTAAGGGCGTAATCTGCGGCTATTGGACTGCTAATGGCTATATCGCCGGTGCTGAGGGTGCTGACGAGGCTTATCTCGCTATTACCGACGGCACAAAGTATATTCCCGTTTATCTTCCATCGGGTAATATTCGCACAGTCTTGAACCTTGTTTCTCACCCCGAGAATCTGAGCTGCGAGATTGCCGTGCAGGGTAATATTCAGCGTATCCTCTCGACCACCGGTCTGACCAACACCTCGGACTATGTTCTTGGCGAGCAGACCGAGCTTCCCGAGACTCCCGAGACTCCTGACACTCCTGACACCCCTGACACTCCCGACACCCCCACCGATGGTGTGGTTAAGGCCACTGTTGCCGAGTTCTTGGCAGCAGCCGAGGACGATACCATCTATGAGTTGACCGGTGAGATTACCCGCGTAGCAAACACCTCCTATGGCAACTTCGACATTACCGACCAAACAGGTACTGTCTATGTTTATGGTCTTTTGACTCCCGATGGCGTGGCTCAGAAGCAGTGGGCAGCAGCAGGTCTTAAGCAGGGCGACACAATCACCATCAAGGGTACCCGCTCCTCCTACAACAATGAGGCTCAGATGAAGAATGCAATCTACATCTCGCACGAGGCCGGTCCCGAGGTTGACCTCGAGGAGGGCGTATATTGCTCCGACAGCATCTTTGTATGTGCAGCTGACGATAGCGACAACGCTTGCTACTCGACCGGCACTTCGTCGGTAAATGGCGAGGCTATGTCGGGCGTTAAGCTCGGTAAGGGCAGTGCAGGCGGTAGTTTCACTTCGGCAGCTGTTGGCGTAACGGGCAACAAGACCCTTACCTTCTATGCTGTGGCTTGGAAGGGTGTCGAGGGTCCCGTAACCATCTCGGTTGATGGTACTGAGATTACCACCATCTCTCCTGCATCGAATAGCAGCGCAACCGGTAATCCTCCCTTCACCATCACCGGCGTAACCGAGAGCGACAAGTACACCGTTCAGCTCTCGAATCTGACCGCAACTTCGAAGGTTACCTTCTCTACCAAGGATAACTCTAAGCCCAGAGCTATTATCTTTGGCGCACACCTGAACTAACATTCAGCGTGTAATGAAATAATTTACGGCTCCCGAGAGGGGAGACCTTTCGGGAGCCATTTTTTAAGTTTTTTTTGATGCCTCTCAATTGAGTGTGCAAGTCACAAAGTTTTAAGTTTTATGACTATTTCCAAGATATATTCACTGATTTGGGGTGGGGTAGTAGCAATTGCTATGCTCACTCTTACCGCCTGCTCGTCAAGCGATGAACCGAATCAGGAGAATATAATAAGTGATGCGACGTGGCGTACAAGTGGCGAGCATCACACATCGGCTGCCGGCTATGAGGCAGACCTAAAGATCGACCTTACGGCACCTTCGGGTAGCTCGTATAGGGTTGAGGTTACTGAGGGCAGCGAGTGGTGCTGGACTTCGCGCCTTAACAAGACCTCAATGCGCGAGGGAGTGATGGCTCTCAAGGCGCAATCGGAGATGATATATCTCGACGAAAACACCTCGGCAGAGCGAAATGCCACTATCGAAGTTACATTCCAAACAGGCGAAAGAGTCAGCCTCACATTGACTCAGGGGGTATATGAGAAGCCCGCAATCTACGACCGCAGGTGGGCAGAATTACCCGACTACTCAGACAACAACAGCACCGTTACGGTTACACACTATGCCGATTTGGCAGCTAACAAAAAGGCGCGTAACTATACCGTGTGCTTCAACATAGAGCGTGGTTATGCCGATTGGGTGGCATATCCGCTCCACAAATGCTATATGTCGGGAGGTTACGACCGCTCGGATGCTTGGCAATATGACCCCAAAATTCCAACCCAATATCAGCCCGACCTCTCACGAGGCTCATATAGTGACTACGGATGGGTTCGAGGTCACCAGCTTATGTCCTACCACCGCTACGTGAGCTACTCCTCGGAGCTTAATGCGCAGACCTTCTACTCGTCGAACATTATGCCACAGGACTACGACTTCAATAGTGGTCTGTGGAACGAAATGGAGGGCGTATGTACCAACAAGGGTCGCAACTGCGCCGACACACTCTATATTGTAACCGGAACTTATGGTGTTCAAGGCACGACGAGAGATAAGGCGGGTAAGAGTGTCTCGATTCCGCAATACTGCTTCAAAGTGTTGCTCTGCACACGCTCGGGCAAAACCGGAAAGCATATATCCGAGATTGAAAATGCATCGGAGTTGATGGCAATAGGCTATTGGGCAAAGAACTCTTCGTCGAGTAACAGTGGTACTCTGAAGAGCTACACCTGCTCGGTGGCAGAGATTGAGCAAAATACGGGTTACAAGTTCTTCCCGACAATCAATGAACAGATAGCCTCCGAGGTTAAGTCTCAACACAATCCTGAAGATTGGGGTATAAACTAACACCTAACGAAGAATAAACAAAACAAGATAAAAAGATTATGAGAAAAAATCTCCTTCTGACAATTCTGGTTGCTTTGTGGGCAATCAATGGCTATGCTCAAGAGCCATACAAGGTGATGTTCTACAACTTAGAAAACCTTTTCGACCTTGTAAACGACCCCGAGAAGAACGATGAGGAGTTCTTGCCCGATGGTGCCAAAAAGTGGAATCAGGCAAAGTACACCAAAAAGATGGCAAATCTGGAGCGTGTTTTTGCTGATATTACCACCTTGAATAGTGGCGAGAAGTTGGGCGTTGAGGACTATCCGATTGTTATTGGCGTATCGGAGATTGAGAACCGCTCAGTGTTAGACGACTTGGTCTCGCTGCGTAAATTAGCTCCAGCACGCTATCGTATCTGCCACTACGACTCGCCCGACCGTCGCGGTGTGGATGTGGCATTCCTCTATCGTGGCGATAAGTTCGAGATGGAGGGCAGCCGTGCCATACCCTTCACCCTTGAGGGACGTCCCGACTTCCGCACCCGCGATATAGTGGCTATGTGGGGTAAGATTGATGGCGACCCCTTCTACTTTATGGTTGCTCACTGGCCCTCGCGTCTGGGTGGTCAGCAGGCATCTGCATATCTGAGAGAACGTGCTGCCGAGATTATGCGCCAGACCGCCGACTCGGTGAGAAAATCCAATCCCAATTACAAGATTGTGATGATGGGCGACTTTAACGACGACGCTACGGACCACAGCGTTATGCAGACATTGGGTGGCAATGGCGACATCAACAAGCTCGACCCCAACGGCTACTACAACCCCTTTGTGAAACTTCTGCGCTCGGGTCACGGCACACTTGCCTATCGCGATGCGTGGAATCTGTTCGACAATATCGTCGTATCGTCGAACTTGGCTCTCGGCTCAACAGGCAAGGTTAAGCTCCACAAGACCGACAAGAAGTTCTACGGCTACATCTTCGACCGCCCCTATATGCGTCAGCAGGAGGGTCAGTATAAGAATTATCCGCTGCGCACCTTTGTTGGCAACAACTTCCAAGATGGATTCAGCGACCACTTCCCCGTTATTATATATATAAGGTAACGGGCAACCCAAGCAGAGAAATAATCCAAAAAATAAATAATATCTCAAATGAAGTTCAAAAATCTACTTATTCTGATGTGGCTCACCCTTGCATCGCTATCGGCATTTGCTCAAAGTGATGGTGGTGTCAAGGGACGTGTCATCTCGCGTGACGAGCGAACGGCACTGAGCAATGTGAAGGTCTCCATCGAGTCGATGGGACTTGAGACCACCACTGATAGAGATGGTAAATTCCACTTCGAGGGACTTCCCGCAGGTGAGTACAAACTCACTTTCAAGGCTCCGGAGTATGAGCAGAACGATGTGGTTGTTCGCGTCGAGAAGCTGATGAAGGATACCGGCTCTATATCGATGGTGTCCGATGTGAGTGCGATTATCGACGACTCGGTATTTGCCGAGTTCGACACCGATTCGAGTACCGAGTCGCAGGCTCTGCCCTCGTCGCTCTCCTCGTCGAAGGATGTGTTCAACAACATCGCATCTTACAAATTTTCCGAAATGCGTTTCAATGTTCGTGGCTACGATTCGCAGTACTCGTCAATCTACCTTAACGGTATCCGCCTGAACGATGCACTCACGGGCTATGGTCCGTGGTCGCTGTGGAGCGGTCTGAACGACGCTACGCGTAACCAAGAGAACACCGCAGGTCTTGAGTCGTCGGGCTTTGGTATCGACGGTGTGGGTGGTACGACTAACGTCAATGCTCGCGCATCGCAAGTTCGTAAGGGTTTCCGCGCAAGTGTAGTTAATGGCAACTCGATGTACCGCGCGCGTGTTATGCTCAGCTATGGCTCGGGTTTGTTGGACAATGGTTGGTCGTACGCTCTCTCGGTTTCGACTCGTCAGGGCGGTAACGGCTATGTAGATGGTATCTACTACAACGCTTGGGGCTATTTCGGCTCGATTGAGAAGCGTTTTGGTGGCGACCGTCACTCGTTGGCACTCACCATCTTGGGTGTACCAACCGAGCGTGGTGCGCAGCAGGCATCGACTCAGGAGGCTTACGACCTGCTGGGCGACAACTACTACAACCCCAATGTGGGTCTGCAAAATGGCGACCTGCGTAATACCCGCGTAAGACAGTATCATGAGCCTATCGTAATGCTCAACTACAACTTCGATATCACGGAGCGCACCAAGTTTATGATGGCTGCATCCTATCGCTTTGGTCAGAATGGATACTCGGCACTTACTTGGATGGATGGTCAGGACCCCCGTCCCGACTACTATCGCTACCTGCCCAGCTTCTACGAGAATCGTATGTATGAGTGCTACGACGGCACGATGGTTGACCCCATGGGTCAGGGCAACTACGAGCAGATGGCAAACGAGTGTCGTCAGATGTGGATGTCGGACTACAACACGGGCCGCATCGACTTCGACCATATGTTCGACGTAAACCGCAACCGCAATTCACAGGGTGAGGGTGCTAACTATATGATTGAAGAGCGTCACACCGACCAGCAGGACCTGAACTTTATGGCAATGTTCAACCACTCATTCCGCAATGCTATGACCCTCAAGGGTGGTCTTACCGCACGCATCAACCGTACCGAGTATTACAACGAGGTAAAGGACCTTTTGGGTGGTGAGTATTGGCTCGATATTGACAAGTTTGCACGTCGCGATATGGGCGATAACGAGCTGCTTTATCAGAACGACCTGCTCTACTACTTCGAGAATGGTCGTCAGGCTCGTAAGGTCAAGGAGGGCGATAAGTTTGGCTACGACTACTACGCTCACGTGCGTCAGGCTGCTGCTTGGTTGCAGTGGGGTGCTAAGTTTGGTGGCTTCGAGATGAACCTCGGTGGCGAGGTGGGCTATACCGATATGTGGCGTGAAGGTAAGATGTGGAAGGGTCTGTTCCCCACCTCGTCGTATGGCGATTCAGAGAAGATAGACTTCCTCACCTACAAGGCTAAGGGCGAGTTCTCCTACCGTTTTTCGGGCGCACACTCCATCGATGCTAATGTTATGTATAGCGAGAATGCTCCTACGTTCCGCGATGCCTTTGTTTCGGCTCGTACGCGTAACGATATAACTCCGGGTCTTAAGACCGAGAAGGTGTTTGGTGCCGACCTTTCGTACAACATCAACCTCAGATGGATTAAGGCTCGTGTGTCGGGTTACTACACCACCATTCAGGACCAGTCTAAGGTTATCTCGTTCTATGACGACACACAGTCCTCGTTCACCAACTTCGCTATGAGTGGTATCGACAAGCGTTATATGGGTCTCGAGGTAGGTCTGTCTATTCCCATCTACAACGGTCTTTCGCTCAATGGAGCCTTGAGCTGGGGCGACTATCGCTACACCTCGAATGCAGACTTCGTGCAGACGGTGGACAACAGCACCGAGGTTATTGCCAACGACAAGGTGCTGTGGAAGGATTTCTATGTTGAATCGACTCCTCAGTTGGCTGTCAATGTAGGTCTTTCGTTCCGTTCGTCGAACAACTGGTTTGCATCGCTCGACTTCAACTACTACGACAACAACTACCTTTCGATGAACCCCGCACGTCGTACCACCTCGACCTATAACACCGTGTTGCGTTTGGCCGAGGAGGCTCAGCTGCCCTCGGCAAAGAAGGCTCAGGCTCTGAATTCTCTGCGCAGCGAGGAGAAACTCGACGCTGCTTACACTCTGAATGCAAGCATCGGTAAGAATTGGTATATCAAGCGTTCCTACCAGCTCGGTTTCAGCCTCGAGCTTAAGAACCTTCTCAACCAGCAGGATATTCGCACCGGTGGTTATGAGCAGATGCGACTCTCGTCGCGTACCTATCTCAACGAGAGTGGTGAGTCGATTCGCTACTACGCACCCTTCGACTCGAAGTATTTCTATCTGCTCGGTACGACCTACTATCTGAATGTTTACTTCCGATTCTAACCTCTAAATCGAATATATGACTATGAAAAATATCTTCAGATTACTTTTAGGTGCAGTGATGGCAATGTTTGCCACAAGTTGCTACAACGACCAAGAGATTCCTGCTCCCGAAAAGATATATACCGATGCCGACCTCGAATTATTTGGCTATCAGCATCGCTCAATCAAGGAGGTTAAGCAACTCTTCTTCGACGAGTTTGGCACGCTGGAACATACGGGCGACAACACCTCGTGGAACGATACTAAATATCTCCAAATTCAGGACAAAATCTATATCAAGGGTAAGATTCAGTCCAGCGACGAGGAGGGTAACGTCTATAAGTCGATTCACATCTGCGACGAGACCGGTGCAATCGAGATTAAGCTCGGTACGGGTAACTACCTGAACTATCCCGTTGGCCATTTCACACTCAAAAAGGATTATAGCGAGGTGATGTATGGCGACCAGAAGGAGCCTACCTTGTCGGGTAAGATGAAATCGACCTACGTCTATGTGAAGCTCAAGGACTTGTATTTGGGCAACTATCGTATGATGCTCTCGATTGGAGCTGCTCCTACCGACTCCTACAATAAGGTGGGCGAGCATAAGTTCTATGCAAACTCTAATCTCGAGAACCCCAAGCTTGTTGAGCAGCACGTACTGCGTGGCGAGCCTTGCGAGTTGGTGATGAAGGCTGACAACTCGGGCGATATTCTGATGATTACCAAGGATAACATGGCTCAGTTCTGTGGAAAGGAGAATATCGACAAGTTGGGTCGTCTGGTATTTATCAAGGACGTAACCTGTCGCTATGGCACTATCGGAACGGGAACAAACGCCAATATCTATCCTAGCTGGATGTGTACCGACGTACGTCCCGTTGTGAGCAAGTGGTGGTATGAGTGGGGCTTTAACGATAAGACCTACGCAAACTCCACAAACCTCTACGGCTCGGTATTCTTCACCTACAACTACGAGGACCCCTCGGTTACACTTCCTACGGGTCTTGCGATGGGCGATCCGGGTAACTATGTAGTGCGTACAAGCGGTTATGCTCGCTTTGCCGGTAAGCCCATTGTTAGGGATGGTGCCAAGGGTCACATTCTCGCAAACTACGCCATCTATTGTAAGTATTGGGCAGACTACGCTACATATCAGCTTACGGTAAACCGCTTTGAGGATATATTCTTCGCCGAAGAGGATTTCCTCACTCCGGGCGAGGTATATGCCCTCACTCCCAATGGTTATGACGAGAATGGCAACTACAACCCCGAGAACGACTCGTACTACAACCCCGCTACGGGCGACGATGACGATGGTTCGTTTGTAGAGTAGCCACAGGTCTAACAACCGACAAATAGAACAAATCTCGAGTGGGAAATTTCCACTCGAGATTTGTTCTATTTGTCGGTTATACTATTTTTATTATATTTGCCCCGACTAAAACTACAAATATGAAAAAACTGCTAAAGAATTTAGGTGTTTGGATTTTTATAGCTATGATCAGCGGTGTTGTGGTCGGAGCTTTGATGGGTGAGAGTGCGAGTATGCTCAAGCCTCTGGGTGATTTGTTTATCCAGCTAATCAAGATGTTGGTAATACCCTTGGTTGCGATATCAATCATCTCGGGAGCAGCCACTCTGGGCGACTCGAAGTCTGCCGGCAAGATTGGTCTGATAAGCATCGGATACATACTTATCACAACCCTTATTTCGGTTATTATCGCTATATTTATGGGCGAAATATTTCGTCCGGGAGATGGACTTGACACATCGAAAATCACATCGCTCATAGCCCCTGGGGCTGACAGCGGTGTAGCTCCCTCGCTCGAATTTTGGGATACCATTATAGGTATGATTCCGGCTAATCCTGTTCAGGCTCTTGCCGAGGGTAATATTCTCCAGATTATTGTCTTTGGTCTGTTCCTCGGCTTCGGTATAGCATCGATAAAGGCTGAGCGTCGTCAGAAGGTTGTCGATGGTCTGAACTATGTTTTGGAGGCTCTTATCTGGTGTATAGAGAAGGTTATGTGGGTAGCTCCTATCGGCGTCTTTGCTCTGATGGCTGATGCTACAGGAACTTTCGGCTTCGAGATTCTGCTCCAGATTGTAAACCTCGCGTGGGTCGATTTGCTGGCGGTGCTGATTATGGGTCTGTTTGTCTATCCTCTGACCATCGTTACCCTCTCGCGTGTACCTCTCAAGGATTATTTCCGCGCAATGATTAAGCCTCAGATTATAGCCTTCTCTACTGCCTCGTCGATGGCTACGCTGCCTATAAATATGGAGACTTGCGAAAACGATCTTAAAATCTCGAAGCAGACCGTAGGATTTGTATTGCCACTCGGCGCAACAATCAATATGGCAGGTAACGCTATCTATTACACGCTCGTTGCTCTCTTCTTTGCCCAATTCTACGGCATCGAACTCTCGATGGCAGAGTATGCTACAATAGCTGTGGTTTCGACCCTCGGTTCCATTGGTCAGGCGGGTGTTCCGGGTCCTACTTTTATGGTAGTTGCCGTACTTGCTGCCGTAGGTATTCCCTTGGAGGGACTGCCTCTGCTCTACGCTCTGGATAGAGTATTCGATATGGTTCGCACAACTCTCAACATCACAGGCGATGCTGCTTGCGCTGCCGTAACCGACAGATTTGCCTAAAGGGGTGTGAAAAGCTCAAAGATAAAATACATAACCCTTAAGGGTTTGACTGCACTTAGTATTATGGTGACGATGATGTTCGTCACCATAATACTATCGTCATGTAGCGATATTATCGAACAACTGCCAACCTACGAAGAATCGACCAAAGTCAGGGTGGGTGATATGGCACCCAATTTCATTGCTCATACCTCGTCGTCAGAGATAATAGAACTCGAGAAGTGCAGGGGCGAGGTTGTGGTGGTAATATTCGTATCGCTAAGCTGCGCTGACTGCAAAGCTCTGCTTGATAATCTGAATGAGCAAATCATAAAATTGGAGAACGAGGCAAGGGTAATTGCTATTGCCCGCGACTCCACTAACGAGCAGGTCGAAGCCTATCTTGAGGGCAACGGATATAGTATAAATATGGCCGGTGACCCACAACGTGCCATCTACTCGCTCTACGCCACAACCTACGTTCCGCGTTGCTACCTTATTGACCCCACAGGTAGGGTAGATATGCTCACTATCGAATACCACCAAGATGATGTAGAAAAGATTATTTCCCGCGCTAAGGAGCTGTAATCATTTTCAATTTTAGGCTGGGGAAATTCCGGGCATCATGAAGAATCCCGAGTGGGTAGTACGGATGTACGTCCCACCCGGGATTTGCTAAAGGATATGCGGAATTTACCACATACAAATAGAAAAATGTTTTTTGATTTTAGAGGAGCAGATTTGTTCTTAAACGAAGCGAGACACCGATGGGTAGTAATTGACGTACGTCCCATTGGTGCCTCGCAAGAGCAAGGACAAATATGCCCTATAAAATCGAAAAACTAGTTGGTCTTCTTAATAATCTCCATACCATGCTTAATAGCCTCCTCGTTTGCGGGGAGCATCTTCCAAGCACGCTCGGGAAGTGATTTCTTAAGACCAATCATCACGTTCTCAAGCTCAACAACGGGACGTACCTTAAGGTAACCACCCAGAATCATTGTGTTGAAGAGCTTAGCCTGACCCAGACGTGCGCACTCAGCGGTAGCGTCAATGGTATAGACCGAAATATCGGTACGAACGGGATGACGGGTGATACCGTTGGTGTCGTAGATAAGAACGCCACCGGGCTTAACGCGCGACTCGAAAGTATCGAGCGACTGCTGGTTAAGAATAATTGCGGTATCGTACTCGTGTGCGATGGGCGACGAGATAGCCTTGTCGCTCAAAATTACGGTTACGTTAGCCGTACCACCACGCATCTCGGGACCATACGAAGGCATCCAAGTTACCTCAAAATCCTGCATCACGCCAGAGTAGGCGAGAATCTTGCCCATCGAGAGAACACCCTGTCCTCCGAAGCCTGCTATAATCAAAGTCTCTTTCATACTATTCTCAGCCTATTTTTATTTGTTCTCATTCTTGATATCACCCAGAGGATAGAAGGGAAGAAGGTTCTCCTCGAGCCACTTGTTAGCAGCAACAGGCGACATCTTCCAACCGCTGTTACAGGTCGATACAACCTCTACAAGGTTGAAGCCCTTGCCGGCCATAGCATTCTCAAACGCCTGACGAATAGCCTTCTTAGTCTTGCGGATATTCGCGGGAGTGTGAACACTCTGACGTGTAATATAGGTGGTACCGGTCAGGTGAGCCATCATCTCGGCAATCTTGTAGGGATAGCCGTTAAGGCGAGGATCACGACCATAAGGAGTGGTAGCAGTCTTCATACCCAGCAGGGTAGTAGGAGCCATCTGACCACCGGTCATACCATAGATAGCGTTGTTGATATAGATGGTAACGAGATTCTCACCACGAGCTGCTGCGTGAATGGTCTCAGCAGTACCGATAGCCGACATATCGCCATCACCCTGATAGGTGAATACCATATTCTCGGGGTGCAGACGCTTGATTGCGGTTGCAACTGCAAGAGCGCGACCGTGAGCGGCCTCTACCCAATCGATATCAATATAATTATATGCAAATACGGAGCAGCCTACGGGCGAAATACCCACGGTGCGATCCTGAAGACCAAGCTCCTCGATAACCTCTGCTACAAGATTATGCACGATACCGTGGCTACAGCCGGGGCAATAGTGCATCACGTTGTTGGTCAGCAGCTTAGGTCTTGCGTGAACCAAGTTCTCTTGTTTGATTTCAACTTCTGCCATAGCCATTATTTATTTAATAAGTTTCTCTTTAAGTGCTTTCAATACCTCGTCGGGCGAGAAAATCATACCACCCTGACGACCATAATGCTCAACGGGAGCCTTACCGTTTACTGCCAGACGTACGTCATCAACCATCTGACCAGCGTTAAGCTCAGCCGAGAGGAATCCCTTCACGCCACGCTCAGCAAGAGCCTTGATAGCGTTGGTGGGGTAGGGATAGAGGGTGATAGGACGCAACAGACCTACCTTGAGACCCTCTGCGCGTGCCAACTCAACAGTTGCTGCACAGATACGTGCCGACGAACCGAATGCTACGATTACGTAGTCAGCATCGTCACACATCATCTCCTCGTAGCGAACCTCGTTCTCCTCGATAGCACGATACTTAGCCTGAAGGCGGATGTTGTTCTGCTCCATATCCTCCGACTTAAGCTCGAGCGAAGTGATGATATTGTACTTCTCTCTCTTGCCCTTACCGTGAGTAGCCCACGAGCCACACTCAGCAGCAATCTCCTCATTAGTGCGACGAGGACGCTGGGGAGCAAGTACAACCTTCTCCATCATCTGACCGATGGTACCATCAGCCAAAATCATAGCGGGGTTACGATACTTGAATGCCAAGTCGAAACCGAGAGCTACGTGGTCGTTCATCTCCTGAACCGAGTTGGGAGCCAATACGATGAGGTGATAGTCACCGTGGCCACCGCCCTTACAAGCCTGATAGTAGTCACCCTGCGAAGGCTGGATAGTACCAAGACCCGGACCACCACGCTGGCAGTTCAGAACAAGGCAAGGAAGCTCAGCACCTGCAAGGTAGCTCAAGCCCTCAGCCATAAGCGAGATACCGGGGCTCGACGACGAAGTCATCACACGCTTACCGGTAGATGCACCACCATAAACCATATTGATTGAAGACACCTCACTCTCTGCCTGAAGAACAACCATACCGGTAGTCTCCCAAGGCTTCTCCTCCATCAAGGTCTCCATCACCTCCGACTGGGGAGTGATAGGGTAGCCGAAGTATCCGTCGCAACCGTAGCGAATTGCTGCATGAGCAATCACCTCGTTGCCTTTCATTAGTCTTACCTCTTTCTCTGCCATATTACTCATCAAATTTTTGTCTGTAAACCGTTATACACGCATCGGGACAAGAAATTCCGCACGATGCACAACCCGTACAGGCGTCAGGATTTGCCATATGCGCCACGGGGTAACCCTTGCTGTTAACCTCTGCTGACAGAGCAAGCACTGAAAGGGGGCAGGCTGCTATGCAGACACCACAACCCTTGCAACGCTCTCTATCGACGAGGATTTTACCTTTAATTTTCGCCATAATTGAAGCTTTATTAGTTTGTAGTTTTGTGAAAGTTTTTACTGTTTCAATAGTGATTTACAATATATTACGCCCCCAATATAGTTATAAGTCATCAGACCGACCTCCATCTAAAGGGCATTATACGTAATTCACACCTTACAAATATACAAAAAATTTGGCTCGAAAAGTAATAATTTCTAATATTTTTTTACACCCGACAGAAAATTTCAACAGTTGCAGGCATAAGCCATGTGTAAAGAGAGCGAAAAACGGGAAAAATATTACGACAAATCAACGGATAGAGGACCAGATTTTGTTCTTAAACGAAGAGTGGCTCCGAAGGATAGTACTTTGACGTACAGCCCGACGGAGCCACTCAAGAACAAGGACAAATATGCCCTATAAAATCAAAAAAGTTTACTCTTCGAACGAGTGAATAACAACACCCGAACGCAACTTAGGCTCAAACCAAGTGGTCTTGGGAGGCATAATGTTGCCGGTATCAGCGATGTTGATAAGCTGCTGCATCGACACAGGATAGAGTGCGAAAGCAACCTTCATCTCGCCACTGTCAACACGCTTCGAAAGCTCGCCCAAACCACGGATACCACCTACGAAGTCGATACGCTTCGAGGTACGCAAATCCTTGATGTCGAGAATCTTATCGAGAACGAGGTTCGACAGAACGGTTACGTCCAATACGCCGATGGGGTCGTTATCGTCATAAGTACCGGGCTTAGCGGTCATCGAATACCACTCACCCTCGAGATACATAGCAAAGTTGTGCAGACCGGTGGGGTTGTAAATCTCCTTGCCCTTCTTCTCTACGTCGAAGTCCTTCTTCAGAGCCTCTATAAGTTCAGCGGGGGTCAAGCCATTCAGATCCTTAACTACGCGGTTGTAGTCGATGATGCGGAGCTGGCTTGCAGGGAAGGTTACTGCGAGGAAAAAGCAATACTCCTCGTTACCGGTGTGGTTGGGGTTCTTCGACTCACACTCAGCACCTACACGAGCAGCAGCAGCCGTACGGTGGTGACCATCAGCTACATAGAGTGCGGGGATACCTGCGAAAATCTCGGTCAGACGGTCGTTGAGGGCCTTCTCGCGGATTACCCACATGTGGTGACCAAAGCCATCCTCAGCTACGAAATCGTAGTCAGCGGGATTGTTCTTAACAACGCTCTCGACGATAGCGTCAATCTCAGCATTGTCGGGATATGCGAAGAATACGGGCTCGATGTTAGCCTTCTGATTACGAACGTGAATCATACGGTCCTCCTCCTTATCGGGGCGGGTAAGCTCGTGCTTCTTAATAGCTCCCGAGAGGTAATCCTCATAGTGGCAGCACATAGCAAGACCATACTGAGTACGGCCCTCCATGGTCTGTGCATAAACATAGTAGTACTCCTCCTCGTCCTGCTGCAACCAGCCCTTCTCACGCCACAGGCGGAAGTTCTCCATAGCCTTCTGATAAACCTCCTCAGAGTGTTCGTCAGCGATAGGATCGAAATCGATCTCAGGCTTGATGATGTGGAGAAGCGAACGCTCGGTAGCCTCAGCCTTAGCCTCTACCGAGTTCAGTACGTCGTAAGGACGCGATGCAACCTCCGAAGCATACTCCTTCGGGGGGCGAATACCTTTGAACGGTTTAATACGAACCATAATATATATAGGTATAGCTCGGTTCACGACTCAACACCTATGCTCGGGGCAAGGTGTGAGTCGCAAATCGATATGTTTTCTACTTGTTAACTTGGAATTTGGTGATACCCTCCTTGAGGTAGCCTACGGTCTGGCGAGCAGCTGCAAGACCTGCGTTGATGTTAGCCTCAGCGGTCTCAGCACCCATCTTCTTGGGGGTACCGAAGTAACGCTTACCAAACTTCTCTGCATAAGCATCCTTAGCCTCGGGAGCAACGTCGGTGATATACTTCAGGTCCTCACGCTCGGTCATAGCCTTTGCAAGACCCTCCTCGTCGATAACCTCCTTGCGGGCGGTGTTAACGAGGGTAGCACCCTTAGGCATCGACATAGCGAGGTCGTAACCAATAGAACCCTTGGTCTGAGGAGTTGCGGGGATGTGCAGCGAGAGGTAGTCAGCAGCAGCGTAGAGCTCCTCGATGGAGTTCATCTTCTTAACGCCGTCACGCTCGAATACCGACTCGTCGGTGATGAAGGGGTCGTAAGCAATAACGTTCATACCCAGAGCCTTACCCTTGAGACCTACCAAGCGACCTACGTTACCGTAAGCGTGGATAGCCAAAGTCTTGCCCTGAAGCTCCGAACCGGTGCCGGGGTTGAACTGGTTACGAGCCATATAAACCATCATACCAAGAGCCAACTCAGCAACAGCGTTGGAGTTCTGACCGGGGGTGTTCATAACAACAACACCGCGCTCGGTAGCAGCAGCGAGGTCAACATTGTCGTAACCTGCACCTGCGCGAACAACAATCTTAAGGTTCTTTGCAGCAGCAATAACCTCAGCGGTAACCTTATCGCTACGGATGATGATACCCTCAACGTCAGCAACAGCCTCCAAGAGCTGAGCCTTGTCGGTGTACTTTTCGAGCAATACGAGCTCAATACCTGCAGCCTCTATAATCTCCTTGATACCGTCAACAGCCTTCTTTGCAAAGGGCTTCTCGGTAGCAACCAATACTTTCATCTCTTCTGTATAGTTTTTTTTAATTTTTCCATTTTACCCGCACGGATACACCCCCAAAGAGGGGATGTATGCCGATGCGAGCGTTAATCTTTTTCTCTAAATCACACTCGGGATTACTTGTGCATAGCCTCGAACTCCTGCATGCAAGCTACCAAAGCCTCAACCGACTCCTTGGGGCAAGCGTTGTAGATCGAAGCACGGAAACCACCTACCGAACGGTGACCCTTGATGCCGACCATACCCTTCGACTTAGCGAACTCCATGAACTCAGCCTCGAGCTCCTTCTTGCCCTCTGCCATTACGAAGCAAACGTTCATGAGCGAACGGTCCTCCTTAGCAGCGGTACCTACGAACATCGAGTTGCGATCGATCTCGTTGTAGAGCAACTCAGCCTTCTCCTTGTTGAGCTTGTACATAGCCTCAACACCACCAAGCTCCTTAACCCACTTCAAGGTCTGATACATAACGAAGATGGGGAATACGGGAGGAGTATTGAACATCGAGCGGTTGCGAGCCTCATCGGTATAGTGAGTACCGTAGTTAACCATAGTGGGGAGAGCGCGCTCCGACGAGCCGATAAGATCCTTGCGGATGATTACGAAAGTAACACCAGCGGGACCTACGTTCTTCTGAGCACCACCGTAAATCATACCATACTTCTTAACGTCAACGGGACGCGACATGATATCCGACGACATATCAGCAACCAAAGTTACGGGGCTGTCGATATCCTCGTGAATCTCGGTACCGTAGATGGTATTGTTGGTAGTGATGTGGAAGTAGTCAGCATCGGTAGGGATGGTGTAACCCTTAGGAATGTAAGAGTAGGTCTTATCCTCCGACGAAGCAACGATCTCTACCTCGCCATAGTGCTTAGCCTCCTTAGCTGCCTTCTTTGCCCAAACGCCGGTCTGGAGATAAGCAGCCTTCTTCTTGAGAAGGTTAGCGGGAACCTCAAAGAACTGAGTCGATGCACCACCACCAAGGAACATTACAGCATAATCCTCGGGGATGTTGAGAAGCTCACGCCACAGCTGCTCGGTCTCAGCCATCACGCGCTCCCAGCCGGGAGTACGGTGCGAAATCTCAAGAATACCGATACCGGTGTTGTCGAAATCACGAATAGCCTCGATGGCTGCCTCGATTGCCTGCTTGGGCAGTACGCAGGGTCCTGCGTTAAAATTGTGTTTTTGCATAGCTTTTTATAAAAAGTTTTAGGTTGAAAAAATATATGTTTTACTTCAAAAGTTAGTCTCCTTTAATAAACAAGACAAATGTACGCACTTTTTTTGGGTTTTCCTAACTTTTTGGCAAACAAAAATCAAAATCACACCTATATTTATTTTCGTAGAACAAGAGGTTCTCTAAATTTGCATATTCCAATATTTTTCGGGTCACCAGTAAAACCATGTGTTTAGATGTTTCTCATTTTATTTGATTACAA
>CAZFQU010000016.1:0-31546 GCA_964521245.1 uncultured Alistipes sp. | reverse complement strand
GGTAACCTCGACTCGAAGAACGGTCAGGAGGTGATGACCCTCTTGCAGGAGCTCCACAAGGAGGGTACAACCATCATTATGGTAACCCACTCGCAGCACGACGCAGCCTACGCAAGCCGTACTATCTGCCTCTTTGACGGTAAGATTGTGACGGATGTAAAGTCGAAGTTATAGAGAAATTAGGGAAATTAAGGAATTTAGAGAGATTAGTGATTATCCTTAAGCTCACTAAATTCCCTAAACTCCCTAACCACAAACCTAACCATAAGCATTTCAGGTGTGGGTTGGCTTGACCGCCTCCCACATCACTAAGACAAAAAATAAAATGAAGCATATGAAAAACTTAAACTATTCACTACGCTACTTGCTCAAAAATCGAGGCAATTCCGTAACTCGCCTCGTATCGTTAGCCATAGGACTGATCATCGCCTTGCTGATCTGTTCCTATGTGGGGTTGAACCTCTCATATGGCCGTTTCTTCCCCGATCGAGAACGGGTCTATCAGGTTTTCAGCACCTCTCCGCAATATGGTATCAGCCACATGATGGTTCGCCCGTTAGCTCCCAATCTGGCTGCCGATATTCCGCAAATCGAGGCTGCTACCCACTGCACCGACCAACTCCTGCAACTCAAAGTGGGAGACGGCACAATCGAGGCGGTGATGTCGCACGTCGGGAGCGACTTCTTCACAGTCTTGGACTTCGGCGTGGTGAGTGGAAACCCGAAACGCATCCTCTCCGCTGAGGGTTTGGCAAACAACGAGGTGATGATATCAGAGCGGTTGGCCGAGCGCATCTTTGGCGACGAGGATCCGTTAGGCAAGGTGATTGAAATTGCAGGAAGCGACGAGCAGCGCATCGTGGCAGGTATCTTCCGCACACCACCTGTAACCTCGCCTCTCAACAACTTCGATTTGGTCTGCTGGTTGCGCTACGACCCCGAGAAGGAAATGTGGCTGGGTGGCGACAGCTTCCCCACCTTCATCAAACTCCGCGAGGGTGCCGAGATTGTCGAGGTAGAGGGGCGAGTAGAAGCATTTGCCGAGGCACACGGTCTGACCGAGTACCTCAAAGAGTGGCAGATGTCGTTCTTCTTTGTGCCAATCGAGGATGCCTTCTATGTGGATAACAACCACCGCTCAACACAGACTATGTATGGTCTTTTGGCGTTGCTGGCTATGGTGGTGGCATGTTTTAACTATGTGCTATTGACCCTCTCTTCACTCGCTAAGCGCAGTCGCACGATTGCCATGCTACGTTGCAACGGTGCTTCGCGCGGTGATATTTTCCGGATGCTCTTGGTCGAGACACTGCTGATGGTGGTCGCATCGATTGGTTTGGCAATCTTTATACTCGCCAGCCTCCACAACGAAATTTACCAACTGCTGGGTTACCACCTCGGCGACCTCTTTGCGTGGGAGCGCATTTGGATTCCGACCATGGTCTGCATCGCGAGCTTCTTGGTGGCAGGTATCGTGCCGGCAGCTCTCTTCTCTACAGTGCGCCTCGAGTATGCCTTCCGCCGCGGAGGTGATAACCGCGGATGGTGGAAAAGAGTCTTGCTGATTGTGCAGATTGCCTGCACCACGGGCATTGTCTGTTTCCTCTTGGTGACGGCTCAACAGGCAGACTATGTAATGAAGGCGGATTTGGGCTACAAATACGACCGTGTGGTGTCGATCAATCTCAACTCCACGGCTTCGGAGCGCACGACGCTCGTCGAGGAGGTACGTCGTCTTCCCTTTGTCGAGGAGGCCGCCTTTTCGTACCAATACCCTATTTGGGGCTATTGGGGTGATCCGGTGCGCGACGAGCAGGGTAATCTGCTCTTCTCATGTCGCGGTGAGTACTTCGACGAATACTACATCCCCACGATGCAGATGGAGATTGTCGAGGGACGCAACTTCACCGAGCAGGACAACGCCTACAAGATGATTGTAAACGAAGAGTTTGTACGTCAACACGGCTGGAAGGTCGGTGAGGCTGTCGGCAAACACTTCTATCAGGGCGGACTGAACGAGGTTGTCGGTGTGGTGCGCGACTTCCAGCAGGCTGGTGGCTTTGTTATTCCGCTGGCCGTGGCACGCCTGCCATGGCGACCCGTGGCTGATCGTGAGCAGACAAAGGACACCTTCCAACTCTCAATGCGTCTGCAATCGCTCTCGACCGACAACCTCAAGGCATTGGATCAGGTCATCAAGGCACACTATCCTTCCGATTGGCAATATACAATCATACCCTATGCCGACCGCATCAAGGAGCGTTTCGCCTTCCGCGATCAATTGCGCAATAATGTGTTGATCGTTACGCTCGCCACGATGCTCATCTCGTTACTGGGTCTGGTAGGCTACATTGCAGGCGAAATGGCTCGTCGGCGCAAGGAGATTGCCCTGCGCAAGGTATGCGGAGCAACAACGGGTGAGGTACTGCGTCTGTTGAGCCTCAACCTCTCGCGCATCATCCTACCGGCCATCATAGCGGGCGTAGCAGGTGCTGCGTGGGGAAGTCATCGCTATGTGCAACTCCTCGAAACGATGTGTGAAGAGCCTGCGTGGTGGAACTATGCCTTAGGTGTGCTGATAGTACTCATAATCATCTATACGATTCTTGTTATTCGCACTTGGCGCACAGCCAATGCCAACCCTGTGGATATGATTAAAGTAGAAAATTAAATAAAAACTCAAACAATATGAAAATTGCATTTAAGAATTTCTTGATGACGCTCAAGCGTTACAAGGTTGCTTCGCTGCTTAATGTGGTGGGACTAACCCTCGCCTTCGTGGCATTCTACATCATTGCATCGCAGGTGTGGTACTCGATTTCGTACAACCGACCGATTAAGGACTCCGACCGCATCTACCTTATCTCGCCCAAGTGGGGTATATCGATGATGGCAGGTGACGAGGAGCAGTGGGCGCTCAACTGCCCGCAGCCTGTAAGCTACGAAGCTATTGACCTCTTCCCCGATGTAGAGCTTGGGGCCTCGATGCGCCCCTCTGCCGGATATCAGCGCGTATGGGTAAAGCGAGACAATTACAACTTCGACAAGTTCGATATTGGCGTTCATCTTGGCAATGCCAATATCGTTGAGTTGTTCGCGTTTGAGGCTGTTGCAGGCGATTTGAGTAGGGTCGCCGAGCCTAACACTGTGGTTGTCGCCGAGTCGGCAGCCGAGCAGATGGGTATTGGCGTAGGTGATGACATCTGGCTCGAAGGTGGCGAGTGGCACAACGACGGCAAGCCCTCGGAGCCACAGCAGGTGGTAGCTATTTACAAGGATTTCCCGAAAAACTCGTTCCTACACCATCGCCGAATCTTCCAGAACGACAACCTCGTACATGGTCAGACGAACAATAACTGGAACTACTCGTGCTTCGTGCGCCTCAAAGAGGGAGCAGACACCGAGGCCTTCTGCCGCATTTGGAGCGAGCAGTATGCCAAGTGGTTTTTGGCTATGGTTGAGGAGTACAAGAGGGAGTTTCCCGACGAAGAGGACATGTTCGAGGAGGGCGACGAGCGACAGCCTGTGCGTCTGATTCCGATTGACAAGATGTACTTTGAGTCAAACATTGAAACCTATGATAACTACTACTATGCATTTGGCTCGAAAAGTACGACCGTAACGCTAGCAGCCATCGGCCTGGTGATTGTCATCATCGCCTTTATCAACTTTGTAAACTTCTTCTTTGCACTCGTACCCGTTCGTATGCGTGCGGTAAATATCTGCAAAGTATTCGGTGCGAGTCAGGGCACGCTACGCTGGAACTTCTTGTTTGAGGCTATCGGCTTGGTGCTTATCTCAATGGCTCTGACCTTCTACCTGATGATTGTTATTCAAGATAGTTTTATCACCAACTATGTCACCTCGTCGTTGGCACTACCTGATAACATTCCAGTAATCGTCGTGATGGTGGTGCTTATGATTCTGCTTGCCGTTGTCGCTGCGCTCTATCCAGCGTTCTACATCACTCGTTTCAATGCTTCGATGGGCGTGAAGGGTGGCTTCGCTCAATCTGCTACGGGTCGTCGCCTACGCTCGCTGATGGTGGGCATACAATTTACGGTGGCGATGGTGCTCGTCATCATCACGGGCGTATTCTTCCTACAATATCGCTATATGATGAACTACAACATCGGCTTCGACCGCTCAAATATCGTAACCTTTGCCGACTATGACCTCGCACCAAAGGCAGAGACGATTATCGAACGATTGCACCAGCATCCCGATGTCGAGGATATTACCGCTTCGCGAATGAGCCTCTTCCACTGTATGCAATCGTGGGGCAGAGAGTATAACGGACATCACTTTATGCTCATTGCAAACGAGGTTAGATGGAACTTCCTCGACTTCTTCGGCTTTGAGCTTGTCGAGGGAGAGGGTTTTACACCCTCGTCGGCAGAGCGAGAAGATGAACTTATCATCATGCGCCAGCTACACCTCGATACGGGATATCCACTCGGAATGAACAGCGATAGCAACTTCAACACCATCGGCATAATGAAGGATGTACGCCTCACCTCGGTAGCACAACCTAACCAATACCACGCCTTCTATTGCGGTGATGATCCAGGCTTCTTCTATGTCCGCCTGATGAAAGGTGCTGATGTAAAGGCATTTGCCGAATATGTTAAGGAGTTGACCAAGGAGTTCTCGCCACTCGGCGAGGGTGCAGACCTCTACTATCTCAACCAGTGGGTAGAGATGCTCTACAAGACAACCAAAGAACAGCTTATTACGATAGGTATGTTCGCTGTGCTGGCTATCATTATCGCCCTTATGGGAGTGTTTGGTATCGTGATGTTCGAGACGCAGCACCGCCGTTCGGAGATTGCTGTGCGTAAGGTCTATGGCGCAACTGCTTCGCAGATGATTGGTATGCTCAACCTGCGCTATGTATGGATTGTGCTTGGTTGCTTCGTGGTTGCCGCACCCATAGCGTGGTACATCACCTCACGCTGGCTGGAGTCGTTCGCCAACCGCATTGCCCAGCCTTGGTGGCTCTATCTGTTGGCTTTGGTCGTTGTCCTCGCCGTTACAGTTGGCCTTGTAACCCTCCGCTCGTGGAAAGCCGCAACCGAGAACCCAGCAGATGTGGTGAAGAGTAACTAAAAAGAAACCGAAGAACAGGGCTACTTTGGTGTTATGCTTGCTCCTCGGATGCTCATTTACGCACGAGTAAACTCCGCTCCTCAGAGCTGCGCAAGCCTAAAATTAGCCTCTGTTCTTCAATTTCTTTCGCATCCACAATCACTTTTCTGCCTGAAAATTTGGGAAATTCGTGGGGGGGGGAATTGGTAGGCAAATTCATTAAAAATAAGCCCCCTATTGCTTTGTGCGGTATCACTGCTTGCTCACGAATGCCATACAAAACAAAAAAACAGACGACTGGATTCAGTCGCCTGCTCTGCAATTTTGAGGTCTGAAGCGGATTCGAAGCAAGGGCTTTGCCCGAAGCTCGCGGGGATACCTTTATGCGCAGGGCTATTGCCCGAGCAATAAACTCAACCTATCCACGCAACCAAAAATCAAAAGGTGAGTAATCCGATTGCAGAGCCAAAGCCGAAAGGCTGGGGTTGTTTTGTGGGGCATCGGAGTTTGCGGCTTATTGGTCAAAAATAGTAGATAAAATTGGGGGGCTAAAAATGAGGATAGCCTGTGAAAGTTGCATTTTTATCAAACTTTCGCAGGCTATCAGCACTTTTGGGCATCATTACCACCCCCCACATAAAATAAAGCGGTCTAACAAGAGTGATTTCAAGGGCTCCTAAGCGAGGGCAGAGACCAAAGTTTTTGGGCTATGCCGAGCGACTGCGCTCAAAAGGAACTTAAGGCTTGCGTGTGTGACGCAGAAAACACCTTGTTAGACAGCTTCTATATAGTCTGGGAATTATGCCTTGGTAATTGCAATCTTCAGTGTTACCTCATCCAGTTCGGACTCTACGACCTTCTCGCCTGCGGGGTTGGGTACAAAGAGTACTTCGAGAGCCTGAATCTGTGTTGCGATATACTCCTTGAACTTCTCGGCAGGCATTGCAACTTCCTGAGACTCAATCTCTACACGAATCTTGTCGGTAACCTCCATACCCGACTCCTTACGGATGTTCTGTATGCGGTTGATAAGTTCGCGTGCCACGCCCTCGGAGCGAAGCTCGGGGGTAATGGTAACGTCGAGAGCCACGGTGAGCTTACCCTCCGAAGCCACCTGCCATCCGGGCATATCCTCCGAAGTGATATCGAAGTCGGTGGGGGCTACGGTCAGCTCCTCGCCATCGATTACAAGCACCGAGAGCTTGCCACTCTCAACGTCGGCAATCTGCTCCTGAGTGAAGGTTGCCACCAGAGCGGCTATCTGCTTCATCTGCTTGCCGTACTTAGGACCTAAGGTCTTGAAGTTGGGCTTGATACGCTTGGTGATGATACCGGTGGTATTCTCGATAAGTTCAATCTCCTTGACATTAACCTCGCCTTGAATCAACTCCTTTACAGCATCGATACGCTTAGCCATCTCGGCATCGAGAACGGGGATAAGAATCTTCTGCAGCGGCTGACGCACCTTGATATCGACCTTACGACGCAGAGCCAATACCATTGACGATACCTGCTGAGCCAGAGCCATATTCTTCTCCAACTCGGGGCAGATAAGTTGTTCGTCAGCCTTGGGGAAGTTACTGATGTGAACGCTCTGGTTGGGGTGACGTTCGCTTGCTGTATTCAGATCGCGGAAGATGCGGTCGGAGATGAAGGGAGCGAAGGGTGCTGAGAGCATCGATACTGTCTCCAGACAGGTGTAGAGGGTCTGGAAGGCAGCCAGCTTATCATTCGACTGACCCTTCTGCCAGAAGCGGCGACGATTCAGACGTACATACCAGTTCGAGAGTTCATCGACGAAGGTCTGAATAGCACGCGATGCCGGGGTGGGGTCGTAGTTCTCGAGCGAGCGAGTAACATCCTTTATAAGGGTGTTCAGGCGCGAGATAATCCAACGGTCAATCTCGGGTCGCTCGCTGACTGCAACCTCAGCCTCCTTGCCCGTGAAGCCATCCTCGAGGTTAGCATAAAGGGCGAAGAACGAGTAGGTATTGTAGAGTGTGCCGAAGAACTTGCGGCGCACCTCCTCCACACCGCTGGGGTCATACTTAAGGTTGTCCCAAGGCTGCGAGTTGGATATCATATACCAGCGAATAGCGTCGGCACCATTGTTTGCCAAAGCCTCGAAGGGGTCAACTGCATTGCCCAGACGCTTCGACATCTTATTGCCGTTCTTGTCGAGTACCAAGCCGTTCGAGATGATATTCTTGAATGCTACCGAGTCGAAGAGCATAACTGCTATGGCGTGGAGCGTGAAGAACCAACCACGAGTCTGGTCAACACCCTCGGCAATGAAGTCGGCGGGATAGACGTCGGCAAACTCCTTGCCGTCAATCTCGAAGGGGTAGTGAACCTGCGCATAGGGCATAGCTCCCGAGTCGAACCATACGTCGATAAGGTCGCTCTCGCGCTTCATAGGCTCGCCCTTCGACGAGGTGAGGATAATAGAATCTACATAGGGGCGGTGCAGGTCGATACGCTCGGTAGAGTAGTTCTCCTTTGACATATCACCCACAACGAAATCCTTGAAGGGATTCTCGGTCATATTGCCTGCTGCGATAGACTTCTCAATCTCTGCCATCAGCTCCTCGACCGAACCGATGCACTTGAGCTCTGTGCGCTCCTCGTTAGCCCAGATAGGCAGGGGAGTACCCCAGAAGCGTGAACGCGAGAGGTTCCAGTCGTTCAGGTTCTCGAGCCACTTGCCGAAGCGACCCGTACCTGTCGATTCGGGCATCCAGTGAATTGTGCGGTTAAGCTCCATCATACGCTCCTTGAGGGCGGTGGTGCGGATGAACCACGAGTCGAGAGGGTAGTAGAGTACGGGCTTATCGGTACGCCAGCAGTGGGGATAGTTGTGGGTGTGCTTCTCGATTTTGAAAGCCTTGTTCTGAGCCTTGAGCGACAGACAGATGTAGATGTCGAGCGACTCGGCAGCCGATGCAGCCTTCTCGTCGTACTTGCCATCCACGGTAAACTGCGGGTCGTATGCATTCTTCACCCAGCGACCCTCATACTCCTTGTACTCGGCGGCGATGCACTCCTCAACAAACTTCGGGTCGAGCTCCTCCGTGAGGTAGAACTTACCCTGAAGGTCAACCATCGGGCGGGTCTCGCCACGCTTATTTATCATAAAGAGCGAGGGGATACCTCCCTGACGAGCTACGAAAGCATCCTCGGCACCAAACGTAGGTGCGATGTGTACGATACCCGTACCATCCTCGGTGGTCACATAGTCACCCGAAATTACGCGGAAAGCTTTCTCCTCGGCATTGTGCCAATTACCATCGGTATCAACCTCTACGGGCTTAACCCAAGGAATCAGTTGCTCGTAGTGCATACCTACCAACTCGGGACCGCTCCACTTGCCCACAACCTCGAAGGGAATGAGCTTGTCGCCAGCCTTGTACTCCTCGAGCTTTATGCCCTCCGCCTTCTTGTTGAAGTGGGCATAGAGCAGAGGCTCGGCAACGATAGCGGTAATTTTCTCACCGGTGTAGCCATTATATGAGCGTACGGCAACGTAGTCGATTTTGGGACCCACGCAGAGTGCAGTATTCGAGGGCAGAGTCCACGGAGTAGTGGTCCACGCAAGGAATACGGGAGTACCCCAACCCTCCATCTCAGGCTTGGGATCCAACACGCGGAACTGAGCAACCATCGTGGTATCCTTCACGTCGCGATAGCAACCGGGCTGGTTAAGCTCGTGAGTCGAAAGACCCGTGCCTGCGGCGGGCGAGTAGGGCTGAATGGTGTAGCCCTTATAGAGCAGACCCTTGTCGTAGAGCTGCTTGAGCAACCACCACAGCGACTCGATAAACTTATTGTCGTAGGTGATGTAGGGGTCGTCCATATTAACCCAATAACCCATCTTGCGGGTCAAATCCTCCCACATATCGGTAAACTCCATCACAGCCTCGCGACAGGTGCGGTTATACTCCTCGATGGAGATATTCTTGCCTATATCCTCTTTGGTAATGCCGAGTTTCTTCTCTACACCCAGCTCCACGGGCAGACCGTGGGTATCCCAGCCCGCCTTGCGGTGAACAAGGTAGCCCTGCTGGGTCTTGTAGCGACAGAAAATATCCTTAATGGTACGCGCCATAACGTGGTGAATACCGGGTGTGCCGTTAGCTGAGGGAGGACCCTCGTAAAAGACGAAGGTAGGATGACCTTCGCGGGTAGTGATGCTCTTGTGGAACGTGTCGTCGCGGTCCCACTCCTTAAGTACCTCGTCGGCTATGCGGGCGAGGTCGAGCTGTTCGTACTCTGCAAACTTCATTTTCGTTAAGTTATTTATCTTGTTGCTATAATTTTTTGCTTGACAATCTACTCCGAGTAACCTCCCTAAGAGACTCACCCATAGAGTAAATGGCTATAATCTGCAAAGCTAATAAAAAAAATCTAAATCACGAACTATTTCTCCTGATTTGTGCGTGTTGTGTGGCTTATTTCGCTCAAAACGGGGGTGATGGGGCTTCGTTGCCCGAAGTCGGGCTTTGCCGAAAATGTTTCTTTGCGAGAGAAATGTCGTAGGGAAAAAGAAAAAAAAAGAAAAAAAATGTACTATGTATTGCAAAGTAGTGATAAAGTTATTATATTTGCACAGTGAAAGTTCTATTATTGGGAATTAACTAACCTTTAGCAGTAATATGAAAGAGACCAAAAGTATAAGTCTTGCAATGCAGTCGTTTGTTATCGAGAGTGATGCTTACGAGGCTCTGGCAGAATATCTTAAGGCTATTTCGGAGCGTTTACCCGAGGATGCGCGCGAGAGCCTTGAAGATATAGAGTATCGAATGGCTGAGTTGCTCAGAGAGAAGCTCCCTTCGCCACTGATGGTGGTAACGCTCAGGCATGTGGGCGAGCTGATGGAGCAGATAGGTTATCCCTCGGATTTTGGCGAGAAGCCCGATGCGGAATCTCAGTCGCTCGCCGATGAGGAGCAGAGGCGAATGGTGCGCCCTCGGAGTGGTAGGGTATTGGCAGGAGTGTGTGCGGCGGTTGCCAACTTTTTCTCAATCGACGTTGTGCTTGTCAGACTCATAACGCTCTTCCTTATTATGGCAGGTGGTCTGTCGCTCTTTGCCTATGTTATCTTCTGGTTGGTGATTCCCGAACAGAAGGAGTAGCAAGGCAGTGAAGCAAATTGTAGTATAGTGGTGTAGCATATAAGTATAAAAAATAGGTGTTCGTTATGGCAAATGGTAAAAGACTTTATCGCACGACCGACAGAATGGTAGGCGGTGTATGTGGCGGATTGGCTGACTATTTTGGTCTCGACCGCTCGTTGGTTCGAATTGGTATGTTTCTGCTCTTCTTTGCGGGAACGCTCTCGTTATGGGTCTATATTTTGTTGTGGATTATAATCCCCAACCAGACTACTATCACAAGGTAAATCGGATGTAAAACTAAAAAAGTGAATTATGGCTGAAGATAATGTAAGGGCTCAGCTGCGTAAAGGAATCTTGGAGTATTGCATATTGGCAATTTTGGAGCGTGAGGACTCCTATGCACCCAAGATTATCTCGGAGCTTAAGCGGGCGCAGATGATAGTGGTCGAGGGTACACTCTATCCCATACTCACGCGCCAGAAAAATGCAGGGCTGCTGACCTATCGTTGGGAGGAGTCGCCTCAGGGTCCCCCGCGAAAATACTACACCTTGACCGATAAGGGGCGAGAGCAATTGAAGTATTTCGACGAGGCGTGGCGTGAGCTTGTGGAGCAGATATCCAACATTCGTGGCAAGGAGTAAGAAGGGTTAAGTAACAGAAAAAAAGCAGTTGAGTTATGAAAAAGAGTATTATAGGAGTTGTTGCGCTTGCCGTTGTTGCGGTGGTGCTTTCGAGTTGTGTTTATGTTGATGGCAAGAGGGTGAGTTGGGGTAGCTCGCTCGAAGGTGATGGAAATCTGATTACCAAGAGTGTGGCACTTCCCGACTACCATCGTGTGACTACTTCGCGCGGTGTGGTTGTCGAGCTGGTCGATACCACCTCCACGCAGCTAACCGTAACGGCAGACCAAAATATTATGCCCTATGTCCAAGTGACCTGTAATGGTGGCGACCTGCAAGCCACGATAGATAGGGCAGTGAAGCGTGTGGGTGACTGTACGGTGATTGTCACCCTGCCCAAAAATTCTCATATAGAGCATCTGCAAGCCTCGTCTGACGGCGAGATTATTGTTCGCTCGCCCCTCTCTATCGATGGTAAGTTGGGTATAAATACCTCGTCGGCTGCAGAGATTAGTGGCGAGATATATTCCAGTGAGGTTACCATTGCGGCTGCCTCGGCTTCGGAGGTTGACCTTACCCTTACCTGTGGCTCCATCACCGTATCGGCAGCCTCGGCAGCTAATGTTGAGCTTCATGGTTCTGCCTCTGCGGGTCAGTTTATGACAGCTTCGGCAGCGGAGATTGATGCCGAGGAGTTCGAGGTTACTATACTCGAGGTATTGGCTGCCTCGGCAGGCTCGGCAAGTGTCTTCTGCACCCAGACCCTTTCGGCTTCGGCAAGTTCGGGCGGAGATATAGAGTATCGTGGCAGGGAGGGCTGTGTAGTCCATCGAACTGTCTCGTCGGGTGGTAGTGTCGAACTTAACGATTAACTTTGAATTATGATTGGTGAAGTTAAAAGATGTAGCATATCGGGCATAGCCTTCTCGCTGGAGAGGGCAGCCTACGATGAGCTGATGGCATATCTTGAGTCGCTGCGCCGGCACTATAAGGGTGAGGCTGAGGGCGATGAGATTTGTGCCGATATCGAGGCTCGTATAGCCGAGCTTATACTCTCGGCTCAGGATGGTAGCCGTACGGTTGCACTGCCGCTGATTCGAAACATCATAGACCAACTTGGCTCTGCCGACCAGATAGACCCCGACGAAAAGTCGTCTCAGAATGGTGCTGCGTCGGTGGGCGATAACACCAATCCGCGTATTCCGCGTCGTCTCTATCGTGATGCCGAGGCGGGTAAGTTGGGCGGTGTTTGCGCAGGTCTTGCCTCCTATTTCGATGTTGACCCTGTGTGGATTCGTCTGATGATGTTCGTACCGTTGTTTGTTCAGTTTTTCCTGCCTAATGTGAGTTGGCTATGGTGGCTGAGTGATTTGATGGGTAACCTCTTCTGGGTTTTTGTTGTGGTGTATATCATTATGTGGTTTGTTGTCCCTTCGGCACGTACGGCACGCCAGAAACTCGAAATGCGAGGTGAGAAGATTACGGCTCAGGCTATTGGCGATAAGACTAAGGCTCGAGGAGATGTGGATGGTCGCTCGAAAGCGGCTGTGGCAGATACCGTATCGACCTTCTCTAAGGTGCTGACCATCCTGCTCAAGCTCTTTGCGGGCTTTGTTATCTTCCTCTTGGTGCTTGTGTCGTGTAGCCTCATTATTGGCATTGTGGCCGTTGCGATAAGTGCTGAGTCGGCACAAATCATCAGCCCCGTGTCAGATTGGGTGGCAGTGTTGGGCATACTCTCGGTGTTGATACCTTGTATGATGCTTATCTATGTGTTGATGTCGCTCATTGCCTCGTCGCGCCCAAAGCCTAAATCGCTGCTCATTGCCTTTATTGTTTGGGTGGTGGTGGTCCTATCGACCTTGAGTTTTGCTGTCAAGGATGATTTGCCCGAAAAACTCTTCTATGGTTTTGAGCTTCCCGAGCCGAGCTATAACCCCGATAATCTGCTCAATACGGAGCAGACCACCTTTTCGGATGCCGACCTGCTCTCGGAGCAAGATACATTGCAGGCGAAATAGTTGGTTAAACCGAATCGGCAGAGAGCTGCCCCCCCCAAAAAAAAAGAAATTTGGTTAAATAGCATTGGGAGCTAATGAATAAAAGTGTTGTCGCGATAAAAAGGGGCAACACTTTTGCTTTTTCTTAGAAAAAGTTGTAATTTTGAGGGGTTAATTTTTTTGTTATGGCAATCAAATGTATTGGAGTTCTCACCTCGGGAGGTGATGCTCCGGGAATGAATGCAGCTATCAGGGCGGTGACGCGTACAGCGATATATAACGGATTCAAGGTCAAGGGTATTAAGCGTGGATATAAGGGTTTGGTTACGGGCGAGATTGAGGAGTTCACGACGGGTAGTGTGAGCAATATCATACAGCTTGGCGGAACAATACTCAAGACGGCGCGTTGCCAAGAGTTCACCACCCCCGAGGGTAGGCGTTTGGCTTATGAGAATATGCTCAAGGAGGGTATCGATGCCCTTGTGGTGATTGGTGGCGATGGTTCGCTTACGGGAGCTTTGACCTTTGCAAGGGAGTTCGATGTGCCTATTGTGGGCCTGCCCGGCACCATAGATAACGACTTGGGTGGTACCGACTCCACTATTGGCTACGATACGGCTTTGAATACCATTATGGAGGCGGTAGATAAGTTGCGCGACACGGCAACCAGCCACGAGCGATTGTTTTTTGTTGAGGTTATGGGTCGCAATGCAGGTTTCTTGGCTCTTAACTCTGCCATAGCGTCGGGAGCCGAGGCTGCCATTATCCCCGAAATCGAGACCGAGGTCGATCAGCTTGCCGAGCTTATAAGTCGCGGTTTCCGCAAGAGTAAAAATTCGGCTATCGTTCTTGTGGCAGAGAGCCCTAAGACCGGTGGAGCTATGGGGCTTGCCGAGCGTGTGAAGTGCGAGTTCCCCGAGTTCGATGCTCGCGTGACCATCCTTGGCCACATACAGCGAGGAGGCTCGCCAACAGCTATCGATAGAAACCTCGCTTCGCGTATGGGTGCTGTTGCCATCGAGGCTCTTATGGAGGGTCAGCGCAACGTGATGATTGGCGTGCGTAATGGTGAGTTGGTCTATGTACCCATTTCGAAGGCTGTCAACCACGATAAGACCATCAATCGCCGAGCAATAGAGCTTGTGAAAATACTCTCGATTTAATGGTCGCCCCCAGCTAATATGTTGTAAATATTAAAGAAAACTGAAGATAAAAGAATGAAACGTGTGATTGGAATCGGTAATGCACTTACCGATATGCTTGTAAACCTCAAGGATGATGGTGTTCTCAGCCGTTTTGGCCTAAAGCGTGGCTCGATGAGCCTTGTCGATACCGAGTTGCAGACCGAAATTTCGAAGTCGGTAGCAGGACTTCCCTACTCACTGTCGTTGGGTGGCTCGGCAGGTAACACCATCCGTGCTATGGCACGCTTGGGTACCGAGGTAGGCTTTATAGGTAAGGTTGGCGAGGATACCACAGGCGACTTCTTCAAGCAGGCACTCGAAAATCTGGGTGTCAAGCCCCATATCTTGCGCGATAAGAAGAAGTCGGGTAAGTGTGTGTCGCTCATCTCGCCCGATGGCGAACGTACGATGGTCACCTACTTGGGTGCAGCCCTTGAGATGAAGGCCGAGGAGATTCTGCCTTCGATATTCGAGGGTTTCGACTGCCTCTATGTCGAGGGCTATCTTGTTCAGGACCATTCGCTTATCGAGTCGGCAATCAGAACTGCCAAGGAGTGTGGACTGAAGGTGGCTATCGACCTTGCATCGTTCAACGTCGTGGAGGAGAATCTCGACTTCCTGCGTCGTGTAGTCAGGGATTATGTCGATATACTCTTTGCCAATGAGGATGAGGCTCGTGCCTTTACGGGTGAGCAGGAGCCACTCAACGCTCTGAATCAGATATCGAAGGATGTGGAGCTTACCATTGTCAAGATTGGTATGCGTGGTGCGATTATCAAGCAGGGCGACCAAGTGGCTCACGTCGGCATTATGGCAGCCGCTAAACGTGTCGATACCACAGGCGCAGGCGACTTCTATGCCGCAGGCTTTATGTCGGCACTCTGCGAGGGATTGTCTCTTCGTCAGTGCGGTACCGTTGGTGCTATCACCGCCGGCAAGGTTATCGAGGTCGTAGGTACTACCTTTGGCGAGGAGGCTTGGCAGGAGATATTTACGCTTACAGAAAGAGTGCGTAAGGGCTTGCTCCTATTTTAATTATCTCTTGTGATAGACTGCGGATTACTTCCGCTAACATAAAAATAACCAATGGGACGTATCTCCAGAGTACTACCCATCGCCAATTTTTATGTCGAGCGTTGTACTCTTTGCCTCTGACAAGAAATAGGGGCGTGTAAGAGCTATCTCAAAATTCTAAACTCCAACCGACAAGATAGAAAAAGGACCTGCCTAAAAATTATTAGGCAGGTCCTTTTTTGTCAGAAGTTGGCTCTCTTGTTCAGATTAGATATTGATATCCAAAATCTCGAACTTCAATACACCGGCGGGTACGGTTACCTCGACAACATCGCCCTTCTTCTTGCCCAGAAGAGCCTTTGCGATGGGAGTGCCGATAGCCAGCTTGCCCTCCTTGAGGTTAGCCTCGTGTTCGGCAACAATGGTATAGACAACCTCCTTGCCGTTGTTGTGGTTCTTCAGGGTCACCTTGCTCAGAATCTGCACCTTCGACTTGTCGATTTTAGTCTCGTCGATGATGCGCGAATTAGCCAACGTATCCTCCATTTTAGCTATTCGCATCTCGAGCAGACCCTGAGCCTCACGTGCTGCGTCGTACTCGGCATTCTCCGACAAGTCGCCCTTATCGCGAGCCTCGGCAATAGCTGCCGAAATTGCAGGTCGCTCGACCGAACGCATATGGTCCAACTCATCCTTGAGTTTCTTATAACCCTCTGCTGTCAAATAAATTATCTCCTTTGCCATAACTCTTATCTTTGTTTTTATTTATCTATTCTGCTTGTTTGGAAGGACACAAAAAATAATGGAATCTCACTTTGCAATGAGAATCCCAAATTTCATAATATTAGCCCTTATGCTTTTGCAAAGGTAGGAACTAAATGTGACATCTCCAAATTTTCGCTCTTTAATTTGGCATAAAGTATGCCACAATGTTGGGTATGAGAGCTGTTATCATAATCCATACATTAGTGGCAATTATAGCCCTGCCTCGCATAGCGTTAAGACACCGTAACCCAACGTCGGCAGCTGCTTGGTGGCTTCTGATTCTCTCCATTCCCTTTATAGGATGGCTTATTTATCTGCTTTGTGGCAGAGATGGAGCCACTCCGGAGCCTATGCCTCGGGGTGAAGGTGGCTATTCGCTCAGGCATATCATAGAGTCGGGATGCTCTTCGCCCGTCTCACTCCATTCGCGCGTAGAGTTTCTGCACGATGCACAGAGTGCCTTTTCGTCGATATTGGCTGCGTTGCATCGTGCGCGTAGGAGTATAAACATAGGCTACTACATAATCCTTGACGACAGGTTTGGTCGCACGCTGCTCAACATACTCAGACGAAAGTCGAGAACTGGTGTCAAAGTGCGACTCTACTACGACGGTTATGGCTCGCGCTCGCTGAGTCGCAGCTCGCTCAGAGCCTTGCGCGAGGCGGGTGTTCTTGCGCTGCCCTTCAACCCAGTACGCTTTCCGTGGTTTTCACCCCACACACTTAGGCGCAACCACCGCAAAATTTTGGTGATTGATGACAGGGTAGGCTTCCTCGGAGGGTTAAACATAGCCTCATACTACCTATCGAGAGGCAGTAAAGAGGGTTGGCGCGACGAGCATCTGCGCATCGAGGGTGAGGCTGTGGGACAGCTCCAACGACTTTTTCTCCACGATTGGCTTAGGGCAGGTGGCGAGCCCTTTATGCCTCAATCCTCGCCTCTGATTCCGCGAGGCGAGGCTCTGCAACTTGTGTGGGCAGGCGATGGCTTTCGCTCCTCGACACTCCTTGATGCAATACTCTCGTCGCTCTATCGGGCAAATAGCACCATTAGTATCTGTTCGCCCTACTTTATGCCTCCGCCCGAGATTCTTACTGCCCTCAGAGTAGCATCCTCTTCCGGTGTGAGGGTAAGGGTGTTGCTCCCTCGTAGCTATCCATCAGGGTTGCTCAACCTCGTAGCGGAGAGCTATTTTGTCGATTTGCTCAATGCCGGAGCCGAGCTTTACCTCTACGACGAGGGCTTTATGCATGCCAAGTATTTTATAGTTGACAACGATTTGGCGGGCATCGGAACTGCCAATATGGACTATCGCAGTCTGATGCTCAACCTCGAGGTGGTGGCGTTTATCTACGACCAGCCAAGGGTGAGGGAGCAGGCGGCAATATTCGAGAGAGACATAAAAAAGAGTCGCCAACTTTTAGTTGACGACCTTAAGGTTGATGGCATAAGAGCCAAAGTGGGGAGTATGCTGCGACTTATCTCTCCGCAGCTCTGACCCCTTATTCGGTGCGTATATCGAGAAGCTCGGCGGTGATTGCCTGCTGGCGCGATTTGTTGTATAGCAATTTAAGTTCGTCGAGCAGGTCTGTTGCGTTATCCGTAGCTGTCTGCATAG
Organism: uncultured Alistipes sp.; assembly: GCA_964521245.1. Classification (GTDB taxonomy): domain Bacteria; phylum Bacteroidota; class Bacteroidia; order Bacteroidales; family Rikenellaceae; genus Alistipes. The sequence continues at coordinate 14,141 of CAZFQU010000016.1, read as the reverse complement.
CAATCATTCTCGCGGCGTGTTCCGAAACGGCACTGTCGAGTATGGCTCCGTAGAGTTTAGAGCGTAGCAAAAACGGTAACAACTCTTGCTCGATTTTGACTTTCGATGGCTCGAAGATATAGTCGCACGACTTATCTTGTCCATTTTTGCGCTCGATGGTCATTGGCAGATAATCAACATCTATTGGCGACTGCTTGCCCATGGAGAAGAGGTGGTTGTGGCACAGATAAATAGCATTTGCTCTGCCCGTAGCAAACTGCTCCATCAGGTGATTGGCGAGCTTGGCAGAACTATTGAAGTCCGGTTGTGAGATAAGCTCCGCCCAACTACCATCCATCTCGTATTGGCTCTTCGAGATAGCTTGCACCATCTTCTCGCCTATGGGATAGACCACTATGCGCTCAAAGCCTTGAGCCTTGAGCTTCTCGAGTTTCTGGTGAGTGGACTTAATGATGTTGTTGTTGAAGCTGCCACAGAGCGACGAGTCGGACGAGATGGCAACCACTATCGCACATTTATACCCGCCATCGCTTTCAGACCATTTGTTTTTAGTCTCTTCATCTCCAAGGCTCGATGCAATACTCTCCAAACTCTGGCAATAGATGGCAAACGAGGCTGCCATCGACTGTGTGCGATGGAGCTTAGCCGAAGCTACCATCTTCATTGCCGATGTAATCTTGAGCGTATTATTAACCGAGGCTATACGCCCCTTTATCTCCTTCAGCGATGCCATAGAAGTTTACTTTAGCGAGTCTGCAACGCCCTTGGCGATGCTTCGTATCGTCTGCTCCACCTGTGGGGTTATGCCCTCTGCGAGTATCTGTTTTAGTATGCCTGTTGCACGAAGCTGGGTCAATACCTGCTGCTCGAACTCTCCAACTTTTTCGATGTCGATATCAGCCATCAAGGCGTTTGTGCCGCAGTAGAGTAGTGCTACCTGCTCCTCGACAGCAATAGGCGAGTAGGGGGGCTGCACCAACAGACGGGTATTCTTTCGACCCTTGTCGAGCATACGAGCCGTAACGACATCCATATCGCTCGAGAACTTCGAGAAGGACTCCAACTCGCGATATTGTGCCTGGTCAATCTTGAGCGTTCCTGCCACACGCTTCATAGGCTTAATCTGGGCATTACCACCCACACGCGAGACTGAGATACCTACGTCAACGGCGGGGCGATTACCCTGATTGAAGAGGTTGGTGTCGAGAAATATCTGACCGTCGGTAATCGAGATAACGTTAGTCGGGATATATGCCGATACGTCGCCTGCCTGAGTCTCGATGATGGGCAGTGCAGTGAGTGAACCTCCGCCACGCACCTTGCCTACAAGCGACGGGGGCAGGTCGTTCATCTTCTGAGCCACCTCCTCGCGGTTGATAATCTTAGCTGCACGCTCCAAAAGACGCGAGTGCAGGTAGAAGATATCACCCGGGTATGCCTCACGACCCGACGGACGGCGCAGAATGAGCGACACCTCGCGGTATGCAACAGCCTGCTTCGAGAGGTCGTCATAGACCACCAGCGCGTGGCGACCCGTGTCGCGGAAATACTCACCAATAGCCGCACCGGCAAAGGGGGCAAAGTATTGCATAGCCGCAGGGTCGGAAGCCGTAGCAGCCACTACGATAGTGTAGTCCAAGGCTCCATACTTGCGAAGGGTCTCGACCGTTGTCGCCACTGTCGAAGCCTTCTGACCGATGGCTACATAAATGCAATATACGGGGTCACCCTCAAGATAGCCCTTGCGTTGGTTGATGATGGTGTCGATAGCAATGGTTGTCTTACCCGTCTGTCTGTCGCCGATTATAAGCTCACGTTGTCCGCGACCTATGGGAATCATCGAATCCACAGCCTTAAGACCCGTTTGCAGGGGTTGGTTTACAGGCTGACGGAATATCACACCCGGAGCCTTACGCTCGAGGGGCATCTGTATCTTTTCACCCTTAATATCGCCTCTTCCGTCAAGTGGCTCGCCCAGCGGATTTATCACGCGTGAGAGCATAGCGTCACACACATCGATTGAAGCCGTGCGACCTGTGCGTCTTACAACATCTCCCTCTTCGATTGACTCTGTTGCGCCCAGCAATACCGCACCAACATTGTCCTCCTCGAGGTTCATCACCACCGCCTTCACGCCATTCTCAAACTCGAGTAGCTCTCCGGCTTGAGCCGACGAAAGACCATAGATGCGCACCACGCCATCGCTCACCTGCAATACGTTGCCCACTTGGCTGAATTGTGCCGAGAGGTCCAAGCCCTGCAACTCCTTGAGGAGTATATCGCTAACCTCAGAGGCTTTTATCTGCTCTTTGTTCATAGGGTATGTTCTCTAATTTCTGTTTCTATACGATTCTGTTTTTGCCTGTGGTGTAGTGGCGACGATATCTGTCAAGACTGCTCTTGATTGAAGAGTCAATCAACAGATCTTCGATTCGTAGTCTGAAGCCTCCAATCAGCTCCTCCTTGACCGAGATGTTAAAGTCGATACTTCCCTCCATACGTTTTGCAATCATTGACCTGAGTCGCTCAATCTCCTCCCCTTTGGGCGTATGCGCCACCTCGAGGCTGACAGAGATAATTTTAGCCCTCTCTTTGTAGAGTTTTAAGTAGCTACGCAACATATCGCACAGCAACTCTTGGCGATTGTGCTTAAAGACCAACTCAAAAAAGCGACTCATAGCTTCACACTCTCTGCCATCCGTCTCCCTTAGCGGAGCATACAACCTCTCGGCTACAAGGTGTGGTGAGCCAAGCAGCTGGTCGATACCACTCTCCTTAGCGTAGGCTTCTGTGAAGAGAGTTGCTTGTCTCACGGCACACTCCTGCTCGCCCTTCAACTCCGCAAATTGGAGTAGGGCAAGTGCATAACGTTTGGCTATCAGCTCTCGGTTCACGCCTCAACTCTATTTTGGGGTTCAAACTTTTGCTCCACCTCGTCGATTAGGCGCATAGCTATATCGAGGCGGCTTTTATCCACCTCAAACTCGCGTCGTAGCAACTTCTCGCTCAGCGTAGCTGCCAAGAGTGCTATCTGACTTCTGGCATCGCTCAATATTGCCTCACGCTCTTCGTTGGCCGCTTTCTTAGCCTGAATTATTATGCGCTCAGCCTGCTCCTCGGCAGCTATGCGTGCCTTAGCCAGAATCTCCTCCTTGCAACGGTCAGCTTCGCGCACTATATCCCTACACTCGCTTTGTGCCTTGAGTCGAAGTTGCTCGACTTCACTCTTGACCTCGGCGAGACGACGCTCCACCTCAGCAGCATTTTCCAGCGAGGAGTCGATACGCTTCTTGCGTTCCTCGAGAGAGCGAATGATAACGGGAAAGCCCCACTTTGCAAGTACAAAAAATACTGTGAAGAAGGCGAGGCTGACCCAGAATATCAGACCTGAATCGGGTTGTAAGAGTCCCATCTGATTCTCGGTTGTGGCTTAGAGAGCCATAAAGCAGACAGCAACAGCGAAGAGAGCTACACCCTCGATAAGTGCCGCTGCGATAATCATACTCATACGCACCTTGTCGGCTGCTTCGGGCTGACGACCGATGGCCTCCATTGCTGCTGCACCAATTCTACTAATGCCCAATCCTGCTCCGATTACTGCCAATGCTGCGCCGAGCGTTGCGCCCAAAATACCTAAAGTCTCCATAATTTTAAGTTTTAGTTATTTAGTGTTTTAGTTTTATAATATCTTGTTTAGCTGTCAATTTGTCTCTTTTAAGAATGATGCTCCTCGGCTTGTGCCAATCCGATAAATACTGCTGAAAGCATCGTAAACACGTATGCCTGAATATATGCCACAAGCAACTCCAAGCAGTTCATAAATATACTCAACAGTACCGATATCGCCGACATCGACGAGTTGATTGCCGTACCCATCTTTGCCGTAACAAAGACAATACAAGTGATAATCAGAATCACTGCGTGACCTGCCATAATATTTGCAAAGAGTCGAATCATCAGCGCAAAGGGCTTGGTGAACAGACCGATAAACTCTATGGCAGGCATAATAGGCAGGGGAACCTTAAGCCACGTAGGAACTTCGGGCCAAAAAATCTCCTTCCAATACTCCTTCGTGCCGAAGAGGTTGATGGCAATAAAGGTTGCAAGAGCCATCACCAGCGATATGGCAATGTTGCCCGTAACGTTTGCTCCGCCCGGGAATATGGGTATAAGCCCCATAATGTTATTCACAAAGATAAAGAAGAAGGCAGTGAGCAGATATGGGGCAAATTTGCGCCAATTCTTACCCACACAGGGGCGTATGACCTCGTCGATGAGCGACCAGATGAGCATCTCCACACAACCCCTGAGTCCTTTGGGTGCCTTCAGGTCTTGACGCTTGCGGTAGTAGCTTGCAACCCAAAGTATCAGTAAGATGACTATAAAAGAGTTAATCCACAAGCCTGCGGCGGTCTTGCTTATCGAGAAATCGAGTGGTTTGCGTTCCTTGCCCGAGGGCAACACTTCGACAATCTTGCCCGCATATTCGCCCTCTTGGGCTATCTTGAAGCCCTTGTAGGTTGCTCCGTGGGCAAGGCGCGAACTTGGAAATATATGCCACCCCTCACTCTCCGATTTTACGATAATGAGTAGCGGAATCGATATGTGTTTGTGTCCCGTTGAGGTTATGTGCCACTCGTAGCTGTCGCCGATATGCGAGAGAACAATCTCCTTAACATCAAGCTCCTTTTGCTTCAGCTCCTCGTGGTTAGAGCCGGCAACGGCGGGTTGCACCATAAATAGCGCAGCCATCAGCAGAGTGATATATCCAAGAAGCCTCTTCATTATTTTTCGTGTGGTAGTTCGACACATAGCTCGGCTCGGTTACTCTCCATCTTCACAAAGCCCGAACTTATTGATAGTGTATGCTCGGCTCCATCCTCGGTTGTGTATGATACCTTGCCTTTTTGGAGCAGGGATACAATCGGGGCGTGGTTTTCGAGTATGGTAAATGGCGACAATGCTCCGGGCAGAGATATTTTCTCAACCTTGCAGTCGCAGAGCGTAGCAGTTGGTGTTATAACTCTGAGATTCAGCATATTACTACTCTGCAGCCATTAACTTGCGACCCTTTTCGAAAGCCTCTTCGATTGTGCCTACGTTGATAAACGCCTGCTCGGGCAGGTGGTCAGTCTCGCCATCGAGAATCATATTGAAGCCTCGAATGGTATCCTCTATCGAGACCATCTGACCCTTCACACCCGTAAACTGTTCGGCAACGGCAAAGGGCTGGGAGAGGAATCGCTGAACTCGTCGTGCGCGGTTGACCGTTGCGCGGTCCTCGTCAGAGAGTTCGTCCATACCCAAGATGGCGATAATATCTTGCAATTCCTTGTTACGCTGCAAAATCTGCTTCACGCGTTGAGCCGTCTGGTAATGCTCCCAGCCCACAATCAGCGGGTCGAGTATTCGTGATGTTGACTCCAGAGGGTCAACAGCGGGGTAGATACCCAGCTCGGCAATCTTACGACTTAGTACGGTCGTGGCGTCGAGGTGCGAGAATGTTGTAGCGGGTGCGGGGTCGGTCAAATCGTCGGCAGGCACATAGATTGCCTGAACCGAGGTAATCGAGCCGTTCTTGGTTGAGGTGATACGCTCCTGAAGCTGACCCATCTCTGTCGCCAGAGTAGGTTGGTAACCAACAGCCGAGGGCATACGACCCAAAAGTGCCGACACCTCGGAGCCTGCCTGAGTGAATCGGAAGATGTTATCGATAAAGAGCAGGATATCTTTCGATGCGCCATCGCCCGAACTGTCGCGGAACGACTCGGCAACCGTAAGTCCGGAGAGTGCCACCGAGCGACGTGCGCCGGGAGGCTCGTTCATCTGACCGAAGACAAGAGTAGCCTGCGACTTAAGAACCTCGTTGTAATCGACCTTGCTCAGGTCCCAATCGCCCTCCTTCATGCCTTTCTCGAACTCCTCACCGTAGCGTATAACGCCCGACTCAATCATCTCTCGGAGCAGGTCGTTACCCTCGCGAGTACGTTCACCCACACCGGCAAAGACCGAGAAACCGTTATGTTTTTTGGCAATGTTGTTGATAAGCTCCATAATAAGCACAGTCTTACCAACACCCGCGCCTCCAAACAGACCGATTTTTCCGCCCTTGACGTATGGTTCCAGAAGGTCGATGACCTTGATTCCGGTGTATAACACCTCTTGCGATGTTGCCAAATCTTCGAATTTGGGTGCCTCGCGGTGAATGGGTGCAGGGTTCTCTGCACTCAGCTCGCGCATACCATCAATCACTTCGCCCACAACATTCATCAAGCGACCTTTTACCTGCTCACCTGTGGGCATCGAAATACCCGCTCCGGTGGCAATAACATCCATCTTGCGCCTTAGACCATCGGTCGAGTCCATCGCAATACACCTTACACTGTGCTGTCCGATGTGTTGCTGCACCTCAATAACCAGAGGTTTGGTCCCTTCACGCTCCACCTGCAGTGCTTCGTTGATGGCGGGCAGTCGCTGCTCCTCGCCCAGCGAGGGAAAGTGTACGTCGATAACGGGTCCGATAACCTGCGAAATATATCCTTTAATCTTTGTCATCTGTCTATTTGTTTGGGCTAAGCCTGCTTTGTTGAGTTGCTCTTTTCTAAAAACTCTTTCGAGACAACAATTTTAATTGCTCGGTGGAGTACGGTGAACTCTACGGGTGTTCCACCCACCAGCTCGCCATCGATTTCGAGCAGAATTTCAGGCGAGGATTCGATACGAATCTTCTCTCCGCGCTCCTTCAGAACGTGGCGTATGCGATATATGCCACCGTTGAACAGATAGTGAAATCTGAATATTATGTGCCAAATGTGTATGGGACGTATGAGCGAGATATCAAGCAGACCATCGTCTGTCACTGCATCGGGAAGCTGTTGTACACCTCCGCCGTTATACTTTCCGATACCTATTGCCAAGCTGAATAGGAGGTTGTTATAGACCATCCTATCGTCAATCCATACCTTTACGCCGGTGGATTTATAGCCGAAGTAGGAGCGAATAAGTCCCCAAGTATAGCTCCACTTGCGCAGTTTATGTTTCTGCCTAAGGTGTGCAATATGCTTGGCTACCGTTGCATCGAAGCCCGCACCGGCTACATTCGCCATGTAGCGCGACTGTTTGTAGTGCGACTCCTCGTAGGTCACAACACCCACATCCTGCAAGAAGTGGTTCTCCTCGGCAATAGCCTGTATGGCGTCGCGGTGGCGTCGCGGTATGCCCACCGTGCGCACCCAGTCGTTGCCCGTACCCACTGCAATCACAGCCAAAAGAACCTCTTTGGGGTCAACCTCCTGCTGGATGAAAAGTCCGTTGACCACCTCGTGGAGTGTTCCGTCGCCACCCACAACAATAATGTGGCGATAGCCCTGCTTGACGGCAGACACGGTAAGCTCCGTAGCGTGGCATTTATGCTCCGTAAAGACAGGCTCATACGCGATACCTGCCTCTCGGAGCATCTTTGATATCTGGGGAAAGTCGTCTAACCCGCAGCCGTTGCCGGCTACGGGATTTACGACGACAAACCACTTATGTCCCTGAGTTGGGGTCATCTCTACTTCAAAGGAGCGTTCTTGAGAGTGTTAATCAAGAAGTCGTAGAACTTCTCAACCGATGCAATCTCAACCTTCTCGTCGGGCGAGTGGGGATAGCAGATGGTAGGACCGAACGAAATCATATCCAAATCGGGGTAGTTCGAACCGATGATACCGCACTCCAAGCCTGCGTGAATAGCAGTAACGGCGGGAGCCTTGCCATAGAGAGCATTGTAGGACTCCTGCATAGCCTTCAGAATGGGCGACTGCATATTGGGATTCCAGCCGTCATACGAACCCGAAAGCTCAACGCTGGCACCTGCCAACTTGAATACAGCTACAATCTGCTCCGAAAGGAACTCCTTCTCCGAGCGTACCGAACTGCGGAGCAGGCACTGGAGCTTGATGGTCTTGCCATCCGACACCACGCGTGCGAGGTTAGTCGAGGTCTGCACCAAACCGGGCATAGCCAGCGACATCTTCTGTGCGCCATCGGGACAGCCCACAACGCCCAAGATGAGAGCGTCGGATGTAGCCTTAGGCATAACCATTGCGGGGGTATCGCACTCCTCGGTGAAGATTGCAACCTCATCCTCGATGCCTGCATACTCTTTGATAATCATAGCCTCATAAGCTTTAACCTCCTCCTTGAATGCCTCAACCTTATCGGCGGGAACAAGAATGGTAGCCACAGCCTCTCTGGGGATAGCGTTTCTCAAACCACCACCATCGACATCAGCCACCTGAACATCGATTGCAGTACGGTTCAGAAGGCGGAAGAGAGTCTTGTTGGCGTTAGCACGCTGAGCAACAATCTGGATGCCCGAGTGACCACCCTTCAGACCCTTAACATAGAGTTTGAGTGCCTTGACATCTGCGGGAGCAGCCTCCTCGGTGTAGGTGTAGGTGATGTTAGCGTCCATACCACCTGCACAACCTACATAAAGTTCACCCTCAGTCTCAGAGTCGAGGTTAAGAAGGATATCGCCCTTCAAAAGACCGCCCTTCAAACCAAAAGCGCCATCCATACCGGTCTCCTCGGTGGCAGTGAAGAGAGCCTCAACTGGACCGTGAACCAACGAGTTGTCCTCCATAACTGCGAGAATGGCAGCAGCACCAATACCGTTGTCGGCGCCGAGCGTTGTGCCGTTGGCAGTTACCCAATCACCATCGATATAAGCCTCGATGGGGTCGTTCTCGAAATCGAAAACCTTGTCGTTATTCTTCTGGGGAACCATATCGAGGTGCGCCTGAATAACGATACCCTTTCTGTTCTCCATACCTGAGGTTGCAGCCTTCGCAGCGTAGATGTTGTGAGCCTCATCCTCAACGGGCGAGTAGCCCATACGCTTAAGCTCAGCCATCACATACTCACGAATCTTCTCCTCGTGGTGCGAGGGGTGAGGGATTTGGCAGATTGCCTCAAAATGTTTCCAAACCAATTCGGGCTTCAAGCCCTTCAAATTCTTGTCCATTACTTTAATGTTATTTTAGGTTTTAGTTCATTAGCTCAAAATCTCTATTTATGGTATAACGAGTTCAGTTTTGCTAAACCACTATCCGATAACCATCTAATCGCTGACCTCTTTGCTTCGCTGTTCTTTGGCTTTTGCTCGCTCCTGACTCTCGCTTTGGTCGAAAGCCTCGACTATACGCTTAACCAGCGGGTGGCGAACAATATCACGTTGGTCAAACTCTACCATTCCAATCTCCTTGACTTGGCTCAGTGTCTGCATTGCGCGAGTCAGACCGCTGTCGCTACGTCGCGGGAGGTCAATCTGTGTCACATCGCCCGTGACGATAAATTTTGCCGAGCGACCCATACGCGTCAGGAACATCTTTATCTGCGCCAAGGTGGTGTTCTGAGCCTCGTCGAGTATCACAAAGGCGTTATCCAACGTTCTACCTCTCATATAAGCCAGCGGGGCAATCTGCACCGTGCCCTCCTCCATAAATTTCTGGAGTTTGGCAGCAGGTATCATATCGTTCAGCGCGTCATACAGAGGCTGCAAGTAGGGGTCAAGCTTCTCCTTCATATCGCCGGGCAGAAATCCCAACTTCTCACCCGCCTCAACAGCCGGACGGGTCAGTATTATGCGTCTTACCTGCTTCTCGCGCAGAGCCTTCACTGCCAAAGCTATTGCCGTATAGGTCTTACCCGAACCTGCCGGACCCGTAGCGAATAGCAGGTCGCACTTGTCGTAGAGCTTGACCAATCGCTGTTGGTTGACCGTACGCGCACGGATAATATTGCCGTTGTTGCCATAGACGATAACATCCTTGTCCTGCGGCACTTCCTCCTCGCTGAGGTTTGCTCCGGCAAAAGCTTGATTGACAACCTCTTTGGAGATGTGACCATACTTCACGTAATATGCCACAAGCCCCTCGAGTCGCTTGGCGAACTTTTCGCTTGCCGACTTCGAACCGAGTACCTTGAGCGACGAGCCGCGTGCTACAATCTTGAGCGAGGGGTTGAGCGACTTTATCTGCTCCAAGTAGCAGTTTTGTGCGCCATACAATTCGCGTGGGTCAACCTCCTCGATGACTATCTGTGTCTGATGTTCGCTTTGGGTCATCTCCTCTTTGTTAGTTGAAAATGTAGCCAAAACTGAGCCATATGGCGTAACCCTGAGCGCGAAGCTCGTTGCCCATGGGGCCTACTAAGCTCTGACGATGAAACGTGCCGTTGTAGCGTGCATCGATAAGGAATCCTCCACCGAGTGTCACACCCACACCTGCCGTATAGTTCACAACCGAGCGTACGCGGTCGAAATCAATATCGTGTGAGCTGTCAACTCCCTTGTATTTACAGTTGTTGAATGCCGTAATCATCGGTCCGGCATAAATTCTGAAGGGCTTTAATGCTCTGAGCGAGAAAAGTACCGGTATCTCGATTGAGTTAGACTTCAGCAGCAAATCCTCGGTAGGGTCAACGGGCGAGGGTGCCAAGGGTACGCTGTGGTGGACAAAGTGTATCTCGGTCTGAAGAGCCACCGCGCCCCAATTCAGTGCAAACGAGCCACCCAACTGCCAACCCAATCTGCCGTCAACCTTTTCGCCGTTGACGTTGTAGTTCCAAAAACCAACACCGGTCTGCACTCCCCACTCGGTTTCGAGTTTGCTTTGAGCCTGAGAGGTCATCACCCACATTGATAGCAGTACTACAAATATAAATCTGTAAATCTTCATAATGAAAATACTCTGCTCTATATTTTACCATTAAGTTGTAATCGTCTCATGTGTTGAGCCACAGCCCACATATATATTATGCAAGGCACCATAACCCATACTCCATACTTCACTCCGCCCATAGCTCCGATTACAATTGCTGTGATGGGGGTTGCTATCGCGCCTGTCGAGATGGTCATAATCATCAGACCTGCCACCTCGTTGGTGCGCTCCTTGGCGAGCTTTGTGGCTGTGGAGTAGAATATGGCGAAGATGGTGGCAGCACCGAAACCTATGATACCCGTAGCTGCGTATGCCATCATCAACGAATTGGCAGCAAAGAGCAATACGGTTCCGAGCATTACTATCACGAGGTTCCATGTGAGGAATCTAAGGTCGTTGAAACGTCTCAGCGCCCAAACACCAAATATTGCACCTCCTATGCGACACAGATAGGCAAACGAGGTGACTCCGATCGTGCCGTCGCTGTTGAAGGGCAGTTGCGAGGAGATGTAGCCTGTTGCCACGTCGAATATGATGAATACGCCGATTGAACCTACGGCAAGGGCTGTGTCGCGCTTGGTGAGAAGCTCTTTATATCCTTTCAGACTTTCGCGGAAGTTGACTTTGGCTGTCGAATCGACTCTCTCCTCAAAGCGAGTGAGCCACATCCAGAGTGCGCAGATGAGCGATACGCCGGCATAGATTGGGAGTATAGCCTGCCAGCTGCCGGTCAGCTGTGTTGTCACTATCACCAGCGGAGCCATCAACAGCAGTGCCGAGTTGCGAAACACCTGTCCCAATGTAAGGTACGAGGAGCATTTCTCGGGTGAGGGGAGTAGTGCCAACATCGGATTTACCGACACTTGGTTTGCTGTGCAGCCTATGCCCATTATAGCAAATCCGACCATGTAGAGCCAGATATTGCCCTTGGCGAAGTAGGCAATCATCATACCCAACGAAATGGCGAAACACGATATTATTGCCATACGTCTTCTGCCCGTACGGTTCATCAGTGTGGCAAATGGGAGTGATAGGGCGAAAAACCAAATAAAGACCATCGAGGGGATGAATGTCACCCAACTCTGCATCTGCTCTGGAAATTCTCGTGCTATTCGAGGGGTTATGGGTGCAACAAGGTCGCTAAATGCCATTACGAAGAATGCCACCAATACCGGTGCAACTTGTTTGCCGAAGGATATGCTTTCGTTATTTTTCACCTGTCTTTGAAGTTTATATTTTGTCAAAGATAGTGATTTTTTTCGAATTTCAAGTGCGTGTCGGCAAAAAAGATGTAATTACATTAAATTTTACATCGAGTGTAAAATTCTCGCTTTTTCAGCCGTCAGGCTGAAAAAGTTCCTTGCCTAATAAGTTTTTTAGGCAGGTCCATTTTGTGTAAATATAAAGCCGCATAACAATAGAGGACCAAACGCGGTAATCCCCTTTGTTTTGGCGGCTTTACATTCTATTTTGTGTTGTTTGCCGGTTTGAGCAGAAGGTAGCTTTTCTACGATATGCTTGTAGTGATATTTATAATAGAAAACCTACATCTCGTATATGGTAATTTCCCAATCATTACCCTCGGAATCAGTAAATTCGATGGTTATATCGCTTTCAAATATCGGATCTGCGGGCGAGGTGCGGGTTTCTTCTGCTCTCATTGCAAAACTTTCACACTTTGCCCATCCTTTAATTGATGCTGCTATCTGCTCGTTTTTACTATCGATGGTTAGCTTTGCTTTTTCAGTATAATGTTCAATCTCAATGTTATAAGGTTTTCCCTCAATAAATACATCTTGAATATCCATCTTAAAAATCTTTGTTGTACTCGAGTCGTTACACAACGAAAGATCAACATAGCCTAACTCTTTGCCATAATTAGAAAATGAAATATAAAACTCCTCTTCAAACTCTAACTCCGTTTCATTTTTCATTATCGAGAGTTGGGTATGACCGCCAGTAAATTTCCCGATTTCGACAAGTGAGGCTGATGCGGTCTTGGCATACTCTCGCTCAGGGATAATATTATTGAGATTATCATCAGTATTATTACAACCCACAAAAGCAACCATCATTGCTGCTATCGCAAAAAAACTAAAAAATCGTTTCATAACTTATTCAATTTTGGTTGGTACTTTGGATAGCCCTGCCCACCCAAAAGTAGGCAGGGATAAAACGTTAGAAGTTCCTCTTTTACGATATACTCGTAGCGATAGTTGTAGTAGCGTACCTCGCCTCCCATATCCGAATAATCTATAGTGGATGAAGACTCCAAAACCAACGTTTTGTTACCAAGGGCAATGATTTTATTTTCCACTACCGATTCTTGCTCTATTACTTCCGAGTCTTGCTCAATGCTATTTGTTGTTATTGTTATAATGCGGGTGTCGGGATTAAACTGCCATGTGCCACGTTCATTATAACGCCCGGGATAACCGTCTGGAGCCGTATCTGCCGCGTTTAGGAATGTGCCATCATTGTAAAATGTATATCGCGATACATTTCCACCTGCATACCCTTGACACTCACCTTTATATCTAATAAAATGCATAAAATTCCAATCCTCGTCATAACGAGCATTTGACCACATCTCCCACTCTTTACCACACAGCATTTCGCTAACAGCGTTTACGTCGTAGTCGCTATATTTGTCAATCGTCTGCTGAAACTCGCTTATGTTAGCTCCTGTATTCAACCCCAATTCGTCGTCATTAGTATTGTCGCAACCCACAACAGCCATTGCTACAACGGCTATTGCGAAGAAACTAAAAAAACGTTTCATAACTTATTCAATTTTTGGTTAGTACTTTGGTTAGCCCTGCCCACCCAAAAGTAGGCAGGGGAAATTAGAGATTACTCTTTCGTTTTATATAAACGCCTGTTGCAATAATCCACTGAGTCAATGATAAACATTTCGTTATTTATTGCCACCAAAATATAGCTGATACTATATTGCCTATACTTTTCAGTATCAATATTTTCGTTGGTAGTTGTTAGCGTGTCGAAATTAAAAGTGAGTTTTTTGCTCTGTGGGTCAAACTCCCATTTTCCCTCTCTTGTGTATTCTACGGGAGCCGGGGAATCGTCAATAAAGTACCCCGAAGAGTTATACTTAACCCCATTGTCTTCGGTGAACTCATATTCGCTGAATGTCCATCCCGGTATCGGTGGTGTAGGGAATTGACCTTCGTAATAGCAAATATACCTTATGCCGCTCCAATCCTCATAATAATCAATATCACTCCAAATCTCCCAACTCTTGCCCGTAAGAGCTTCTGAAACCGAATTTACATCATAGTCTCCAAACTTGTCTATTGTCTGACTTATAGCGCTTTGTACTGTATCAATATCAAGACCCAAAATCTCGTCGTCATCGTTATTGTTACATCCCACAACAGCCATTGCTACAACGGCTATTGCAAAAAAACTAAAAAATCG
>CAZFQU010000015.1:0-32620 GCA_964521245.1 uncultured Alistipes sp. | reverse complement strand
TGGGCGCCGCTCTGGGTCACACCCAGTCGCTGCACACCAACGCACTCGACGAGGCAATTGCACTTCCTACCGACTTCTCGGCTCGTATTGCTCGTAACACCCAGATTTACATTCAGGAGGAAACCAACGTATGCCGTGAGGTTGACCCATGGGCAGGTTCGTACTATGTTGAGTCGCTCACCAATGAGATTGCTCACAAGGCTTGGGCTCTTATCGAGGAGGTTGAGAAGCTTGGCGGTATGGCAAAGGCTATCGAGACCGGTATTCCTAAGATGCGTATCGAGGAGGCTGCTGCACGCACTCAGGCTCGTATCGACTCTGGCGAGCAGAAGATTATCGGTATCAACGAGTATCGCCTCGAGAAGGAGGATCCTATCGATATCTTGGCAGTTGACAACACCGCAGTACGCGAGAGCCAGATTAAGCGTCTGAAGGAGCTTCGCGCTAACCGCGACGAGGCAGCCGTACAGAAGGCTCTTGCTGCTATCACCGAGTGTGTTAAGACCGGTGAGGGCAACCTCTTGGAGCTTGCTGTTGAGGCAGCTAAGGTTCGCGCATCGCTCGGCGAGATTTCTGATGCTTGCGAGGTTGTTGTAGGTCGCTACAAGGCAGTTATTCGTTCCATTTCAGGTGTATATAGTTCAGAGGTGAAAAACGACGCATCGTTCGACAAGGCTAAGCAGATGGTAGCCGAGTTCGCAAAGAAGGAGGGCCGTCAGCCCCGCGTTATGATTGCAAAGTTGGGTCAGGATGGTCACGACCGTGGTGCTAAGGTTGTAGCAACCGGTTATGCAGACCTTGGCTTCGACGTTGATATGGGTCCCTTGTTCCAGACTCCCGAGGAGGCTGCTAAGCAGGCTGTCGAGAACGACGTACACGTTGTCGGCGTATCGTCGCTCGCAGCAGGTCACCTCACTCTGGTTCCCCAGATTATCGCAGAGCTCAAGAAGCTCGGCCGAGAGGATATCGTAGTGGTTGTCGGTGGTGTAATCCCCGCACAGGACTACGACCAGCTCTATAAGGATGGCGCTGCAGCTATCTTTGGTCCCGGTACCCCCATCTCGACCGCTGCAATCAAGATTATGGATATTCTTCTCGAGGAGTAATCCTCGTCATTGCAAAAAGGACCTGCCTAAAAACTTATTAGACAGGTCCTTTTTTCTGCACTACCCTATGGCAGGGTAGCATAATTACCGCATAATTCAGCCGGTAGTAACAAAAAGTGGGTGGCTAATCCTAGCTCCCACTCTCTGTGTGAAGGCTGAAATTCAGCCCCTATTTCCAAAATTGACTACTTAACTACAGGTCGAATCGGGAAACCATTTCTGCGGTCTTGTGTGCCGTGTCCAACAAATTTTTGCGTACACAAGATGCCGTCAGCATTGATGTTATGCGAATCATTCGAAGGTGTCGAAGCCCAATAGCGTCCCACATTGCCCAAATCGTCGGGATAGGGGTAGGTCGAATTAGGATAGATTACTCCTGCGGCGGGAAGGAAGATATAGTTACCATTGATTTTGCTCGTCACTTTACAACCCCTAATACGGTCCAAGTAGGTCCACTCCCACGTACAATTATCCAACAGTTCCTGAAAATCTGCTTTTGAGGGCATCCTCCAGCCTTCGCCCCACTGGGCTGTTGCCACATCATAGGTGGCACTCGTAGCTATACCGCTCATCCATTTACCACGCACACCATTCTTAGGCGAAGTTTTATCCAAAATAGGTGTTATCTCTGCCCAAGCATAATACTCGCCGTGATGCTCCGACGAGGTAGCACCCACATTGCAAGTTGCCCATTTAGTACCCGAAGGCAGACCCAAATCGACCCACTTATGACCATTTGTCTCGCCTTGCGAAGGGGTATTTACCATATCCTTATTATCGACAACAGCTCGAACTGCATAGCCATAAGAACGCTCACTAACACCCATCTCACCTAATCCGCCTCCGAAATGGTATTCGTGTGCGCCGCTGTTATATTGGTTTTTAAGGGGTGTCGAGGTCCAATACATACCACAACCACTTGCCTCATGAGT
Organism: uncultured Alistipes sp.; assembly: GCA_964521245.1. Lineage (GTDB taxonomy): Bacteria > Bacteroidota > Bacteroidia > Bacteroidales > Rikenellaceae > Alistipes. The sequence continues at coordinate 30,582 of CAZFQU010000015.1, read as the reverse complement.
TGAAGTACCATCCTTATAACCGGTAGCAGGCAGGAAAATCGATTTGTCGTTTACCGTACTCGAAATCAATGCGCCCCAACGGCCATCCTTTTGCACATAACGCCAATTACAATAGTGCAGTAGTTCGTCAAACTCTGCCTTGGTCGGCATACGCCAGCCACTACCCCACTTTGCAGCGGCAACATCGCAGCTCTTATTGCCCGAGAAATCATCCACATCCTTTTTATTATACTTGCTGTTTTCTGCGACATAGGAGCCCTTTGTGGCAATCTCGCCCCAAGCATAGTGCCTGCCGGGTTGCGAGGGTGAAGTAGCATCTATATTGCAGGTTGCCCAACGAGTACCCGAAGGCAGACCCAAATCGACCCACTCGTGGTTGTTGAGCTTGCCCGACGAGGTAATCTTGGCTTGCGACTGACCTGCGGTCGGCACCAAACTCTTAACATTTGTGTGGGTTGTGATTGAGCTTGTTGCTCGTTGGGTTGTGCTTGAACTTGCTGTTGGGGTTGCTTCTGCCCCTGCTCGGGTGTGGCAGGCTTTGAGGGTTTAGCATTTTTGAGCTGATTGATTCCTTTTTCAACTCCCTTTTCGATAGACTGCCCCACTTTCTTCAGGAAGCTCTGAGCATTTGCATCTATGACATTACAAGAGAGTAACAACGCTAATGTAAAAATAAGATACTTTTTCATACGGCTACTTTTTATATAGTACTACAAAGATACAAAGAAAATTTCAATTATCACAAATAGGTCACAGGCAAGTTTAATATTTAGTGTTATTTGAATAACAACCTATTTTTAGCTCAAAATCGGGAAAAGTACTTATATTTTTCGCCAAACATGCAAAATTATAGGGCATTTTCAAGAAAAGAGAGTAATAAAAAGCTTAAAATCAGTTTTAGCGATAAAAAGTTAACAGGTTTTTTGTACCTTTGCTATTAGTTAGGTTAACAAATATTAGCAAAGATATGTCACTCTTAAGATTCAAGATGGTTGATGCAGCCATCAATCATACGGCCGTAGAGGTTACTCCTCCGAAAGGTCGCCCTTCCGATTATTTCGGTTCGCGCGTATTTGGTCACGAGGCTATGAAACGCTATCTCTCGAAGTCGGACTACAAGGCCCTACTCGACACTATCGAGAACTCCACACCCCTTTCACGCGAACTTGCCGATGGCGTAGCTGCCGGCATGCGCGAATGGGCAATGGACAATGGAGCCGACCACTACACCCATTGGTTTCAGCCCCTGACGGGAGGTACGGCAGAGAAGCACGACTCGTTTGCCGAGCCGGACGGCGAGGGAGGAGTCATAGAGGAGTTCTCGGGCAAGCTGCTTATGCAGCAGGAGCCAGATGCCTCGTCGTTCCCGAATGGTGGCATACGCAACACCTTCGAGGCACGCGGCTACTCGGCATGGGACCCCAACTCGCCCGCCTTTATTGTCGGCACCACGCTTTGTGTCCCAACCATATTCATAGCCTATACAGGTGAAGCTCTGGACTATAAGACCCCCCTATTGCGCTCGATAAATGCTATTGACAAGGCTGCAACTGAGGTGTGTCATCTCTTCGACAAGAGTGTAGAGAGAGTACACAGCTACTTGGGCTGGGAGCAGGAGTTCTTCTTGGTTGACGAAGGTTTGTGGGCATTGCGACCCGACCTGATGTTGACCGGAAGAACACTTATGGGTCACGAGTCGGCAAAGAATCAGCAGTTGGAGGACCACTACTTCGGTGCTATACCCTCGCGAGTGATAGCCTTTATGCGCGAGTTGGAGTATGAGTCGCTTAAGTTCGGCATCCCCCTCAAAACGCGTCACAACGAGGTAGCACCCAACCAATTCGAGGTGGCACCGGTCTATGAGTTGGCTAATCGTGCAAACGACCACAACCAGCTACTGATGACAATCATGGATAAGATTGCCCGCCGTCACCACTTCAGGGTTCTACTCCACGAGAAGCCATTTAAGGGTGTCAACGGCTCGGGTAAGCACACCAATTGGTCGCTCGGCACAGACACAGGAGTCAACCTCTTTGCCCCGGGTAAGAGTGCGCACGAAAATCTGCAATTCATCACCTTCCTTGTATGCGCCATTTCGGCTGTTCATCGCAACAACGGTCTGCTGAAGGCAGCCATTATGTCGGCAACAAATGCCCACCGTCTGGGTGCCAACGAGGCTCCACCGGCAATCATATCCACATTCTTGGGTCAGCAACTTACGGCAGTGTTGGAAAAGTTGGAGCATAGTCGCGGCGACGAGGCAATCATTCTCAATGCCAAGAATATCTTCAAGATGAGTGGCATTTCGAACATCCCCACACTACTGCTCGACAATACCGACCGCAACCGCACCTCACCCTTCGCCTTCACCGGCAACCGATTCGAGCTGCGAGCAGTTGGCTCGTCGGACAATTGCGCCGAGGCGATGATTATTCTCAATACGGCAATGGCATACGAGCTGAGAGCCTTCAAGCGTGAGGTTGACTCCAAAATCGAGGCTGGCAAGAAACGTGAAAGAGCCATATATGAAGTTCTGCGCCAAATTATTAAATCGTCAAAGGCTATACGCTTCGATGGTAACGGCTACTCCGAACAGTGGCACAAAGAGGCTAAAGAGAGAGGCCTCGACTGCGAAACATCGACACCTCTGATTTTCGAGAACTATCTCTCGCCTCTCACACGCGAGATATTCACCCGGACGGGCGTAATGAGCAACATCGAGCTTGAAGCACGCACCGAGGTTAAGTGGGAGACCTACACCAAAAAGATACAGATTGAGGCACGTGTACTTGGTGACCTTGCAATGAACCACATCATCCCCATTGCATCGAAGTACGAGGCAATGCTCTTGGACAAGGTCTATAAGATGATGCAGATAGGCTATGGTCTCGACCCCACGCCCGACGTTGAGCTTATAAAGCGCATACAGAGCCATACGGCGGCTATACAGGAGGGTGTGAAGTGTCTTGTCGAGGCTCGCAAGGTGGCAAACAAAATCGAGAATATGCGCGAGAAGGCCATTGCCTACCACGATACGGTTGCAGTATGGTTTGACAAAATCAGAGGGCATATCGACCTTCTTGAGGAGATTGTCGATGACCAGATGTGGCCCCTGCCAAAGTATCGCGAATTGTTATTCTTAAGGTAGTCTGCGCCATACGCGAATACACTGAAGCACAAAAAATTAGGACCTGTCTAATAAGTTTTTAGACAGGTCCTAATTTTGTCAGAAGTTGATAACAAGAGAGACTTTAAGGCTTGCAAAGCCCGAAAAAGCGGAGTTTACTTGAGGTAAATGAGCATTTGAGGGCAAGTGTAACGCAGAAATCACCTTGTTAGACAGCTTATAATTAAATTTATTATATCGTTAACTATTAGAAATACTTGCCACGCAAGTCCTCAACCTCTGCCATCTGCATAACGGCACCGATAATCGAGTTCTGAGCCATAATCTCAGCACTTGCCTGAGCTGCAGTCTTCTGCTCCTCGAGGGTTCTGGGAGCCTCAGCATCGGTGATGGTGTCAACAACATATACATAAACACCGCTGTTACCCTTAACGGGAGCCGAGAGCTTACCAACCTCCGACTGTGAAATAGCACCGAAGAGCTTGTGCTCCATACCCAAACCGGGAACAAAACGCGAAGCATAGTTCACGTTCTCGAAATCGGCAACCTCACCTGCAAAGAAGGTAGCAGCCTCGTCGATAGTGGTGGCATTGTAACCATTGAGGATGTAATCAGCCTTCTTCTGGTCGGTCACTGCACGACGAATACGTGCCTCGTTTTTCTTGAGCGATGCATACTCATCGTTATCAATCTCAACAAGCATAGCCACAACATAGTCGGTACCACAATTGAAAATCTGCGAAATATCGCCTACCTTAGCACGGTTTGCCCAGCTAACAAGCTCACGCGAGTTATCCAAGCCACGAACAGTCGATTGTGCAGTCTGGAGGGTTGCGCTGCGAGGAGTGAGCGAAGCAGCAGTAGCAGCCTCGTTGAACTTCTCAACCGAACCGGCACCATCAACAGCGAAGATACCTGCCTGACCATATACATCACGCTTGGTCTCAGCCGAAGCCTCAACAGGATAGTTAACAGCAATCGAGCGAATGTGCTTGATAGGCTTACCTACCTTGTACACCTGCATAATGTGGATTGCGCCACCAACGGGAATCTGAAGAACGTCACCAACCTTAGCCGAGTTGATTGCGGGCAAGAACTCCTCGGTGAATGCCGAGTAGGGATATACGCGCTCCTCGCCACGACCCTCCGACACCTGAGCGAAGTCAACACCGTTGCGAAGCTCAGTTGCAAGGCTATCTGCTACATTATTCTCGGAGAAGGGAACAACGATGTGGCGAACACCAATCGAGTCGGGGGCCATACGCGAATCAACAACACGCGAGATGGTCCATACATTGTTCTTCAAAACGGGACCATACTGCTCACCCTTCGAGAGAGCTGCGCCCTCCTCGTCAGAGTACTGGCTAACAGCAAGATAGCGGTTAGCAAGCTCAGCACGACGATTCTCGCGAGCATAAGAGCGAAGCTCATCAACACCCAGAGTCGAGAAAGTCTCGTTAATCTTGTTAACCTCCTGCTCGATAGCGGTCATATCCTCGGGAGTGGCATCAACATCGAATACCACATAGCGGATAGTGCGATTGGGCAACTGCTTGTACTGAGCCTTATTCTCGCTGTAATACTTCTGAATATCGGCATCGGTCACAACCACCAGCGAGTCAGCAACGCTCGAATAGCTCTTCGAAACATACTTACCTGCAAAGCTCTTGTTCACGCCCTCCAAAGAACGCTCGGTCTCGAAGGTGGTTACGTTAGCACCCATCTTAACCAAGTTGCCATACTTCATAGCCAGACGCTCCTGAACAGCCTGAGAAATGAGCTGCTGCCACATAGCTACTGCCTGAGGGTTACCCTCTGCCTGAGCGAGGAAATCTGCCACAGCATTAGTGTCGATAGTACCGGTTGCGGGGTTACCAAAGGCGTTGAGCATAACGTTGCTCTCGATAGTGCCATTGATAATACCCTTACGCTCGGCATCGCTAACGGTAAGACCCATAGCCTCATAACCGGGAAGCAGAACCTTCTGGTTGAGCATCTGGTTCCAAGCAACGCTCGAGAGCTGGTCGAGCTGAGCATCGGTGGTCAAATCGCCACCCATCATATTGCGAGTGTTCTCATATACAGAGTAGTACTCGGTATAGGTAATCTTCTCGCCATCCATCTCACCAACCTTAGGATCTTGGTTGGTAAATCCCATCTCTGTACCCAAAGAGAGGATAAATGCCAAAAGGGCGATGCCGATAACAACCGACAAAATCACGCCAAATTTGGTTCTTAAAGTGTTTAAGCTTGCCATACTATTTTTAGTTTAATTATTTGTTGTCTATTTTAGCGGTCAAAGATAGTAATTTTATTCTGAAATACAGCCATTTTAATCAATAATTTTCAAACAGATTGGCTTATAAATAACATTGCAACAAAAAAGCGACCCGTTATCAGGTCGCAAACTATTGTCTTAGGAATAAATCCCCACCACGCGAAGAACTACTCCTCGACGCGTCTTAGGCGTGCAAGTTCCAAACGCGAGCGTGTTGTGCGCAATATTCTAAATTCCAGATTGCCGATTCTCACCTCATCACCGGGAGCGGGAATACCCTCAAGGTTGTAGATAATCAGACCGGCAAGTGTGTCATACTCCTTCGACTCCTCGATTCCCAAGTCGTACTTTTCGTTCAGATACTTTACCTCCAAACGACACGAGAGGACCCATTCGCTATCAGAAATCTGTTTCTCGGTCAAATCAGGCACATCATGCTCGTCCTCAATCTCACCGAAAATCTGCTCCAGCACATCCTCCATCGAGATAATTCCTGCCGTACCACCGAACTCGTCTATAACAACCGCCACGTTGGTTTTTAGTTTGGTCATACGCTCCAAAAGCGCTTGCAATGGCATAGTTTCGGGAACCGACAACACATCGATTATAACCTGCTTAATGGTCTGAGGATTCTCGAAAAGGCTCTTCGAATTGACATAGCCCACGATATTATCTATGTTATTGTGCCACACAAAGATACGCGAATATTGCGTCTCAACGAAACGGGCTGTAAGTTGCTCGACCGTAGTGTTATCGCCATCAACCGCCTCGACATCCACACGCGGCACCATGCAATCTCGGACTCTAAGGTCGGCAAAATCGAGAGCATTCTGAAATATCTTTATCTCGTTTTCTGCCTCGAGCTGACTCTCCGAGGTATTACTGTCGAGCAGGTGAACCAAGTCCGAACGGTCAAACTCCTGCTCCGAATCTTCGGGAGCAGTCTTACATCCCACCAAACGGAGTATGCCGTGCGAGAGCAGAGTTGTAAACTTAGCTATCGGATAGAGTATAAGGTAGAAAAAGAAGATTATCGGTGCAAAAAGTCGATAGTAGAAGTTGGGGTTTTGATTAAAGAGCGACTTGGGCAGAAACTCTCCGCAAAAAATAACGATAATGGTCGAGAGAATTGTCTCGAACAATACCGAGCCACTCTGAGCAAACTCCTCGAAACCCAGCAACTGAGCCACTCCGCGCATCAGAAGCGACATCGAGAGCGAATAGATTACAAGCGCAATATTGTTACCTACCAATATTGTCGTTATATACTGTCCCTGATGGCGCGAAAAGATATCGGCAATACGGTCGAACATACGACTTTGCTTGCGGTCAATCTCTAAACGCAATCTATTCTTCCTGACAAAGGCAATCTCCATACCCGAGAAGAATGCCGAGAGCAGGAGCATCAGAACGATTATCACAACAGATGTTATCATAGACTACTGCTCGGTTGGGGTTGGTGTAAGTTTGGGACGACGAGCAGGCGAAATACTTTTCTCGGGAAGCTCGGCAGGTGTTCTCTGCACGTTGGTTTTAGCCGGACTGACAGCACCACTCGTCGGGCTATTAGCTCCCTGACGTTCGGCAGTCTTGCGTCTGCGCTCCTCGATGAGCTTGCGTTTTTCTTCGGGTGTCATGGGTTGCGCCGATGGACTTTTCTGTCCGCGTGCAGCTCTATCAACCGAATTATTGGGACGCGTAGCGGGTCGTTTCACCTCACTCGACTTTGGAGTCGTAGTTTTCTTTTCGACGGCTGTTGTATCCGGTTCTGTGGGGCTAAACTCTACCTCCATATGACCATCCATCTCGCGTGCCGACCAGAATACAAACTCCTCGTCAGACTCGAAACCCGAGACTAAGAACTCGCCGTCAGGCTGCACAATTTTGGAATCGACATTAGAATATATTTTCTTGGTTGTCGCATTCCAAAAGAGCTGTTCGGTATATAGCTTCTTGCCGTCGGCTTTGATTACGACAACATCGCCCTTAGCCTCCCAAAGTTTGCGTTTTTCGTAGTAGATGGCATAGTTGGCAGTCAGCGTCACATCGACCACATTTGCCGAGTCCTCGTTGAAGGTAGTAATTTTCACTCCCTTACGGAACTCACGATATGGCTCCTTACCGGCGGTATAACCTTCGAGAAGAGGGGTGAAGAAAATATACTTTTTCTTGCCATTAAGAGTTGTGGTAACCGTGCGATTTTCGCTATACTCGGTCATCAACTGCTCCATGGGTTGCGCCTCTTCGCCTGCCGACTCCTTCTCCTCGCACGAAGATAGAGAGATAGCACTCCCCACTGCGAGGAGTGCTATCAATACTCTGTGCCAAAGGAGTCTAATATCCATTTACTGCCCCTTTAGATTGTTTTTAGCGGAAACGAACGGTGGTTCTCACACCGGCAGCAGCACCGCAAGGAACGGTGATAACAGTACCGGCCTTGATACCCTCCATGAAGAAACGCTCATCGTTCGAGAGAGGCCAACGCGATGCATAAGCCGAAGCCATCTGGCGAGCCTGCTCCTTCTCGGAACCCTCCTCGAAGAGTTCCTCAGCCTTCTTCATCATATCGTAAGCTGCCCAGAATGCCTCGACACAACCCGACGAAGAGTAGCAGTTAGCGATGATGAAGTAGGAGTATGCGTTGTTCTCGTCAAACTCGCGGAGCTCGCGTGCTGCCTGCATTGCACCGCTGATGTTGCTTGCTGCAAGCTCTACCACGCCCAGCTGCTTGAGCAGACCAATACGAGCATCGGAATCGGTCTCGGTCTTCAGAGCCTCACGCAGATAATATACAGCCTTCTCAAATTCGCCCTTATCCTGCAAGCCCTGAGCCAAGAAGATAGCGGTGTTAGCCGAAGGATCGAGCTTATATTTGCGCTCGGTAACCTCGAAGAAGAAGTCGCTGGTACACTTTGCACGGCTCATGAGAGCTACCGCCTGATTCAAAACGGTCAAATCCTCGGGATTAGCCTCGAGCTTCTTGGCAAAGAGAGCCTCAAGGTTCTCGCAAGTAGCCACACCACTCATACCGAATACGGTAGCGAGCTGGTCAGCATACTGCTGCTTGTCAGCGGGAGCCTTATCGTAGTAGGGAGCCAAACGGTCATACTCCGAGATAACCACGTCAGCATAAATATCATCGTTCTTATAATCCTCAGCAAGGTTCTGCATATAGATTACACCCAGCTCATAGAGGTCTGCACTACCTGCAACAATCTGAGCAGCAAGTGCATCCTTGAATGCATTGCGAATACCCTCGCGGTCACGCTTGTTGTAGGTAACATACTGACGTGCGCGACGGTCCAAAATCTCAGCCTTAGCGAAATCGGTGGTACCGAAGTGCATCAGACGCAGGTCGAGTACAATCATCATCGAGTCGAATGCTACCACCTGCTCGGGACGAGTCGTTGCACGCGAGAACTTATTGGCATAAATCAACTCACCACGCTGATAGATAGACTCGGCAGCCTTGGGAGCGTGAGCAACCAGATACTGGAAATGCTCGGCAGCCTCGTTGTAATTCTTGTTCTGGATAGCCTCCTTGAGGAACTGGCTGCGAAGGATGTTAGCCTCGCGCTCCTCAACAGTCTCACCCCACATAGCATAGGCATCACCCGAAAGATCCTGTGCCATAACGCAGAAACTTGCAATAGCAAGAACTGCAGTCAATAAAAATTTAACTCTTCTCATTATTATTTTTAAGTTTAGTTTTGACTAGTGTCGCGTTTATATCCTCGCAAAGGTAACTCATTGGAATCACATTTGCAAATTAAACGTAAAAAGAGAGTAGAATATTGTTAATCAAACTTGGGCCTTACGAACCAATAGTCCTCACCGAAGAGCGAGAATGCCACCGCAAACTTGAAATATTGTTGCTTTATCAGGCCAACATTATTTTTAATAATGGTCTCAGCTCCGCGACATCCATATTCAAATCCCACATCTATCGACGAAAATCCACCGAACTTGACGGGAATACCCACTCCTAAAGTTACGGCATATTGGTTGATTTTCTCGTTATCGAAGGTTTGGTGATAGTTGCCATAGTTGAATCCTGCACGATAGTGCCAACGACGATAGAACTTACGTACATCGTTACGGTTGGGAGTCCACTCCACACCAGCCTTAATGGTCGAGGTATTGGTGTATGCCACATCGAAACCCGCAGCCGAAGTCTCGGTTATATCATTCGAGCTACCCCAATTCTGGTACTGATAATCGACCGCAACTGCAAACTTAGGAGTCTCGTAATAGACACCTGCCACAACCTGACGTGGCAAGACAATGGAGAGGCTTGTAGAATCGAGTTTAGCCGTCGATTGAATTGTTCCATTGACATAAATCTCATTCCTCACGCGAGGCTTAAGTGCGCCACCAAAGTCGTAGGTTGCACCAATGGTAAGCACTCTCTTGCGGTCTTGAATGGGGGTATATTGTACTCCCACCTGACCCTTTACTCGCGAGATTTTATATTGTGAAAGTCCGATTGTCGAGGGATAGGTACTCAATCCATCGCCCGTATAGGGGATGATGGTCATGGTGTAATCTCTATCGATTTTGCCCCAATAGTATTGAGCCGCAGCACCAATCGAGAAACCCTTGAAAAGCTCCCAACCTACACCTAACTTCACTTCCGTAACATCGCCTTCACCCTCATAATCATACTCGATGGTGCCGACATCAGCCACCGTCTCGCGGTCATAGAGTCGATAGCCCACACCACTGTACGGATTAAGATTTATGCCCAAACCAAGTCCCTTGGTAAGGGGAATCTGAAGAGCTATATCGTGGATATTGAATGTATTATAACTCGTACGCGAAGTTGAGCCATCGCTCTTATGCTGAGAGAGATAGTAGCTCTGACCCTCGAGTCCGAAGTTGAATAATACCGAGCGTTGAAGGCTCACACTATATGAAGCGGGGTTAAGGAGGTTGATGCTCGAAGGCACACGCTGAGCCACACCCGCACCACCCATCGAACGGGCAGGCAACGAACCGGGAGTATAAATCTCGCCGATTCCATACATAGTGTAGGGCGAATAGGTGTTGATGCTATTCTGCTGAGCGAACATCCGGTGGGGGCAAACCACGAGTGCCACAAGTAGCAGAAGAGCCGAAAATACTCTATTTTTTATGTTGTACATAATTCTCCAAAATTCTGTTCAATCCCACAAGGACCAAATCACAGTCTGCAAATATCGTATTTTTAATTCTTTTAACAAAATGTTTGGCGTCGCCACCTGCAAAAATTACCAATAATTTTTCATTTTCTGCTCTAAATCGGGCAATATGCCCCTCGATTTCGTAGATTATGCCCCACTCCACACCCTGAGCAATACACTCATAAGTAGTCAGTCCCAGCCTCTTAAGTTCCTCGGCAGGCTCCACCTCGGGGAGTCTTGCCGTAAAGTGATGGAGCGAGCGCAGACGTGTCCTCAAACCGGGCGAAATGAAACCTCCGCAATATGCCCCATCGCTCACCAAATCACAGGTTATGGCTGTTCCGAAATCTACTATCAGCATCGGAGAATTGGGATAAAGCACATTAGCACCAACGGCAGCCGCCAAGCGGTCTCGGCCCAAGGTGTGAGGTGTGAGGTAGTTGTTTTTCAGAGGGACCTCTGTCTGGGAGTCGAAGAGTAGGGTTTTTACACCTCGCTCAGAAAGGCTCTGCACCACCTCAAAGGCATCCATACGGGTCGAACTGACCACAGCCCACTCCACATTCTGCTCTTCAAGCAGCAATTCAACACACTGTATATCAAAGTCTTGACTGCTCTTTTGAGAGAGCAGCTGCACACCATCAATCAACGCATATTTAACCTGCGTATTGCCAATATCGACTATCAGATTTACCATTCGTACGCACTACAATCTTCTGAGAATCTCGACCGCCTCCTTCACATCTTTAACTCGTCTAACGGTCATTGCCAATCTATTATTGTGTTGTTTGAGTACAAATCTATCGGGCTCCTGCGTCACCCTCTTCAACATATTCATAAAGACATCGCTCTTGAAATATGGTGAGTTGTTGTCCGCTATGAAGTGGATAATCATAAGCGAATTTTTAACCTTCACGCGCTCCATACCCAGACGCACTGCCTCCCATCTGAGTCGCACCACATTGAGCAACTCGCGTGCCGGCTCGGGCAACTGACCAAAGCGGTCAACCAAACGAGCCTCGAACTCCACGAGCTTATCCTCCTGCTTGATGTTATCCAGTTCTCGATACAGACGCAACTTTTCGGAGGTCTGACGCACATAACTATCGGGCAACTCGGCTAACAACTCGATCTCGATATGCGAGTCGTCAATCCAACTTATCGTGTCGAGTACCTGCTGCTCCTTCTCGTTCATGCCCGGAATCTCAAGGCCCTCCTGACGCAACTCCGTAATTGCCTGTTGCATAATCTTTTGATAGGTTTCGAAACCTATATCTGCAATAAATCCGCTCTGCTCTGCACCCAACAGATTCCCGGCACCGCGAATATCCAAATCCTGCATAGCAATATTGAATCCCGAACCCAAATCCGAGAACTCCTCGATGGCTCTTAGGCGGCGACGAGCATCTGGCGAGAGCAGCTCGTCGGCAGGCGAAAGCAGATAGCAGTAGGCGCGCTTATCCGAGCGACCGACTCGGCCTCTGAGCTGGTGCAGGTCGCTCAGACCGAAACAGTGGGCATTATTTACGATGATGGTATTTGCATTGGGAATATCGATACCATTCTCGACTATGGTTGTCGAGAGCAGCACATCGAACTCGCCATAAATAAAGTCCATAATCAGCTTTTCAAGCTCATCGGAGGGCATACGACCATGGCCTACACCCACCCTTGCCTTGGGGCAAATACGGCTGAGCATACCCTTGAGCGTTAGCAGGTCATCGACCTTGTTATGTACGAAATAGACCTGTCCGCCACGCGACAGCTCCTCGGTGATTGCGTCACGAATAACCTCCTCGGAGAAGGTGTGCGACTCGGTCTGTATGGGTTGGCGGTTGGGCGGGGGAGTAGAGATTACCGACAAGTCGCGTGAACCCATCAGCGAGAATTGGAGTGTTCGCGGAATGGGAGTTGCGGTGAGGGTCAGTGTATCGACATTGATACTCATCTGCGTAAGTTTCTCCTTGGCTGCAACTCCAAACTTCTGTTCCTCATCTATTATGAGCAATCCCAAATCCTTGAATTTTATCTGCTTACCCAGAATCTTATGAGTACCGATAAGGATATCTATTTTACCCGATGCCAACTCTTGGGTTATACGACTCACCTCGCGTGAAGATTTCGAGCGATTGAGATACTCCACCGTAACGGGCAGGTCTCTGAGTCGCTGCGAGAAGGAGCGATAGTGTTGCAGGGCAAGGATTGTTGTTGGCACCAGCACCGCCACCTGCTTACCATCGACAGCCGCCTTGAATGCCGCTCTGATGGCAACCTCGGTCTTACCGAAGCCCACATCGCCACAAACCAATCTATCCATCGGGCGCGAGGACTCCATATCCCTCTTTACAGCCTCGACTGCCGATTGTTGGTCGGGGGTATCCTCCCACATAAACGACGCCTCAAGTTCGTGCTGGAGGTAGCTGTCTGGAGAGAAGGCAAAACCGGGAGAAGCCTTACGGCGGGCATACAGAGCGATAAGCTCTCGCGAGATATCTTTAACAGCCTTTTTGGTTGCCGCTTTCAGCTTCTGCCATGCGCCATTACCCAACTTATAAATCTTCGGGGGCTCACCGTCGCCCGACTTATAGCGCGAAATACGGTGTAGCGAGTGTACATTCACAAAAAGCACATCGCCATCCTTATAGACCAACTTTATCGCCTCGTGCAGACGCCCGTTCTCGTTAATCTTCACAAGTCCGTCAAACCTTCCCACACCATGGTCGATATGCACCACATAGTCGCCCGGGCGCAGCTGATTCAGTTCCTGAACGGTCATCTGCTCGTCACGACGAATCTCACCATTGATACGGTAGCGCTGATAGCGGTCGAATATCTGGTGGTCTGTATAAAGACACATCCTGAGGTCGTGGTCAACAAATCCTCCGTGAAGGGTTATGGACCACGAGCGAACTGTTACCTGACCACTGCCCTGCTGGTGGAATATATTCTCCAGACGCTCTATCTGAGCCTTATTCTCCGAAAGCATTCTACACTCATAGCCCAACTGTGTGTGGTGCAAAATATCGTCGGCAAGCATCTCGTAGTTGCGGTTGAACTTAGGTTGGGGCTGGGTACGAAAATCGATTTTGAGGGTTGCCTTCCGCTCCTTGAGATCATCGCGGAGCAACACCATACGCGCCTGCTGCATATCGGCAAGCAGTTGGTTGCGGCTGGTAACAAGGGTATCTATCACCTCAGGCTCTTCAAGCTCGGGGATTAGCTTATGGCGCACATCGTTGACCTTTCGTAGTGTAAAGTCGGGGTCAACAAACCACCAAGTGGTGTCGGCAGAGGCAAATGCGGCTAACGACACTCGCTCACCCATCTGCTCTTCGGAGCGATTGAGGTTGGGTATAATCTCCACCTGCTGGAGTCGCTCGTCAGAGAGCTGACTCGATATATTGAATCGGCGCACAGAGTCCAACTCGTCGCCAAAGAAGTCAAGTCGATAGGGCTTAGACTCCGAATAGGAGAATACGTCCAATATTCCGCCACGAGTGGAGTATTGCCCCGGCTCATAGACAAAATCGACCTTCACAAAGCCATGCTCCTCCAACCTCTCCACAAGAGAGTTTATGGCTACCCTATCGCCCACATTGAGCAGTATGGTTTCTCGCTTAAGGCTCACGGCATCAACCACCCTCTCCGCTAAAGCCTCGGGCCAAGTACACAATACCCTATACTCACCTTTGGGACAGCTGCGCAAGGCTCCCAAAGCCGTTGTACGCTGCACCACACTTTGAGCCAACTCCTGCCCATAGGCTATCGAGCGTTTGTATGCCGAAGGGAAGTAGTGTACTCTGCTCTCGTCGAGCAAGGCATAGAGGTCGTTCATCAGATAGGCTGCAGCATCCTTATCCTCCGAGACAAAAATATGACACCCGCCCATCTTTTTGACCGTGGCAGCAGCATACGATGAGTAGCCGCTCTCGACCAAATCGGCGAGGTGAACAGTGGCTCCCTCAAGGCGTAAAGCACGCCAGAGTGAGCGACAGCTCTTTGCCTCGCTCACTCTGGAAAGTATCTCTTCACACGCCCTCATCTTACAATCAAAAGCAGGGGGTTGATGCTCTATACCAAGGTGTTACCTCGCTTATCGAGATAGTGGACATCAATTATACCGACGCTCATATCGGCAGTCACCTTGATTCGAACCCCATATTTGAACATCCACTTCATCCTCAGCGACCAAAGTCCCTTTTTGATGAAACTCGCAACATAGGGACTGACTCTGAGTTCTATAAACTTATGACCTCTATCCTGAGTCAGGAACGAGATTTGATTTTCGATTTTTCTATCCAACGCCACCGTAGGCTGCACCTTGCCCGTACCATTACAAGTAGGACACACATCGGTCACATCCTGCACCGCCACAGGGCGCACTCGCTGGCGCGTAATCTGCATCAGACCAAACTTCGTGAGGGGCAAAATCGTATGCTTTGCCTTATCCGACGCCATCAGCTTACGCATCTCGTCGTAGAGCAGCTGACGGTTCTGCGCCTTATGCAGGTCGATAAAGTCGATGATTACGATACCGCCCAAATCTCGTAGTCGGAGCTGTCGTGCAATCTCGTGAGCAGCAGCAAGGTTCACGTCCATTGCTGTCTGCTCCTGATTATCCTCAGCCTTTGTGCGATTGCCCGAGTTCACGTCTATTACGTTCATTGCCTCGGTATGCTCGATAATCAGATAGGCTCCACGTCTGAGCGACACATACTTCGCGAAGAGCGACTTGATCTGCTTGGTGATATCGAAGTTATCGAAGATAGGCACACTGCCGCGATAGAGCTTGACGATTTTTTCTCTCTCGGGGTCTATAACTCGGATATAGTCTCGAATCTCGGTGAACATTGCCTCGTCGTTGACCACAATTTGCGAGAAAGAGTCGTTGAGCGTATCGCGAATAATGGTGTTGGCACGCGTAAGCTCGTTCATAATCTGGGCAGGAGCTTCCTTCTTGCGAAGCTGTGCCATCGTCGAGTTCCACTTCTCGACAAGTGACAGAATATCCTGCTCGATATCCACATCCTTAGCCTGCATTGCAGCAGTACGGATTATGACACCGAAATTCTTGGGCAGCACTCCCGCTGCGATTCGCTTCAGACGTTTCTTCTCCTCGTTCGAACGTATCTTCTGCGAAAGAAAGACCTTTGTCGAAAACGGCACCAGCACCACATTGCGTCCCGCCAACGAGAGGTCTGCCGTCAGGCGCGGACCTTTGGTCGATATAGCCTCCTTTGCAACCTGCACCACAATACGCTGACCCACCTGAAGATAGTCGCCTATACGACCATCCTTAACCAGTGGCTCCTCCATCTTCATAGATTCCACCTTCAAGCTGCGCTTGCCGGGCTGTATGCTGCGGGTGAGTTTATCCAACGACGGGAAGTGCTGACCCAAGTCCAGATAGTGGATAAATGCATCCTTCTCGTGTCCTATGTTGACAAAGGCGGCATTCAATCCGGGCATAATCTTTCTGACCTTTCCCAGATATATGTCGCCCACCGAGAAGCCCGAGCTGCACTGCTCCTTCCCCAACTCAACCAGCACCTTGTCCTCGCACTGAGCGATGGTAATCTCCTGAGGCGTTACGTTAATAATAAGTTCTCTGTTCATATATTGAATTTGTTGCGGCGAACCACTTTAAGCCCCTTAGTTCAAGAATCGGGCATAGCCAAAACTCAAACATATCGGCTCGGCTTTTTCATCAGGCTCCAGCCGTCATCTCCCACCCCGATAATAATAGCGAGCAATACACACAACAATCTCGCTTTAGGAGTGGACCAATGTTAAAAAAATCGCCGATAGAGCGGCCATTAGTTGACACGCTCAAATTAAGCTCGCACAAAAGGTATAGTCCCTTTCTGTGGGTGTACCCTAACAAACAAACTTCGACACCCGACCTTTGTTGCAACGCTGCTAGGCACTATATTTTGTTCTGATTCTCTTCTCTGAGAGGGGTGCGATGCAACCCGAGCTGCATAAAATACCCCTCAGCCAGAGACTTTTGGCAATGCGAAAGCATCGCCACCCGTTTTATCGCCAATATAAAATAGGTAAAGCTAAAAGGATTTTGACAACCCCTTTAGCTTTATCTATGATAGGACGCGCAAACTCGTTGCGCTCCTCTCACTACTTCTTCTTGTGACGATTCTTGCGGAGACGCTTCTTGCGCTTGTGGGTCGCCATCTTGTGACGCTTATGCTTCTTTCCGTTAGGCATAATGTTTTAGAATTTATAGTTAAACTTAGAGTTTTTTGAATTTACTTTACCTTAGCTATAAAGCTCTTCGCAGGCTTGAATGCGGGGATATTATGCTCGGGGATAGTGATGGTAGTACCCTTGAGGATGTTACGAGCCACCTTCTCGGCGCGCTTCTTGATAATGAAACTACCGAAGCCACGGAGGAAAACCTCATTACCCTGAATCAGAGAGCCCTTAACATTCTCCATAAAGCCCTCAACTACCTTGCGAACCGACTCCTTCTCGATGCCGGTGCTTTTTGCAATCTCGCTAATGATATCTGCCTTTGTCATTTCAAATAAATATTTTTGAATTTTACCTTATTTGCATTTTGGGAGTGCAAATATACGCTTTATTTCCTTATTTCACAATAAACCGAGAAAAAAAATGTTTTTTTTGCAAACTTCTCAGAATTTCCAGAGGGCAAAACCAATGCCAGCACATAAAAGTATAAGAAACATTAACTTATAGCAACGGTTCATTACCCCAAGTCTTTTGCCCGACAAAAAACTAACTTTTGTAATTTCTCCTCGAAAAAGTTATCTTTGCATAATTTTAGCGGCTGTTTAGCCGTTAATAGTCCGAACAAACCACAATATAAACTATGGTAAAGATACTTTGGGTTGACGATGAAGTCGAACTGCTCAAACCCCATGTTCTGTTCTTGGAGGCTAAGGGCTACGAGGTTAGCACTTGCAGCAACGGCTACGACGCGATAGAGATGGCAACAGAGGTGCCTTACGACTTGATAATCCTCGACGAGATGATGCCCGGAATGACCGGACTGGAGACCCTGCCCCAAATAAAGCAGGTGCGTCCCACCACGCCCGTAATCATGGTCACCAAGAGCGAGGAGGAGGATATTATGAACAAGGCAATAGGCTCGAAGATTGCCGACTATCTTATCAAGCCCATCAATCCCAATCAGGTACTGCTCTCGATTAAGAAGCACGTACACTCCCAACAGCTGGTCAGCGAGCAGGCTACCGCCGACTATCGTGCCGAGTTTGGTCGTCTGGCAACATCGCTCCAGATGGCCTCCTCGTTCAGTGATTGGTGCAACCTCTATCGCCGACTCACAAATTGGGAGATTGAACTTGCTGAGACCAACGACCAGAGCATACGCGAAGTGCTTGTCTATCAGAAGAATGAGGCAAATCAGGAGTTCTCGAAATTTGTCAGACGCAACTACTACAATTGGATAAATAAGCGCACCGACGACACCCCTACAATGTCGCATACGCTTATGCGTACCAACATCTTTCCCACCGTTGATGCCAATAGCAAGACTACACTGCTGCTTATCGACAACTTCCGCTACGACCAATGGCGTGCCATTTCACCTTTGCTGAGGGGGCACTACGATATTGCTCAAGACGACTTCTACTGTGCCATACTCCCCACTGCAACGCAATATGCCCGCAACGCAATATTTGCAGGTCTGATGCCCCTCGCCATCGACAAACTGATGCCCCAAAAGTGGCTCAACGACAACGAGGAGGGTGGCAAAAACCAATACGAGGAGCATTTCCTGCAACGTCTCATGGCTCAGAGTGGCAAGAACTATAAGTATAGCTTCGACAAGCTGGTACGACCCGAGGCAGGCAGAAAACTTATCGAGAATATCAATCGCATCTATGATGCTGATTTTTCGGTTATTGTCTATAATTTCCTCGATATTCTCTCCCACGCCCGCACCGAGACCGATATTATCCGCGAGCTGACCGAAGATGAGGCTTCGTTCCGTTCGCTCACCCGCTCGTGGTTCGAACACTCCGAGCTGCTGACCATACTTAAGATGCTCGCCGAGAGAGGACACACCGTAATCATCACCTCCGACCACGGCACAATAAGGGTAGATAACCCTGTGCGCGTTACGGGCGACAAACAGACCTCGGCAAACCTGCGCTACAAAACGGGCAGAAACCTCGCCTACAACTCGCGCGAGGTCTATGAGATTACCCGACCCGAGGACATACAACTCCCCTCGTCAAACCTGACGTCGAGCTACATCTTCGCCTACAACAGCGACTTCTTGGTCTATAACAACGATGCCAACCGCTACATACGCTACTATCGCAACACCTTCCAACACGGAGGTATCTCGATGGAGGAGATGATAGTGCCATACATTGTTCTCAAACCCAAGAGCTAAGCGAACTAACAAAAAAGAGCTGAAATTCAGCTCTTTTTTGTTAGTTATACATCGTAGGCGGCATCGGCAACTCCCCATTAAAAGCCTTGGCAAGAGTCTCGGCAATCTGGTCGAGAGCCTGCTGGAGCTTGCTGCCAATCATCATCTTCATCATCATATTAAGCTCGGCGTGCAGTACCAAGCGGATGCGGGTATCCTCCTCGCTAACCTCAACCATCTGAAACCAGAAGGCGAAATCCATCGGCACTCCACCATCGCCCACAATCTTAATGTGTTTCTTCTCGACTCTCTCCTCCATGCGAAGCTTAACGGAGAAGCCCTTAGCCTTGAACGAGCAGGTATCTTCGGTAGCCTCCCACTCCTCGACCTTATCTTTGAGTGCAGGAGTCAGATTATCAAAGCGGCTTATCACCTGATAGACCATCCCTGCGGGGCGACGTATCTGTTGCTGTTTCGATTCGTATTTTTGCATCGACATATTATTCCACGTATTATTAGGGTTAATCTATATCAAATATTCGCTCCTCCTCGCTCGGGGCAGTGATTCTGACAGTCATCACATCGTCGGGCAACAACTGTTCAATCTTCTCGGGCCACTCCACCAGACACAAATCGCCCGAGTAGAAATACTCCTCGTAACCAAAGTCGTAAGCCTCCTCAATGCGGTTTATACGATAGAAATCGAAGTGATAGACAGGCTCATCCTCAGCCGTGGAGTAGTGGTTAACGATGGCAAACGTAGGACTTGAGATAGTGTCCTCGGAGCCTAATTGAGCCATTATGGCGCGAATAAGCGTAGTCTTTCCGGCGCCCATCTCACCACGAAAGACCACCACCGAGCGACCATTTAGCTGCTCGATAACCTTCTCCGCCACATCGGGCAGCCCCGCCAAAGAGTCGATTTGTAGAGTCATAATAATTTCTTTGAAATTGTATATAATTACATTTCTTTTTCTCGCCACAAAGGTAGTGAATAGAAACGCAATATTCAAAATTTCGAGTGGGTTATGTCCATTTTAGTAAATTTATCCCTTATCTAAAATCTTCTCATCAATACTCTTAATTTGATACAATCTATTCATCACTACGTTCATCTCTAAAAGAAACCACTTATATTCCGCTCTATCACTACGCATCTTCACAAAACTATACTCTACTTTATAAATAACGTGTATATCTCCATCTATCTCTTTTGCCGAAAACGTCCCATCTACTATATCAATACTTTTAGAGTCCTTAGCTATTCCAAACAGGCTATCATAGGATTTGATATTATTTATCACAATCTCCCTATCAACATTAGTCATATTATAAAACTTGGAAACCGTTTGGGGAAACATCTGCGTCAAAGACGAGTAGTCACATGCTAACAAGTATCCATAATAAGACTCCACAACTCTTCTAGCATCACTCTCAACACTAACCTGCGAACTAGCAGATAGTTTTGTCTCTACATCATTGACATTAACCACAATAACAACTATCAATGCAACAGGTATAGCTAAAATCAAGGCTAAGACTATATTTCTAACCAACCTCGACATTCTCTTTACAGCAGTTGGCTCAGTGATGTAAGATTTCGGAGGGTTAGTCGGTTCTGCCTCCTGTGGCAGCAGAGGAGTTGGCTCGCTTACATGATACAGGATGTTGATATCCTCTTCGACAAGAGTGACCTCACTATCACAAGATAATGATGAGGCACACACCTCATTTACATCCTTTACAAAATCGGCAACTTGCTGATATCTAAGACGTCTTGTAGGCGACACCGCCATATCGATCACATTTACCAAATCATTACCAACCCCCTTCGATAGTAGCTCCTGAGCTGGAAATCCATCGTTGAGAATCTGCGAAGCATTAGGCAGGCGTTTTCCTGTAAGCATCTTATAGAGAGTGGCTCCAAGAGCATAGATATCCATCGTTACGGGGAAATCGCCCGACTCTCGATAGTTGGCTTGCTCGATAGGCGCGTAGCCGGGTGTACCGGCACCAATTGTAGTACTCGACTCGGGAGCTCCCATATCATCATATACCTTTGCAAGTCCAAAGTCAATTAGCACAGCCTCGTTGGGTGTACGAAGCATCACATTCGAAGGTTTCAAATCGAGGTGAAGCATATGACTCTTGTGCATATACTCCAACGCCGAGGCTATCTGATTAAAGAAGTGAAGAGCCTCTTTCTGGCTCAAGCCCGAATTTCTTTCAATCAGCGCATCGAGACTACCCGCCTCGCAATACTCCATAGCGTAGTAATAGGTATTGTTAGCCTCAAAAGCCTCAACAACCCTCACAATACCCGGGTGGTGGAGTTTCGAAAGGTTGACAGCCTCATTCATAAACTTGTGTCGATATTTGACAAACAAGCCGTCGCGACTACCTCCCGACACATCTGTTCCATCTCGGTCGTTTATATCCCTCATAAAGAACTCCTTAATAGCGACATAGCTCTTAGAAGTTATCTCGCCTAAAGGGCCTGCAACTATGGTCTTTATCGATGCCAAATAGGTTATACCAAACGACCCTTGCCCCAATACTTTTTCGATATGATAGGTATTGGCGGGACTGATGAGTTTGAATCCGACAGGAAGAGTATAATTCATAGTTAATTGACTTGCTGTTATTACTATATCAATGCTACCACATTCCGTATTGTAGGGAAAGAGTCGGCGGCAAGTTTGCGAGCATCCGAAAGGCTAACCCACTCAGCCTCAGCTATATCCTCCTCGCTTTGGGGCTTAAGTTGCACATCACCCGAGACTTCGAGCAGATACCAATGGGTGGTTTTCAACTCCCACTCGCCATAGGTATCGTATGCGTGCATCGTCTGACAGAGTTTTCTTTCCACACGCTCAGCCCTCACGCCCGTCTCCTCCTCTATCTCGCGCAAGGCACACTCCTCAAGGCTCTCGCCCTCTTCCCAATGACCCTTGGGCAAGTCCCACCTGCCGCGTCTGTGAATCATCAGCAGAGAGCCATCCTCCCTGCGCACAACACCACCGGCTGCATCCACCGCCTTAAACTCCGAACTCAGGGCAGCAAAAACCTGCTCGGGTGCAGGAGTTAAAACCAACACAGAGTTTGCAGTCTCAAAAAAATTAAGTATCTTAGCGCGGGAAATATCCTCTCCGGGCAAGAGGGTGACGGTAATGGTGTTGGGCAATGGTTCTGCCACGCAGCCCAAGTCGCTGACCACCAGACTCTTGTCGGTAAAATATACGGTATATTTCATAATATAGGACAAAATTTAGTACAACAAAATTAAAATAAAAGAAGTAAACCAACCAAAAAAGATGAAAAAATTTCTACTATCTATGGCTATTTTAGCGATGGGAGCCGTGGGGTGTTGTGATGCACCCAAGTCGGCACTCGAGATTGACAATTCATTGACTCAGGCTGAGATTGAAGCGGGCATCCTCACCCCCGAGGTGATGTGGAAGATGCGCCGCGCAGGTGCCCCCGCACTCTCGCCCGACGGTTCGACTCTGCTCTACACCGTTAGCGACTACTCGATGGAGGAGAATCGCTCCTTGACGGCTATCTACACCCAAAATATGGCGGATAAGAGCATCATTCGTCTGACCGACAACACCTCTTCGTGCCACTCGCCCCAGTGGAGTGCTGATGGCAGCAAAATCTACTTCCTAAGCTCGCGTGGCGGTTCGCAGCAGGTGTGGGAGATGAACTCAAATGGTGCCGAGGCTCGTCAGCTGACCAAGGTTGAGGGCGATGTTGAAGGCTTTGGCATAAGCCCCGATGGCGCACACATCTGGTGGGTACAGCCCGTACACGCTGCCGACATCGCGTCGAAGGATGTTCACAAGGATATGCCCAAGTCAAAGGCAAGAATCTATGACGATTTGATGGTTCGCCACTGGGACTATTGGGATATGGGAGAGTATCGCCACATCTTCGTTGGCGAGATTAACGCTCAGGGTATGGTCAATGGCAAGGATATTATGCCCGAGGCTAAGTGGGATGCACCCCTCGCACCCTACTTCGATATGGGTGAGATTGCTTGGAATCCCCAATCGACTCAGCTTGCCTACACCTGCAAGCCTCTGACCGGCGCAGCTTATGCTGTTTCTACCGACTCCGACGTCTTTATCTACGACTTGGCTTCGGGTGAGAGCAAGAACATCTGCAAGCAGAATGGTTCTCAGTACCCCTTCGAGGGCTACGACAAGTATCCCGTATGGTCGCCCGATGGCAAGAAGATAGCTTTCCGTTCGCAGGAGCGCAAGGGCAACGAGGCTGACAAGGAGCGACTGATGGTTTGGGATTCGGAGAGTGGCTTGGTAAGCTACCTTACCCCCATGCACGACTACAATGCAACCAACGTTGTTTGGGAAAACGACCAGACCATTTGGTTCATCTCGCCTATCCACGCTACACACCAGATTTGCCGTGTGAATGTTCCCAACCCCCTAAGCCGCGACATCGCTGTTGTTAAGGTTATGACCGAGGGTGACCACGACATCACCTCGTTCACCATGGCTCAGGGCAAGGTTGTAGCTTCGATGACCAAGATTTCGATGGCTACCGAGTATTTCACCGTAGATATGGCAGATGGCAAGCTCGAGCAGCTCTCCGACATCAATGGTGAGACCTACAAGCATATCAAGATGGGTGAGGTACAGAAGCGTTGGGTTACAACCACCGATGGCAAGCAGATGCTCGTATGGGTTATTCTGCCCCCCGACTTCGACCCCGCAAAGAAGTACCCCACACTGCTCTACTGTCAGGGTGGTCCTCAGAGCGTGGTATCACAGTTCTGGAGCTATCGTTGGAACTTCCAGCTGATGGCAGCTCAGGGCTATATCGTTGTAGCTCCCAACCGTCGCGGTCTGCCCTCGTTCGGTCAGGAGTGGTGCGACCAGATTTCGGGCGACTACTCGGGTCAGAATATCAAGGACTACTTGGCTGCCATCGACAGTGTGTCGGCTGAGCCTTGGTCCGACGAGGAGCGTATGGCTTGCGTAGGTGCATCCTACGGTGGCTACTCAACCTTCTTCTTGGCAGGTAACCACCAGAAGCGTTTCAAGGCATTTATCGCTCACTGCGGTATTTTCGACTTCGACTCGATGTACGGCTCGACCGAGGAGCTTTGGTTCGTGACCAACGACTTTGGTGGCAACTATTGGGACAAGTCGAATGCTACGGCTCAGCGTTCGTATGCCAACTCGCCCCACAAATTCGTACAGAACTGGGATTCGCCCATCCTTATATTCACCGGCGAGAAGGACTATCGTATCCCCTACACACAGTCGCTTGAGGCATTCACCGCTGCACGCATCAAGGGTCTGCCCTCGCGCCTTGTATCGTTCGAGAACGAGGCACATCAGGTATTCCAGCCCCAGAACTCTATTGTTTGGAATCGTGAGTTCTTCTCGTGGCTCGACAAGTATGTTAAATAACATATTACGTACAGCAATAACACAAGTAAAAAATGAGCAGTTTCACATTTGAAACTGCTCATTTTTTTGTCAGAAGTTGTATAACAAGAGGTATTTAAGGCTTAAGTTCCTTTTCACCTCTCACGCTCGGCATAGCTTGCAAGCAATCTCTGCCCCTCTCTTACTCGTGGCGTTGCGAAGATAAGAAAAAGCGGAGTTTACTGAAGAGCGTAAACGAGCATTTTGAGGGCGAGCGCAAGGTTACGATTAAGCCATAGGCAGAGGGAGTAAACCCCCTCTGCCTATGGCGAAGCAACCAAAAGAAACTTAACTTTAGAATCACCTTGTTAGACAGTTTCTGCTATACCAATTTATCTATTCAGAACATCCAACTTCTTGAGGCTTACAGGTTGCAGCTTGGTCTGCTTTGGCTCTTCATTCATCATAACAGCGCACTCAGCAGCAAGGCTCATCTGCGTACCTTCATAAGCAGATGTGCCGGCTCCCTGAGTCACAGGCTGCTCATCTGAAATCTTAGTCAAAGTATAAGGGCCAAACGTTATATCGTCGAATATGGAAACAGAGCTATGAGCATTGCCGATATAATACTGATACAATCCATCATAGCCCAAACAAGTCAATCCGTTTTGTTCGAGCAATTGTGTAGCTTCATTGGTAGGACCTGCGCACGCCACACCCTCTTCGTCTGTCAACTCAAACTTGAAATCATATCCGTTTCCATTAAACAGATACAGATTATAAAAATCGGTACCAATCAAATACTTGGTAAATACATAATACTCCGAACTCATATCACCCAATATGGCAAAATTAGTTCCGTACGGACAGAATGGGCCATACACCGTTTCACATATCCTCAACTTTTCGCCTTCATAATAGACTTGAAGCGGATAGACCGTATCCACGCCATAATTTGCGAGCAAGCGTTCCGCATTCGAATTACCCCAATTATATATGAGTAAAGTATTATTATTAAAACCTCGCTCGATAGATATTTCAAACTCATAACCATCATCAAAACTACCGGTTTCACTGTTGTAGGTGGCAGTTGGTTTCACTCTCCAGGTTCCTAACCACTTACTGTAAAGCTCTTCGCTAACCTCAGGCTCGGGAAGGGTCTTAAACTTATGCTCGAAAATCTCGCCGGCTGCAAATCCTGTTGTCATATCCAAATAGTACGCGACGATAATATACTCTGTATCCGGGAGTAAATTTCGCCATCCGTGATTTTCCATATTACCCATACCCCATCCTAAATAGATTAACGCATCTGTAATATTGCCCGAACCTTGACCAATAGCAAGACTTGCAATACTGCTAACATAGACGAAGTTATCATACGAACCATGCTGCTCGATTATCGCATTGTATTCCGATAATTTAAGCGTCTTAACAACATAGTGTTTATCCTGAAGTGAAAGGGTGATGTCTGCCAAGAAAGTGTATGCTTCGATATTATTCATGCTTATATCAATCGTACCTTCGGTGTAGGATAACATAGAGCTATAATCCATCCAATTTTGAGCCGAGAGATATCTGCTCTGAGAGCCAAACGGTATATTTATCTTTGCATCGGCATTGATATTATCAAACATTCCCTCGCCTCCTGCCGGTGGCATAGTCGATTCGAATGTAAGCTCAACGAGTTGCTGACAGTCTGCAAAGGCTCTTGTCCCGATGGAGTTAACCATTCGCTTAAAGGTGATTGTGCTGAGTGTCTGATTACCCTCAAAAGCTCGCTCACCAATGGTGGTCAAGACTTTATCGAACACTATTACACCCTCTCCATCGATATAGCTGTTCGATACAATCTTTGCCCCACCAAAGGCATCGACATTCGTAGGCTCAACGATTTGTGATGTGGTCGAGGTGTAGTAGAGAGTCGAAGCCTCTTTGCGAGAGAAGATATGCTCGGCATAGAGCGACCAACGCTCAGCCTCGCGGTATGCCTGCTCAGAACCTTCAGGAACGTAGATAATGGTTTGAGGAGCAATACCAAACGCTCCGCTATAGGGAGCAAACTGCGGAGGAGTAACCGACAAGTAGGTCACCTCACGCAGGTTATAGTTATTCATCAAGGAGTGAGTGTAAATATACGATACAGTCGAGGGATAGGTAATAGTCTCCAAATTCTGTGTGTAGTCCACCTCCATCCTATCAGGTCTCATTTCTCCTGCAATTACAGTCACATCTTGCTCGAAACACATTATACCCTCACCGGTGCTGGCATCGAAGTAGTTGTAATGGCATCCGTAATCTAGTGTGGGCATACCCTTTCCGGTGTAGGTAATCTCCGAATTGGGATTCACACCTCGCTGACTCACCGTATAGCTGACCTCAACATTCCAGTCCTGGTCGTGAACCGTAACCGTCGCAACACGATACTCTCCGGTATTGGGCTGAGCCTGCAAAACTATTCGAAAGGGCTCCAACGAGCGGGTCTGGGTCTGCTCCACCGTGAGCCAATCGCACCCCCACAACTCGACATATGGTTTTGCATTCGACACAAAGTACAAATCCATCTCACCACCATCGGTAAGAGTAAATTGGCTACTACCCTCTTGAACCTCCATCTGATATGTTTCGATTGCTATTGTGTGCATAATAACTCTCTCGCCATTGCTCACAAAGACAATCACCTTAGAGAAGCTGTCGATTTCATCAACCTCAATATATATCTCTCCCTCTTTGGTGGCAGCATCCCACATGCTGACCATAGCACGCGCAGACGACGAGCCAACAACCTCGACCAATACATCATCGATAGAGCTGTTTACCGTAAAGTGGATGACACGATTTGAATAGGGCTGCATAACATCAATATCATCCTCCTTGAAGGTAATCGAAAGTTCTACCGCCTTAGGAAGCTCAATCACCGAACCATCGGCAAGATGGAAATAGACCATCTTCTCATCCTCGCGAACCTCGCTGAAGAACGAGTCGCCATCCTCGCCCGTAGCTTTTCCGAGCAACTCCCAACCTTTAGCCTCGTTGTAGAGTATGTACCAATTACCATCTTCAATCTTGAGCTGGGGCGTTATGCCATCTTTGCCATCAGTGCCTACAGCCTTAATCTTGTTCCCAGCATCATCAAGCAACCACTCTCCGTCCAAGGTCCAATAATAGATGCCGTCGCTATCGGCTCTGACTCCAATCTGAGGGGTGTAACCATCCTCGCCGGCGGCTCCATCCTTACCATCTTCGCCATCCTTACCGTCCTTACCATTGTAGATGCTGATATCGTCGTTGTTAGCAAAGCTAATGGTGTAGCCCACAACCTCGCCATCTTGCTTTATCGGCTCAACTGCCGTAACATAATCGCGCTTCTGGAGTGCATCCACAATAGTTTGCAGCGACTCGATATTCGAGTTGAGCTGACCACACAACTCCTCCAATCGTTCGACTCTATTTTCCAAATCGTCAACCCTGCCAACGAGCGTGGAATCGTCGTAGGCATCACTACATCCCAACAAAAGGATTGTAGCAAAAAGAGAGAAAAATTTCTTCATAGCTAATTTGTATTTATTAAATTAAAATAGTTTTCACTCGACAGATAGCAGCTATCACACACCACCGCGCGCAAGGCTGCTCAAAAGCAGACTCACGAATCAAAACAAAGCCGACCGGATATGATGAAATATGGAAGGTTAAAAATACCCCCCAGATACGAAACAAGACAATGCATTGATTATCAATGGTTTACACCAACCGACAATCACTCCTGCATTTATTATTTGAGATAGTAACAACATAATTCCATTGCAAAGGTAAGATTTTTTCTTTTACATCATGGATAAACCTCAGAAAAATTAAAGGGTTACTCTTTTTTGTTTATCATCTCCACAAATAATTGTCATTTGCGAATTATTTCGTATCTTTGGCAAAATTTTAACTACTATACCGATGAAAAAATTTTTAATCGCTATGACACTCTTTTCGGGCGCATTTATCGCCTGCGACAACTCTGCACAGAAAGAGCAGGGTTGGGTTGTCGATAAGTTCGACGACATCAATGTTCTTCGTTACGAGGTACCTGCATTCGAGCAGTTACCCCTCAACGAGAAGATTTTGGTTTACTATCTTGCCGAGGCTGCCAACTGTGGTCGCGACATTCTCTACGATCAGAACTTCAAGTATAACCTTGCTGTACGTCGCACCTTAGAGTGTGCCTACAAGAACTATGAGGGTGATCGTAACTGCGAGGAGTGGAAGGCTCTGGAGAAGTATCTCAAGAAGGTGTGGTTTGCTAACGGTATCCACCACCACTACTCGACCGATAAGTTTGCGCCCGAGTTCTCGCAGGAATACTTCGAGCAGGTTATCGCTTCGCTGCCCGCTGAGAAGATGGGCGAGTTAAAGGAGCTTCAGGCAGAGGTTGTACGCTCGATTTTCGACGCCGAGTATGCTAAGATTCGTGTTAATCAGGCTGCAGGTGTTGACCTTGTAACCTCGTCGGCAAACAACTACTATGGCGAGGGTGTGACTCAGGCTGAGGCTGAGGCATTCTATGCTGCACAGATTGACAAGAACGACCCCCAGCCCATCTCCTATGGTCTGAACACCCGCCTTGTAAAGGATAGCGAGGGCAATCTGAAGGAGGTTGTTTGGAAAGTTGGCGGTCTCTATTCGCCCGCTATCGAGAAGATTGTCTTCTGGTTGCGCAAGGCTGAGTCGGTTGCTGCCGAGCCTCAGAAATCGACCATCGCTGCCCTTATCAACTACTACGAGACCGGCGACTTGCGAGAGTTCGACCGCTACAACGTAATGTGGGTTAAGGATACGGTATCGAATATTGACTTCGTTAACGGCTTTATCGAGAACTACGGCGATCCTCTGGGCTTCAAGTCCTCGTGGGAGGCTAACGTAAACTTTATGGATAAGGAGGCTTGCCACCGCACCGAGCTTATCTCGCAGAATGCACAGTGGTTTGAGGATAACGCACCTATCGACCCCCGCTACAAGAAGAAGGAGGTGAAGGGTGTATCGGCAAAGGTTATCACCGTAGCAATGCTCGGTGGCGACTGCTTCCCCTCGACCCCCATTGGCATCAACCTTCCCAATGCCGATTGGATTCGCCGCGACTTCGGTTCGAAGTCGGTGACCATCGACAACATCACCTACTCCTACGACAAGGCTGCTCAGGGTAACGGCTTTATGGAGGAGTTTATGCTCCGCGAAGAGGATAGAGAGCGTCTGAAGCTCTATGGTAAGCTCTCCGACGATCTGCACACCGATATTCACGAGTGTCTTGGTCACGGCTCTGGTCAGCTTGGCGAGGGTGTGACCGGAGGTGAGCTTCGCAGCTACAGCTCGGTATTGGAGGAGGCTCGTGCCGACCTGTTTGCGCTCTACTACTTGGGCGACGAGAAGCTCGTTGAGTTGGGTCTTATCCCCTCGCTCGACGCTGCTTGGGCTCAGTACTCGAAGTATATTATGAATGGTATAATGACTCAGCTCTCGCGTATCGAGCTTGGCAAGACCGTTGAGGAGGCACACATGCGTAACCGCAAGCTGATTGCCGAGTGGTGCTACGAGCATGGTCAGGCAGATAACGTATTGGAGTGGGTTGTTAAGGATGGCAAGCGCTACATCGTGGTTAACGACTTTGTGAAGTTGCGCGAGCTATTCGGCGAGCTTCTCTATGAGATGCAGCGCATCAAGTCGCAGGGCGACTATGAGGCAGGTGCAGCTATTGTCGAGAAGTATGCCGTACAGGTTGACCCCGAGTTGCACAAGGAGGTTTTGGACCGCTATGCTAAGCTCAACATTGCACCATACAGCGGTTTCGTGAATCCCGAGATGGAGCTTGTTGAGAAGGATGGAGAGATTGTTGATGTTAAGATCAGCTACCCCACCGACTTCACCAAGCAGATGCTCGAGTACTCGGAGAAGTATTCCTTCCTGCCTACCATCAATGAGTAGCAGATAGACTATATTAAGCTTTGAGGGGACCTGTCTAATGAGTTTTTAGGCAGGTCCTCTTTTTGTCAGAAGTTGTATAACAAGAGGGATTTTAAGGCTTAAGTCCCTTTTCACCAATCACGCTCGTCATAGCTTGCAAGCAATCTCCGCCCCTCGCTTACTCGTGGCATTGCAAGAATAAGAAAATTAACATCAAGATGTGTGTTCTGGGAAAATTCCCCTTCTTGTACATAAAGGCGAATCCCGCAAAAACGAGATTCGCCAACAAAAATACCAAA
>CAZFQU010000014.1:0-33840 GCA_964521245.1 uncultured Alistipes sp. | reverse complement strand
TTTACACCACTCGCACAAGATGCTAACAAATAAAGAGTTACAAAAATAACCATCGCAACCTCTCTCTCCGCAAACCGATGCAGGGCAGACGACCTAAAAGTCGTCTGTTTTGTTTTTGTGGCTATGTCTGCGTGCAAGCTCGCGCCTTAGCCCCATAAACAAGACCCCTGCGGTGTTCACCCTGCATCTCAATTATATGCGTTGTATTGCTCACTAAATATGGGTTGAGCGAAGCGGACCGGAGGTCTGCGTAGTAGCCAATCCCCTTCTCTGTGCTGAATGATTCTGTGCCACAAACCTTGTTCCTCAAATCTTTTTTAATAGCCCTAATTTCCACAGTTTTAGCATTTTAACTTATAATGTAGGTGGGTTCTGATGTCTTTATACAGCCCTTTGAAGTTGGATTAGGTATGATTATTGTCCTTCTGTGGGGTAAAATCAGTGTATATGCTAAAGTTGTTGCTATTTGCCGGAGTAGGGGGATTTGTCGGTACTTGTCTTAGGTTTCTGACAACTCGCCTGTTTCAATCGATTGCCCCCGAGCTTCACTTCCCATGGGCTACATTTGTGGTTAATATCTTGGGCTGTTTGATTATTGGGCTGCTCTACGGACTTGCAGAGCGCAATAATCTCCTTGGTTCGTCGCTCAATGCACTGCTCATAACCGGTTTTTGTGGCGGATTGACCACCTTCTCGTCGTTTGCCCACGATGCTTATCAGCAGATAACCTTAGGCGATATATCTGCTGCGGCTCTCTATATGGGTTTGAGTGTCGGTTTGGGAGTGTTGGCAGTACACTTTGGTAGAAATTTTGTGATGCAGTAGCCTATAACAAATCAATAAGATAGAAATTATGCATTTATCACCAAAAGAGATTGATAAGCTCCTACTGTTGTCGCTGGGTCAGATTGCCGAGCGCAGGCGTGCCAAGGGGCTTAAGTTGAACTATCCTGAGGCTGTGGCTTATATCACCTCGGCAGCCTTGGAGAGTGCGCGCGAGGGTAAGAGCGTAGAGCAGGTTATGAAGCTGGCGTCGGAGCTTCTGCGTAGAGAAGATGTGATGGAGGGAGTGCCAGAGATGGTGCGCCTACTTCAGGTAGAAGCGGTATTTACCGATGGGTCGAGGCTTGTAAGTATTCATAGTCCAATCAAATAGCTGTGTTAGAGTATGAAAAACTTATATCCTTCGAAGGCGGGTTTTAAGCCTGCAAAGCCGGTAGGTGTCGGTGGAGTGGTACTTGCTCAGGAGCCGATAGAGTATAATGTGGGACGCGGGGTGGTTAAACTCTTGGTACGTAATTGTGGCGATAGACCTATTCAGGTCGGGTCACACTTCCATTTCTTCGAGGTCAATCGCTATTTAGAGTTCGACCGTCAGCGTGCTTTTGGTTGCCATTTGAACATCCCATCGACCACTGCCATACGTTTTGAACCGGGTGATGAGCGCGAAGTAGAGCTTGTGGCGTATGCGGGCAAGCGCAGGGTAGTGGGCTTCAATGCTCTTGTCGAGGGTTATACGGGTGGTGAAAATGCGCCGGAGTATCTGCCCGTAAGGGAGCTATCTATTAGGCGTATGCGTCTGTTGGGTTTTGGCGACTCTTCTCGCACCGAGAAAACAGAGCAGATACCTGCCTCAGAAAGTAAAAAAGATGATAAATAGAATTAGTGTAGCATTAGCACAAAAAAGTTATGGCAGTAATATCGAGAGATGAGTATCGCGATTTGTATGGTCCGACAGTGGGCGATAAGATACGGTTGGCAGATACCGATTTATATGTGGAGATTGAGCGTGACCTAAGAGCCTATGGTGACGAGTTGGTATATGGCGGAGGTAAAACCATGCGCGATGGTATGGGTAGTTCGGCTACGGCAACCTCGAAGGAGGGTACGCTCGATATAGTTATTACCAACGTGACGATCATCGACCCCGAGTTGGGTGTGGTGAAGGCAGATGTGGGCATCAAAGATGGTCTGATTGCCGGTATAGGCCGTGCGGGAAATCCCGATATAATGTCGGGCGTGACCCCACAGCTGGTTACCGGAGCAGCCACCGATGCCATATCGGGCGAACATCTCATACTCACGGCGGCGGGTATTGATGGTCACGTACACTTTATCTCGCCACAGCAGGCAGAGGTTGCACTCTCGAATGGAGTGACCACACTCATTGGTGGAGGTGTGGGACCTACCGATGGCAGTAACGGAACCACCATCACCCCCGGAGTGTGGAATGTGGAGCGTATGTTGCAAGCTGTGGAGGATATGCCGGTGAACATAGCTCTCTTGGGCAAGGGTAACTGCTCGACCAAGAAGCCACTAATCGAACAGATTGAGGCAGGATGTTGCGGACTGAAGGTTCATGAGGATTGGGGTTCGACTCCGCAGACCATACGCAAGGCGTTGGAGGTGGCAGACAGGATGGATGTGCAGGTGGCGATACATACCGACACACTCAACGAGGGTGGTTTTGTCGAAGATACCATAGCTGCAATAGATGGCAGAACCATTCATACCTACCATACCGAGGGTGCCGGTGGCGGACATGCCCCCGACCTGCTGAAGGTGGCATCCGAGGCAAATGTACTCCCCTCGTCAACCAACCCTACGCTTCCTTTTGGCATAAATTCGCAAGCCGAGTTGTTCGATATGATTATGGTGTGCCACAATCTCAATCCCAATATTCCCTCCGATGTGGCATTTGCCGAGAGCAGGGTGAGAGTCGAGACCCAGCAGGCTGAAAACCTGCTCCACGATTTGGGCGTGTTGTCGATGATTACCTCCGACTCGCAGGCGATGGGGCGTGTGGGCGAGAACTTCCTAAGAGCCTTTCAGACGGCATCCTATATGAAATCGTCAGTTGGCAGACTCCACGAAGATTCGCCACAGAACGATAATTTCCGAGTCAGACGTTACTTGGCTAAGGTGACACTTAACCCTGCCATAACATTCGGTATTTCGCGCTATTTGGGCAGTATAGTCCCGGGTAAAGTAGCCGACCTTGTACTTTGGGAGCCGTCGATGTTTGCAGCCAAACCCAAGATGGTAATAAAAGGTGGAATTATAAGTTGGGCAAATATGGGCGACGCAAATGCCTCGCTTCCCACACCGCAGCCTATGTACTATCGTCCTATGTTTGGCTCGCGAGGCTCTGCTCTACACCATAGCTGCATAAGTTTTGTGTCGAGGGCGGCTTTTGATAGAGGAGTGGCTCAGCGACTATCGCTCAGGCGACAGGTACTTCCCGTCATTGGTACTCGCCACCTCACCAAGAGCGATATGTATCTGAACGACTTTTCGCCCTCCATCGAGGTCGATAGCCAGAGCTTCGAGGTGAGGATTGCCGGTCAGGTAATATCGCTTAAGCCTGCCGAAAGGGTAGCTTTAGGTCAACTCTATTGGTTTAGCTGATATGGGCAGAATCTATACAGATGTTGTAGGAAACATCTTCGATGAGGAGTGGAAACAAAGGCTTGACGGGGCAGATTTGGAGTTTATAGAACTCGATCAGTGGACAGCTCAAAAGAGCCGTTTTGTGGCGCGTTCGCAGAGGGGTGGTGAGTATGCCATTGCTCTGCGTCGCTCTCGCCGACTGGTGGATGGTGATGTGTTGCATTTCGATTCGCAGCGCGGTAGGGCTGTGGTTGTGCGTATCAAACTCTCTGAGGTTATGGTAATCGACCTTGGTCGGATCGAGAGTTTTCCGTTGCAGCAGCAACAGGAGCGATTGGTCGAGCTTGGTCACGCCATAGGTAACCAACATTGGCCTGCCGTGGTGCGCGACGGAAAATTGTATGTGCCACTGACCGTTGACCACAAAGTGGCGCAGAGCGTTATGCGGAGCCATAATATCGAGCCATTGGAGGTGGAGTTTGTTCATGGACGCGAGGTGTTGACCTACCTCTCACCACACGAGGTGCGCCGGCTCTTTGGTGGGGCAGAGCAGTCGTCAGCCACTCATCATCATTCGACAGATGAGTAGCTTGCTCGAGAGGCTCTTTCGCACGGCTCATCTTACCGACTCGGCACTTCCTGTCGGCGGATTCTCCTTCTCGAATGCTTTGGAGGCAGCCATTGCAGAGGGGGTGGTAAGCTCGGCCAAGCAGCTAAGCGAGATTGTCGAGAGCTATCTGGATGGGGTGGCAACAACTGACGGAGTGGCAGCACTTGTCGCATGGCAGCATGCATGCAATGGTGATATGGAGCTTGCTGCCAATGCCGATACCGAACTGTGGCTCCGCAGGGTGGGTGACGAGGCTATGCGTCAGAGTCTGACGATGGGACGAAAGCTCACCCAGCTGTCACTAAAGATGGGGTGTAAAGGTGCTATTGAGTGGTGGGCAGCCGCGCTCGACAAGGGTGATATTCGGGGTTGCTACTCCACATCGCTCGGGGTACTCTTCTCCTCGCTCGATATAGGTCGCGAGTGGCTCTTCTCGTCTCTTATCTATGGCGCGGCAAATCAGATGTTGTCGGCTGCCTTGAGACTGATGCGCCTTTCGCACTTCGAAACACAACGCATACTCTACGGCTTGGCTCGCAGATGCCTCTTGCTTTATGAGAGGGTTGATGGGCTTGGCATAGACCAAATGCAGCTTTTTGCACCGGAGTTAGAGATTCTTTCTTCGCTCCACGAACAGGGCGAAGGAAGATTGTTTATGAGTTAAAAATCAGGCAAATATGCAGAGTTGTAGAATAGGTATTGGCGGACCCGTAGGCTCGGGTAAGACAGCCATTATTGAGGCTCTGACCCCCAAATTACTCTCTCGGGGGCTTAAGGTTCTCATAATAACCAACGATATAGTCACCACCGAAGATGCAAAACACGTAAGGCGTACGCTGAAAGGAGTGCTGCATCACGACCGTATATTGGGTGTCGAGACGGGGGCCTGTCCCCATACGGCAGTCAGAGAGGACCCCTCGATGAATCTTGCGGCTGTCGAGGATATGGAACGTCGCTTTCCGGATACAGATGTGGTGTTAATCGAGTCGGGTGGCGACAATCTGACGCTGACCTTCTCTCCCGCTTTGGTCGATTTCTTTATCTATGTTATTGATGTGGCTGCGGGTGATAAGATTCCGCGTAAGGATGGCCCCGGGATATCTTTTTCGGATATTTTGGTCATCAACAAGATTGATTTGGCTCCCTATGTCGGTGCTGACCTTGAGGTTATGCGCCACGACTCGGAACTTATGCGACAGGGCAAACCCTTTATCTTCACTAACTCGATGACGGGTGAGGGTATAGATTCGTTGCTGGATATGATACTTCGTATGGTACTTTTTGACCTTGATGAAAATAATGCCTCTTCTGCCTCGGGAATTTGATTCATACCTTGCCGAGCCACCTGCCATGGCAAGTGGAGCGAGTGGTAAGTGTGGAGAGCTGAGTTTGGGATTCGAACTCGATGAGCGGGGTGTTACGGTGTTGCGCACACTTGAGCGTCGGGCTCCACTTATTGTGCAACAGCCTCTCTACTTCGACAGGATGTTGCCCAATATGGCTTGCGTCTATATCCTTTCGTCGGGTGCGGCTAATATCGATGGTGACCGCTATCGCCAACAAATAAGACTTGGTGCAGGGTCTATGGCATATATATCGACCGGTGCGGCAACAAAGATAGCAACGATGCGCTATAACCACTCCTCGCTCAGTCAGAGTTTTAGGCTCGAAGAAGAGAGCTATTTGGAGTATCTGCCCGAACCCGTTATACCCCACAGCCATAGTCGTTATCACGTCGATAGCTCGATTTCGATTTCTCCGTCGGCAACCCTCTTTATGGGCGAGAGCTATCTGTCGGGTCGAAGATATCATCACGACGAGCGTTTCGAGTATGATATACTATCGCTAAGGCTTAGTGTCGAGGATTTGGAGCATAAGCCTCTCTATCGCGAGCATCAGATCTTGCAACCTCTGATACGTAGCCCTCGGCTCTGTGGAGTGATGGGCAGATATGAGGTTTTTTCCAACCTCTTGATACTCTCGCCCCATATCCGAAAGATAAGGTCGCTGATTAAGCCTTGCCATACACCTCTGTTGGCACTCGGTGTATTGTCGCTACCCGATAATAAGGGGTTGTCGTTGAGGGTACTTAGCTCCTCGTCGCAGGAGGCAAAGCGCACCCTGCGACGCCTGTGTTCCTTGGTCAGGGAGGTGGTCAAGGGTGTTCAGATGCCTCCTGAATTTGTGTGGAAATAACAAAGCTGTTAAGAATTATGGATGTTGTAGATAATAGGGTAGAGAGTTTCACCCTTCGTGATGGGGTCGGCTCACTCTTTCGTGGTGCGGGACAAGTGATGTTCCAAGAATCGGTGCTTAGCGGAGCTATCTTTCTGCTGGCAATATTTGTCGGGGCGTGGGGGCGAGGTGACCTATCGCTCTTTTGGGGAGCTTTGCTGTCGCTTTTGGTGGCAACCTTTGCAGGGTTGTGGCTCGATGGTTCGAAAAGCGATACGCGCAGTGGGCTTATGGGTTTCAATGCCATTCTTTGCGGATGTGGCTTTGCGACATTTCTCTCCTCGGGGTGGGCTATGTGGCTGAGTTTGATTCTCTGCTCGGTGTTGACCATCTTGATTCGCTCGGGACTCAATCGGTTGCTCTTACCCTATGGCGTAGGCTCATTCACCCTTCCGTTCGTCTTTTCTCTTTGGCTCTTTCTGTTGGCTGCTCAGTCGCTCTCTTCGATGCAGGTTGTGGGGCTGACCTCGGCTCATTTTGCCCACTCGTCGAGCAGCGTGATTAACCTCGGGGTTTTGAACCTCGTGCAGAGTTGGCTCAGGGGTATATCTCAGGTATTTCTCATCTCCTCACCTCTCTCGGGCGCAATATTCCTTGTGGGATTGTTTGTGGCTGATATAAGGGCAGGAGTGTGGGCTATGGTTGCTTCGGCAGTTTCGATGGCTCTGGCAATTGCGATAGGCTGTTCGGGTCAGGCAGTAAGTGCGGGATTGTATGGATTCAGCCCCGTACTTACTGCCCTTGCCCTCTCGCTTAACTCCCACTACAAGGGATTTAGAGGTGCAGTGTGGATTCTTTGGGCAGTTGTGCTGACACTCTTTGTTCAGGTGGCAATGAACAGCCTTGTAATGCCCTTCGGTATCCCCTCGCTCACCTTCCCCTTCTGCATTACCACACTAATCTTTCTGCTTGCCGAGAAGAAGCGATAGCAGATGCTTAAATTCGTTGGTGGTGCGACCCTCAACAAGGTAGAAGACCTGCTTGTCTGAGATTCGCACTGTGATCCATCGCTGTCCCCATTTAAGCGTTAAAAAATTGGGCGATATGGGGTTAAATTCGTCGAATGTAAAGGGGGTGATTATCCCTTTGTCTATGTGATAGATTGCATATTTGCCTCGGTGTCGGGCAAGGGCAATCTCCTCACCCCACGTGCAGAACTCGTCGCAGGTGATGTATCTGTTGCGTTGGGAGGGGGAGAAAGAGGAGAGTATTCTGACTCCTTTGAAACGGGAAATTCTTGGGTTGTAGCTCTCCTTGAGCGAAGCGATAGCCGTCAACAGAGGCAATACTTTTTGAGCAATAGCTTTTTTGGCTTTTTTTGTTTTCATAATCTTGAGTTTTAATAAGTGAACTTAAATTTTTTAATTTGCGCAAAAAGTAATTTCTCCCGTAACCTTTGGCACATAACACCCCCTGACACAGAGCCGGACAACGACCCTATGGGGGAGCGAAGAGTGTTTTTGGTCACCCTTTGCACATATTTAAGTCCCTGATATTATGCAACTTATGGCATAATCTTAAAACTCAGGATTATATTTTCTTAAAAACATCTTATCTTTAGCCAATAATTATCATATCATATCAATAAAGAGTATTTAGATATAATAATCTATCAGTTGAAAGTTTATCTTTCCTATTTTTTCATCTCTACACCGATATAAATTCCCGGCAGACTCTCGATGATTTGTGAAGCAATTTTCACATTTTCGCTCTCTGCCAACTTTGGCGAAGCTCGTTTTATCACCTCAAGAGCATCGCCCGCCTCGAAGAGCAGGGTCAACACCTCATTCTGGTAGCGACTCTTACCCTTGAGCCTCAGCTCCTTACCCTTGACTTTTGCACTCAGCTCGATTACCCCCTCTTGTGGCGAGTAGGCATATTCGCCAACCCCCTTGTTCTTGTCAATCTCGAAACGGTAGGTCGATTTGGCAAAGGTGAGATTATCTCTTCCTGCAACAACTCCTGCCTTTGTGCAGTAGTCGTTAATATGTTGGTCAACCAACCCCACTGCCATAGCGGCAAGAAGGTCGTTGCCGGCGTATTCGACCACAGCCTTATTGTAGAACCATTTACCCTCCAACTCGCTTTGTGCGAGTGGCTTTTGCGTCGAACTTTCTGTTAGCTGTTCTTTCTCACCGCTGCCCGAGAAAAGCCCCTCAAGCAGCGAGCCAAGCGATTGTGCATTGCCACTAAGGCAGATACCAATGGTCAGAACTAATATGGTTATGAGTCGTTTCATACGGCTTAGGCGGGAATTGGTGAATAAATCTCTTTACAGACTCTCCAGTTCCTCAGTCCACATCGAGTTGCAGCTATCCGACGACATGCGCCAATCGCCTCGTGGCGAGAGCGATACGGAGCCGACTTTTGGTCCGTCGGGTAGTGCCGAGCGTTTGAACTGCTGGCTGAAGAATCGTCTAAAGAACGTTTTAAGCCACTTCAATATTGTCTGACTCTCGTAAATGCCCTCAAAAGAGCGCAAAGCAAGGTGGAAAATCTTGCGTGGCGATGCTCCGCGACGTATGAAGTGGTAGAGGAAGAAGTCGTGGAGTTCGTAGGGACCCACCAAATCTTCTGTCTTTTGAGCAATCTTACCCTCGTTGTCTGCCGGCAAAAGCTCGGGGCTGACAGGTGTATCGACAATATCAATCAATATTTCGCCCACTCTGCCCATCATCTGCTCGGCAATATATCTGACCAGATATCTGACCAGAGTCTTGGGGACTGAGCCATTGACGCCATACATCGACATATGGTCGCCATTGTAGGTTGCCCAACCCAATGCAAGCTCGCTTAAATCACCCGTTCCGATAACCAGACCACCCACCTTATTGGCATAGTCCATAAGTATCTGTGTGCGCTCGCGGGCTTGCGAATTTTCGTAGGTGGCTGAACGGTCGTCACTATTCAGACCTATATCTGCAAAGTGCTGATTTACAGCCTTTACAATCGATATCTCGTGTTGCGTAATGCCAAGTTGCGTCATAAGCTCCAAAGCATTGCGATAGGTGCGGTCGGTGGTGCCGAATCCGGGCATGGTGATACCATAGATACCCTTACGGTCAAGACCCAACATATCGAAAGTGCGAACCGTAACCAGCAGTGCCAAGGTGGAGTCCAGACCACCCGATATACCGATAACGGCACTCTTGCATCCCGTATGTTTGAGTCGCTTGGCAAGAGCAAATGCCTGAATATTAAAAATCTCCTCGCAACG
Organism: uncultured Alistipes sp.; assembly: GCA_964521245.1. GTDB lineage: Bacteria > Bacteroidota > Bacteroidia > Bacteroidales > Rikenellaceae > Alistipes. The sequence continues at coordinate 24,388 of CAZFQU010000014.1, read as the reverse complement.
ACTCTGACACAACGAACTATCAGCGGGGATGAAGGGCAGTGGCGAGAATTTACGCTCGGGGGTGAAATTAACCTCACCAAGCTCGCACTCCACCAATCGGAACTCCTCGCCCGAGGGTTTGGTGAAGGTGTTGACCCTGCAACGCTCTGTTTGAATAAATTCCACATCTATCTCGCCCACACACATCTGCTCGCCGAGTTGGAAACGTTGGCTCTGAGCCAGCTTTTCGCCTTGGTCCGAGATAATGACATTGCCGGCAAACGTTAGGTCGGTTGAGGATTCGCCGAAGCCTGCCGAGACGTAGAGGTAGCCAGCCCTGAGGCGTGCTGCCTGCTGCGAGATGAGCGATTGAAGGTAGTCGTGCTTGCCCACCACCTCGGGTGATGCCGAGAGGTTTATTATAACCTTTGCACCACTCAGCGCAAGCTCTGTCGAAGGGGGAGCCGGTACCCATAAATCTTCGCAGATTTCGATACCGCACTCCACACCATTGATTCTGAATATGAGGTCTGAGCCAAAGGGGACCTCCTGTCCGCAGAGTTGCAGGGTGTTGCCCTTGACCTCTGCACCCGACTCAAACCATCTCGACTCGTAGAACTCTCCATAGTTGGGGATATAGCTCTTTGGAACCACACCCAAAATCTCGCCCTCGGCAAAAATTACGGCACAATTGTAGATTGCTGTGCCTACTGCCAACGGCATACCCACAACAACAGCTATGGGGTAGGAGGCACTCTCTTGGACAAGTGTTGCCAAATATTTTTGGGCGGAGTTCAGAAGTAGCGGCTGCAGAAAAAGGTCTTGACAAGTATAGCCCGTCAGCGACAATTCGGGTAGAGCCAACAGCTCGACACCCTTGTCCGTAGCACGGCGTATATGCTCCGCAATGCGCTCCGCATTCCAACGGCAGTCGCCAACCTTTACTTCGGGGGTAGCTCCTGCCACCTTGAAAAAACCGTACGAGTTCATCAGTTTAGTCTCTTTTTATAGAACCTCCCTATTTAGCCCAAAGCTGAGCCAGATTCAGTATAACCTCGTATGCCTTCTGCATAGTATTCAAGGAGCAGTACTCGAACTTGCCGTGGAAGTTCATACCGCCCGTAAAGAGGTTGGGGCAGGGCAGACCCATATAGGAGAGGCGCGAACCATCAGTACCACCTCTGATGGGCTTAACCTTAGGCTCAACATCTGCCATACGCATAGCCTCCTTAGCCTTGTCTATAACCTCGGGATGCGGCTCGACCATCTTACGCATGTTGAAATATTGGTCGCGAATCTCGAGAGAGATGATACCTCCGTTATACTTGTGGTTAAGATGCTCGACACAGGCACACATGAAGTTCTTCTTACGCTCGAAGAGCTGCATGTCGTGGTCGCGGATAATATACTGAAGCTCTGCCTGCTCGACAGTCCCCTTGAAACCTACACAGTGGTAGAAACCCTCATAGTTTTCGGTGTGCTGAGGACGCTCGGTCGAGGGCAGAAGGTTGTTCAGCTCACAAGCGATATCGATGGCGTTGAGCATCTTGTTCTTTGCGCTTCCGGGGTGAACATTCAGACCCTGAATACGAACCTTTGCTCCGGCGGCATTGAAGTTTTCATACTCCAACTCTCCCTCTGCGCTGCCATCCATCGTATAGGCGAAGTCGGCACCAAAACGCTCCACATTGAAGTAGTCAACACCGCGACCAATCTCCTCGTCGGGGGTGAAGCCCACGCGAATCTTACCGTGCTTAAGCTCGGGGTGAGCCATCATATACTCGGCAGCGGTCATTATCTCGGCAATACCCGCCTTGTCGTCAGCACCAAGCAGGGTGGTGCCGTCGGTGTGAATCAGTGTGTGACCTACAAAATCTTTGAGTTCGGGGAAATCCTCCACTCGCATCGAGAGTTGACCATTCAACACGATATCGCCACCGTCGTAATCCTCCAAAACGCGAGCCTTGACATCCTTACCACTCATATCGGGTGCAGTGTCAACGTGCGAGATAAAGCCGATAACGGGAGCATTCTCACAGCCCTCGGATGCGGGAATTGTTCCCATAACATAACCATACTCGTCCATTGTTACATCGGTCATGCCGAGCGAGGTCATCTCCTCCTTGAGGTAGGAGAGCAGAACCTTCTGCTTTTCGGTCGAGGGGAAAGTGGTGCTGTTCTCGTCAGATTGGGTGTCGAACGATACATATTTCAAAAATCTTTCTAAAAGTGTCATTTTAGTACTTCTGGTTTAAGGTATAAATAACTATTTCGTTTTTGGCGGAGTCTTACTCCTCCTTCTTAGCCTGAAGGGTGTGCCAAGCAAAGTAGCCGATAAGGCAGATGTATGCACCAACTGCGCACCACTCAGCGGTCTGAGTACCTGCCCAGCTTACCATCCAATCGACCTTGGCAAACTTCAGAATAGCACTCACTACGCCCATCAAAGCACCACCGGCGATGAATCCCGACGCGATGAGAGTACCTCTGTCTGTGCGAGCCTTGTTCAGGTCCTTATCCTTCGAGCGCGACGATACGAACCACGAAACCAAACCACCCACAACCAGCGGAGCGTTAAGGTGCATAGGAATAAACATACCCAGCGCAAAGGCAAGTGCGGGGATGCCGATAGCGGTAAGTACCAATGCCAGAGCAGCTCCAATGAAGTACAATGCCCAAGGAGTCTGACCACCGGTCATCAGAGGCTGAATAACGGCTGCCATAGCGTTTGCCTGAGGAGCTACAAGAGCATCGGGGTTGTTGGCGGTGTCGAAACCATATGCCTCGTTCAACACAAGAATCACACCCGCAACGGTTGCTGCCGAGATGATTGTGCCGAGGAACTTCCAACTCTCCTGCTTCTTGGGGGTTGTGCCGAGCCAATAGCCAATCTTGAGGTCGGTGATGAAACCTCCCGCCATCGAGAGTGCAGTGCAGACCACACCACCAATGATAAGGGCTGCGGTCATACCCTCCTTGCCGTTAAGACCTACGCTGACCAATACCAGCGACGAGAGGATGAGGGTCATCAGAGTCATACCCGACACGGGGTTGGAGCCCACGATTGCAATAGCATTAGCAGCAACCGTCGTGAAGAGGAAGGCAATGACAAATACAATCAGGATGGCAACAACCGACTGACCCCAATTGTTCAACACGCCGAACTGGAAGAAGATGAAGGTGGTGAGCAGTGCTGCGCAAAGAATCGAAAGGATGAGCTTCATCGAGATATCGCGCTGTGTGCGCTCCTCGTTTATCTGTGCGCCACCCTTCTTGCCACCAAGCTCCTTAACGGCAAGACCAACTGCCGACTTGATGATACCTGCCTGACGGATAATGCCGATAAGACCTGCCATGGCAATACCGCCAATACCGATGGGACGACCAATGTATTGGTATAAAGACTCGGGAGTCATAATCTTCGAGGGGTCGTTCAATATATCCTGCGATGTTACACCCAGCAGCGTAACCAACTGCGCGGGGTCAATCGACTCGGCAAACGAACCTACCAAAGGAACGATTACGAACCAAACCAAGCACGAACCTGCGGTGATGATTACGGCATACTTAAGACCGATGATGTAGCCCAAACCCAATACGGCAGCCGAGGTGTTCAGACCAAATACCACCTTGTGCTTCTCGGCAAGAGCCACACCCCACTGAGTGAGGCGGGTCGAGATGTGGTCGGTCCAGATGCCGAATGTGCCGACGATGAAGTCATAAAGACCACCGATAAGACCTGCCACAGCGAGCAGCTTAGCCTGATTGCCACCCTTCTCGCCCGACACCAGCACCTCGGTAGTAGCGGTAGCCTCGGGGAAGGGATACTTGCCGTGCATCTCCTTTACGAAATATTTACGGAAAGGAATCATCAGTACGATACCCAGAATACCACCAAGCATCGACGAGAGGAATACCTGATAGAACTGAGCCTCGAGACCTAAGATGTAGAGTGCGGGAAGGGTAAAGATGGCGCCTGCCACAATCACACCCGAGCTTGCACCGATAGATTGAATAATGACATTCTGACCCAGCATATTCTTCTTGCCCATCACCGAGCCTACACCCACAGCAATAATAGCAATGGGGATGGCGGCCTCGAATACCTGACCCACCTTAAGACCAAGGAAAGCAGCAGCTGCCGAGAAGATGATAGCCATAATTACACCCATCGTCACCGAGTATGGCGTTACCTCGGCAGGGGTTGACGATGCAGGCATCATCGGCTTGTACTCCTCACCTGCCTTTAGCTCGCGGTAAGCATTTTCGGGCAGCGAGTTCTGATTTTTTTGATTTTCCATAATATGTAATGATTTTAGATTAGTTTCGTAAATGGTTATAATCAGTACAAAGGTAACAAAAAATCGGAGGATTTGGCAACTATGGCGCAAAAAATATTAGAAGGCGATTTTAAGGGCGATAATTTATCTTATCTGATGTGTGAGGTGACTAAATATTTTTCATTGAATAATTTTGCATATTCGTTATAAACAATTATATTTGCGTTGGCTTGTGGCCCTATTTTTTATTATTTATATGTGTAATAATAGTACCATCCCCACTTTTACAATCCTGACCAATGCGCGTAACGTGTTGGTAGCTAGCGTTTTGCGTCGAAATATAGGGGGGGGGTATTTTGTAAAGTCAATCTTCGTAAGATAGAATTTTCGCCATAAACTCAGTGTCGATTCGACGCCGAGCGACTCTTTTTTGCCCCAATTAGAAAAATTTTAATATAAAACAACCAACTAAATTTTAAGTACTATGAAGAAATTATTCACATTTGCTGTTGCGGCATTGGTAATGCTTGCAACAGCATGTGCGAAGGATGATGTATCCCCCGCACAGGGCGGCGAGCAGCTGGTTTCGTTCAGCGTCTCGACACCCGAATTGGCAACTCGTGCCATCAGCGATGGTAAGACTGCCACCGACCTTACCGTAACAGTTTACGAGAAGGACGCTAACGGCAGCTATGTTCAGCTCGAGCAACTGACCAAGACAGCTACTTTTAACGATCTTCAGGCAAAGGTTGATTTCCGCCTTGTAACCGGTAAGACCTACTGCTTTGCATTCTGGGCTCAGGCTCCCGATGCTACGGCTTACACCTTCGACGAGGCTTCGGCTACCGTTAACATCGACTACGCAAATTGCGTAGCTAACGATGAGGCTCACGATGCATTCTTCGCAAGCCGTCACGACCTCTGTGTTGATGGAGCTATTTCGGAGACCATCACCTTGAATCGTCCCTTCGCACAGCTCAACGTGGGAACAACTCAGGAGGATTGGGCGAATGCACTTAAGTCGGAGATTGAGGTTACCAAGACCAACATTGTAGTAGTTGAGAATGTTTACACATCGCTCAACCTTCTCGATGGTGAGGTTTCGAACCCCATCACTGCTGAGCTTGTTTTGGCAGAGAACGCTATTCCCAATGAGTCTTTGACGGTTTCGGGCGTAGATTACAAGTGGCTTTCGATGAACTATCTGCTTGTTAACGAGAAGGAGCTAACACAGGTTCGTATGCTTACCGACGACACAGATGTTGAGGAGAAGAGCTGGGCTAACGTACCTCTTCAGCGTAACTACCGCACCAACATCTTGGGTAACATCCTTACCTCGCAGGTTGACTTCAATATCGTAATCGATCCTATCTACGATGGTGATATTAACGATGACCTTGAGAATACAACCGTAGCTACCGTAGCTACCGTAGCCGAGCTGCAAGCTGCTATCGATGCTGCTGTTGCAGGTGACAATGTAATTAAGTTTGAGCAGGATATCGATGCTAATTCGACTCGCGCTGCTGCCGATATCGTTGTCACTCAGAAGGAGGGTATCAATATTTTGATTGACGGTTGTGGCTATAAGTTCGACGGTACTTTCTATGTACACGGTCAGGCTCGTCACGACAAGCCCGAGACTCTTACTTTCAACAAGATTAACTTTGCTCACGCTGACGGTGCAATCGACTTCATCTCGTGCAATACGACTGAAAGTGCAAAGAGATATGCTCACAACGTATTCGTAACCAACTGTACTTTCACCGGTAACGACAATGGTGATGTAGTTGGTCTGCGTATGCGTCAGTGCTACAATATCACTATTTCGAACTCGAAGTTTGAGAAGATGCACTCTTTGATGTGGGCAACCGGTGGTAATAATTTCTCTGTAAACAATGTTGAGGTGGTCGATTGCAAGAACGGTATTTCGTTCGGTACAACTACCGGTCTTAATGTTGCTAACTCGACTATCGAGGCTGCTGCTTATGGTATTCGCGTGGATGGTGGCGTAGATTTGACCGTTAATAACTGTAATATCACAGCTAAGCAGCCCGTGATTGTTCGCAAGATGACCAGCGGTAACGCTGTTGTTAACTTTGAGGGTGAGAATACTCTGAACGCAGCTGAGAAGTATCAAGTTATTATCACCGGTGGTAGTGATGATGAGGCTTATTCGGTTCCCGCAGGTACTTACACTCTGACCGGTGCTGAGGATTTCTGCGTATATCCCGATGCCGCTGAGGCAACTACGTTTGTTGCCAACTCGGTAGAGCAGCTCAACTACCTCATGGGTCAGGCTGATGTTAAGGAGATTTTGCTTGCTTCTGGTGTTGAGTTTGGTACTATCGCACTCAAGAGCAACAAGATTATCAATGGTGAACTCGGCGGAAAGGTTGACTGTGTTAACCTCAATGGTGCGGATAATGTAACTCTTAAGAATATCGATTTCGACGCAGCTAATGCTCTGAGGGCTTATGATGGTAAGGGTAATGCTAAGCACTATGCTAACATCTTCAGTGGTGGTGTTAATAAGAATAATAAGGGCTCTGAAAACCTTACTATCGAGGGTTGCAACTTCACCGGTACATTTGCTAACGGCGGTGATGCAATTGCATTTACTGACCAAGGTCGTACTTCCGGTCAGTCTGGAAATATCACTATCAAGGGTTGTACTTTCACTGCCGAGGGAGGCTATTATCATATCTATGCTCACTATTCGGGCAAGGGGTATATGAAGATTGAGAACAACACCTTCTCTTCGGCTGTCTTAGGTGGTCCTATCTACCTTGGTCGTTATCAGTCGAGTACTCCTGTTGAGGTAAAGGGTAATAAGTTCGAGGCAGTGGCAACCTTTGAGGATGCTGCCTATATTCAGGCTCACAGTGCTTCTTATACTGTATCGTTTGATGCTGCGGACAACACTTTTGCTAACTAATTTAGCGAGGGTTTAGACCAAATAAAACTGCGCTTTCCTGTTTGGGAAGCGCAGTTTTATTTGGTCTAAATCAAAATATTGTTTCTATATGCTCTTTTTCCGCTTTGCAACCAAAAGAGGCCATTAGTAATGGTGGTCATATAAATTCAAAAGCGACCGAAACAACCCCTCTTAACACCGAAAACTATTTTGCCAATTTATAGAGCTTCCCTAAATAATGGTTCTACGTCTATATTATTAAGTATTAAGTATTAAGTTTTTTAGAGCTTTGTGGTGCATTTTTCGAGTCCGATACCGCGTGAGCCTTTGATAAGAATGGAGGCTCCCTCAATCGGATTTTGGTCGAGATATTCTATGAGTTCCTCGCAACTGAGCAACGACTTGGCTTTTGAGGGTTGACCCGCGTTGATGTATGCTTTGCGGAAGAGGTTGCCCACCAACAGCAGCTCACACTCTTCGATGCCGAGGGCAAGTTCGAGTATCGCACTATGCTCTTGGTTGCTCCACTCGCCCAACTCAAGCATATCGCCCAGAATCATCACCTTGCGCAAACGATTATCTGCCCCTCCACGACTAAAGTGGGTGATGGATGCCCGCATACTCGATGGGTTGGCGTTGTAGCAATCCATAATAAGGGTATTATGCTCGGTATTAGTGCGTTGCGAACGATTGTTGTCAGGTTCGAATGAGGCTATTGCTGCACGGATATCCTCTTCGGCGATATCGAAATATCTGCCCACAGCCATTGCAGCAGCTATATTCAGGCGATTGAAGTCGCCCTCGAGGTGGTTCTCCACTCCGTTGGCAATCCGGGTCGAATAACGCTCAGCCTTGAGTCCCTCACGCTCGGTTGCCATCTGGCTCAAGGTGCTGTCTTCGATTGCGACAAACGCTACTCCGCCACTCTGTGCGAGGTAGTCGTAAAGCTCACCCTTGCCACGTCGTATGCCCTCCACGCCTCCAAAGCCCTCGAGGTGTGAAAGACCAACATTTGTGAGTATGCCATAGTTGGGTTGGGCTATACGACTCAGCGCAGCAATCTCTCCGCAAGCACTTGCTCCCATCTCAACGACGGCAAACTCGTGGCTTGAGTCGAGAGCCAAAAGAGTGAGTGGAACACCGATGTGGTTGTTGAGATTGCCGACCGTTGCTCGCGACTTGAATTTTCGGGACAAAACTCTCTGTGTCAGCTCCTTGGTTGTGGTCTTACCGTTCGAGCCGGCTATGGCTATGATGGGCAAGCCAAGTTGCTTGCGGTGGTGGCGGGCAAGCTCCTGAAGTGTGGTCAGCACATCGTCGCATAGCATCAGACGCTCCCGATATTCGGGATTCTGCTCGGCAACCTCCTTGGAGTCGATAACGGCAAGTTCTGCCCCCTGCTCCAAAGCTTTGATGGCAAAGTTGTTGCCGTCGAACGAGGCTCCCTTGAGAGCGAAAAATATGGCTCCCGTCTCAATCTTGCGCGAGTCGGTGGTGACCTTTCTCTGGCGCAGGAATATCTCGTATAATGCGTTTATACTCATAGCGTTAGATGTGTTTATCGCCGGTGTTGTATTTCACCTCGTCGATATACTTCTTGATGTTCTGCTCGTCGGAGCGAGGGCAAATCATCAGCACATCGTCGGTATCTACGACGATGTAATCTTTCAGACCGTTGATAACGGCAATCTTATCTTTCGGGAGGGAGATTATACACGAACGGGTGTCGTAGGTGTAGCATCCCTCGGCGGGCTTGGCATTGGCATAGGCATCTTTGCGGGCGTGCTGATAGAGCGACCCCCAAGTTCCCACGTCGCTCCAACCAAAGTCGCCGCAACGTACATAGGCATTGTCAGCCTTCTCCATCACTCCGTAGTCGATGGAGATGCCTCGACACTCGCTGAAAACTCGCTCTATAGACTCTCCTTCGCGCTCGGTGCCGTAGTCGGGCAGTATGCTGCGGAAAAGGGCGGCAATGTCGGGCTGGTGCTGCTCCAGAGCGGTTATGATATCCTTGACCTTCCAGATGAAGATACCCGAGTTCCAGAAAAATTCGCCACACTGAACAAAGGTTTGCGCAAGCTCCAAATTGGGTTTCTCGGTGAAGCACTTAACCTTCGTTATGGGGCTTTGGTCCGAGATTTGGATGTAGCCGTAGCCTGTGTCGGGGCGTGTTGGCTTTATGCCGACAGTCATCAGTGCATTCTCTTCGAGTGTGAAGTCCAGACACTCGCCAAGTATCGAGCGGAAGTTCTCCTCGTTGAGTATCAGGTGGTCTGACGGGGTTACAATCATTCTCGCCTCAGGATCGCTTGCCAAAAGCGAGTATGCTGCATAGGCGATGCAGGGGGCGGTGTTACGACCAATAGGCTCGCAAAGTATCTGACTCTCATCGAGTTCCGGCAGATGCTCCAAAACCATATCCTTGTATCTGCGGTTGGTTACCACCAAGAATCGCTTAGCCGGCACAAGGGGCAAAAAACGCTCGAAGGTGTGACGGATGAACGATTTGCCCGTTCCTAAAATGTCGAGAAACTGCTTGGGGCATCCCTGACGGCTCTTGGGCCAGAAACGGGAGCCTATGCCTCCCGCCATAATCACGCAATAGGTGTTTGGTGTCATATCCTCTTAATTTTTTCGTTTTTTATCTCTGTTTCTTGTTGGAACTTGGCCTCTAAATTTGTCGTTAGCACCAAGAATCGTACTACAAATATACTTATTTTTTTGCTTCTGCAAGCATTGATGTCTGCCTGCCGGAGTTTGTTTTTTGGTCGTGATTGCAAAAAAATGGGTCCTGAAGCTCATTTTTTGTTTTGATTTTTTGGTTTTTTGTCTAAAAAATTCTTACCTTTGTGGATGATTATTGCCCCATATCCCCTTAAGGGGATGTCGTATCGTTGAGATATAGGGTGGGTAAGTTATTGTAATTTAGTTGTTTGGAGGCTTCGACCTTGCGGTGTTTTTGCACATTTTTGGTATGAATTGCCTCCGCTTTGAAGGTGAATTTTAGCAATATTTTGGCTCGGTTGGCAGAAAAGTTGCTTTAGGGAGCCGCTGTTTGGATTTGGGAAAGATGAAGCGTCTGCTGATTATAGGACTGATTTTGATGTGTGCAGTGTCTGCCTCCGCTCAGGAGTTGGCAGATTCTGTGTCCGTCTATTTCCGTCAGGGACGTTCGGCTTGGGATCCCGATTTTTATGATAACCAGCTCCGCATGGAGGAGTTTATCGAGCGTGTGAACAAGTTTAAGGTCGATCCTCGCTACAACTACATCGATGTTGAGTATGAGGCTATGGCTTCGCCCGAGGGTCCCTTCTCTCTGAACCGTCGTTTGGCATTTGAGCGTGCGCAGTCTGTTCACGACTACCTCGATGGTCGTATTCAGTTTGCTCAGGACCATGCTGACGGTCTGCACTTTACCGAGGATTATACCCGCCTTGCCGAGATGGTCGAGGCTTCGGATATGAAGCACAAAGAGCAGGTGCTTGAGGCTATCGAGCCTATTCGTGGCAGAACAGATGTTAGCGAGAAGGAAGCTACAGAGTGTAAGAATAGACTTCAGAACATCGCGGGTGGTGAGGCTTGGGACTATATGTACGAGCATTACTTCCCCTATCTGCGTGGTTTCCACGTCTTGGTTTCGCTCGGAGTAGTGCCTCAGGAGCCTGTCGTTAAGCGCGAGGCTTTGAGCGTTAAGATGCGGTACACCCCCTTCATCAAGCCCCTCGAGTTGGGTAAATTGCCCGCTGAGGATGGTTGGACTCGTGGTCTGTATCTTAAGACTAACGCTGTCGGTTGGCTGATGTTTGTGTCGAATGTGGCTGTCGAGGTCGATATCTGCAAACATTGGTCGTTCAACTTCCCCATCTACTATTCCGGTATCGACTATTTCTCGGCTGAGCTGAAGTTGCGTATGCTGGCTGCTTACCCCGAGTTTAGATATTGGTTCAAGGGTGAGGATGGTCTGTTCGTGGGTGCGCACTTGGGCGTTTCGTTGTATAACTACGCGCTCGAGGGTAAGTGGCGTATTCAGGACCATGGTGGCGAGACTCCTGCGTGGGGCGGTGGTCTGAATGTGGGCTACCGTATGCCTCTTTCGAAGAAGAATCCTCGTTGGAAGGTTGAGTTCTCGTTGGGTGCCGGTGTTTATGACCTGCACTACGACAAGTTCTATAACGTGGACAATGGTCTGCGTGCCGAGCGAAATATCCACCAAACAAAGGTTATGATTGACCACGTGGGCGTTTCGTTTGGTTACAAGTTTAATTTGAAGAGTAAGAAACAGAGATAATTGAGCAGATGAGTCGTTTTATTAAAATACTCCTCGGTGCGATGGTTGCCCTGCTTGGCTTCTCGTGTAATGTTCACGAGTGGCCCGAACCGGGTGACCCCATTGAGTTGCGACTTAAGCTCGACTTCGATACCGATCTGCCTCAGTATATGGTTATCGAACATACTCTCAACAGCCGTGCTTCGACTTCGCCCTATGCCTACGATGTTCGCTACATTGTCGGCATCCACGAATTGTACAGCATCGATAGTGACGATTACAACACCACACCATCCTATACCTATGTATATACTAAGGATGATGTCGATGAGCTGAACTATGAGACCATGCTCACACTGCCTTCGGGTATGTGGAAGATTGTCGTTTGGGCAGACTTCGTAGAGCAGGATAGTCAGGACGATAAATTCTACGACACCTCGAACCTTGCCGAGATTACCATCAAGGGTGCGCACGAGGGTAACAACGACTTCCGCGATGCCTTTGTCGGTTACCAGAATGTGATGATTCCCGTTCAGGAGAACTCGGCAGGCTATGTCATAGATGCAGTGGTGCCTATGGAGCGTCCGTTGGCTAAGTTCAACTTCATCAGTACCGACCTTCAGGCATTCCTTACGCGTGTGCTTTCGATTCGCGCACAGAAGATGAGCAAGGATGAGACTCTCACTCCCGAGCAGCTTGAGGAGTTGTACTCGCAGCTCAAGCCCAGCAGTGTCGATTACAGCGAGTTTAGGGTGGTCTTCAACTATGTGGGATTTATGCCTCACGTGTTCGACCTCTATCGTAACCGTCCTATCGACGCACTTACGGGTGTGACCTTCGATTCGAGTCTGCGTGTAATCTCCGACGACGAGGCAGAGCTTGGTTTCGACTATGTCTTTGTTAATGGTAACGAGTCGGCTGTGACGCTGATTCTTCAGACCTACGACAAGGATGGTACTCTTGTGTCACAAACCTCGGATATACGCGTACCTATCGTGCGTAGCAAGTTGACTACCGTACGCGGTCAGCTCTTGACGCGTATCGCCAGCGGTAACGTGGGTATCGACCCCGGTTTCGTGGATGAGTATAACTATTATTGGAATTATTAACCCCCGGATATTTAAGTTCAGTATGATGAATATTGGTAATATATCTACGCGTGCTAATTTGCTGATTGACAGCGAGTTGCATTTCGTGTTGGGGGGGGTATTTTTCACTCGCTTAACAACCAAATTTAATATATATAAATGAGGAGACCGACACTCGAGCAGAGTGTGGGCGTATTTGCGTGCGTATATATATAATAGGTATGGCAGTCGGGCGAGCCTGAAGTGGCTTGGTTGAAGTAGAGTCGGAGGGCGAGCCTGAAAGAGATTGGTTGAGCTATGGCGGTAGGCTTGGTTGAGGTGTCGGGTTTATGTTGAGCCGAGGAAATGAAAGCGGACTTAAGGGTCCAATGATGAGAAGAGATAAACGAATTAACACATATATTAAACTAATAAATTAAAAAACAAAAGATGAAAAAACTATTTCTCTATGCAGTTGCAGCGTTTGCAATGTTTGCGACTGCTTGTTCGCAGGATGCCGCAGTTGTGAATCCTGACAGCGAACTGGGTGTTGTGACCTTCTCGGTTAACACACCCGAGATGGCAACTCGTTCTATCAGCGATGGTAAGACTGCCACCGACCTTACCGTAACAGTTTACGAGAAGGATGCTAACGGCAGCTATGTTCAGCTCGAGCAACTGACCAAGACTGCTACTTTTAGCAATCTTCAGGCAGAGGTTGATTTCCGCCTCGTAACCGGTAAGACCTATTGCTTTGCATTCTGGGCACAGGCTCCCGATGCTACCGCTTACACCTTCGACGAGGCTTCGGCTACCGTTAACATCAACTATGCAGGCTGCAAGGCTAATGACGAGAATCACGATGCATTCTTCGCTAGCCGTCACGACCTGAAGGTTGAGGGTGCAATCAATGAGACCATCACCTTGAATCGTCCTTTCGCACAGCTCAACGTGGCTACCGCTGATTGGGCTGAGGCTAATGCTTCGGAGCTTAACGTTAAGACTACCAACCTTGTTGTTGTAGAGAACGTTTACACTTCGCTCAACCTCCTCGATGGTGAGGTTTCGAACCCCATCACTGCTGAGCTTTCGTTTGCTCACAACAACATTCCCGAGGGTGATCTGACCGGTCACGATGGTTACAAGTGGCTTTCGATGAACTATCTGCTTGTTAACGAGAAGGAGCTTACTCAGGTTCGTATGGCTACCAACGATGGCGATGTTGCAGAGAAGAACTGGGCTAACGTACCCCTTCAGCGTAACTACCGCACCAACATCCTTGGTAATATCCTTACCTCGGCTGTTGACTTCAATATCGTAATCGATCCTATCTTCGATGGTGATCTTGAGCCTGAGGTAACCGCTACTGTTGCTACCGTTGCTGAGCTTAAGGATGTTATTGCTACTGCTACCGAGCCTATTGTTGTTGAGCTTGAGGCTGGCACCTATGAGTTCGATAAGATTGAGATTGGTTCGTCGAAGAGCATCACTTTGAAAGAGGCTCCCGTAGCAGCTTCGACTGCTACCCGTGCTGAGACCGGTATCACTCTTAATGGTCAGTTCTTCGTAACCGGTGAGCTTTACATCGACGGTGCAACCATCAGCAATGAGAAGGCTACTACTTCGGGTAATTCGAAGCAGAAGGACAACGCCATCTATGTTCAGAGCGAGGGTAAGGTTGTTGTAACCAACTCGACTTTCAATATTGCTAAGGCTACTGCTATTACTTCGTGGTGGTCAACCGGTAAGCAGACCAATATTATCGTTAAGAATTGTGTGTTCAACGCTAATGGCAACCGTCCTATTCAGGCTGAGGCCAACCTTACTGTTGAGAACTGTACTTTCAACGATCCTTATCGCTATTGCGCTCAGCTTACTTGCGCTGATGCTGTTATCAACTTCAAGAACAACACCATCAATCAGGCTATGACCTCGGGTAAGGCTACCTATGGTTTGCAGCTTACTTGCGACTATGGCAACCGCAACCTTGTTATCAATGGCGAGGGCAACGTAATCAATGGTCGTGGTGATGACGATGCTCTCTACGTTTGGGAGTATGGTACCGGTATTTCGAATGGTGTGGTTGATATCAACACTATCACTCTTAACGCTACTGACGGCGAGTTCTATGTTCTTGATGGCGATACTTTTGCTATTGCAATCAACGATCTTGAGGATTTGAAGGCTTTTGCTGCTGATGTAAATGGTGGCAATACCTTTGCGAAGAAGAATGTTATTCTTTTGAACGATATCGACCTTGCAAATGCAGAGTGGACTCCTATCGGTAACTCGAGTGCTAAGTTCCAAGGTAACTTCGATGGTAAGAATCACACCATCAGCAACCTGCTTATCAATGCTGAGGGTAAGAGCTATATCGGTCTCTTCGGTAATACCAACTCTGGTTCGATTAAGAACCTTACCGTAGAGAATGCACAGGTTAAGGGTTACTGCAACGTAGGTGTTGTGGCTGGTAACCCCTATACCTCGAAGTATGAGAACATCACCGTTAAGGGTCTTGTTCAGGTTGACGGTTTGGCTTACGTAGGTGGTGTCGGTGGTAAGAACGCTTACGCTAACTGGACCAATGTCACTGTTGATGTTGAGGAGGGTAGCTACGTTAAGGGTTACTCGATTGAGAACGGTACTGCTTATTGCACCTATGTTGGTGGTGTTGTAGGCTTTATGGGCGAGGGTGGTCACACCTTTGAGAACGTAACTTCGAACATCGACGTTTATGGCTCGACCTGCGACGTTGGTGGTATCGTTGGTATCGCTCACTATGACAATAGCTTCGTTAACTGCAAGAGCTCGGGTAATGTAACTATCACCGACGCTGCTGAGGCTGCTGATGCTGAGGAGATGGGTGGTATTGCAGGTGTATGGCACAATGCTACCGGTCACAAGGTAACCTTCACCGGTTGCGAGTACACCGGTAAGCTTTCGGCTAACATCACCGAGGGTGTTGACCTTTCGGACAATACTATTGTCGGTAAGGCTTATAGCGCAACCGGCGAGGGTGTTCTCGTTATCGATGGCAAGCAGTATGTTACTACTACCGATGTTGCAAACATCGATACTGCTGCTAAGTCGGGTGGTGATGTAACTCTTAGCGGTGACGTAACTGCATCGGCAAATGATACCACTGCAAATAGTGGTTATGGTGCAACCGGTGTACAGGTTGCCGGTGGTACTCTTGACCTCGGTGGTCACACCTTGACTGTCACAAATGCTGCTGGTACTTGGGGTTGCGCTGTAAATACTGTTGGTGGTACTATTAAGAATGGTACTGTTAAGGGTGCTATGCGTGGTATCTTCATGGGTGGTGCTAATGCTGATGTTTACATCGACAACGTAGTTTTCGAGGATGTTGTTTACACCTTCAACTCGGATGGTGGTAACAAGAATTATGGCGTTTACATCTCTAACTGTACTATCAACGGTTGGACTTCGCACTCTGATGTTCACAAGGAGGTTGTTTATACAAACTGCACCTTTGGTGAGGGTAGCGGTTATGCATTCTGCCGTCCTTATGGTCCTACCGTATATGAGAATTGCGAGTTCTCGACTGATATGGAGTTTGATGCAACCAGACAGGCAAGCCTCGTATTCAAGAACTGTACTTACGGTGGTGTTAAGATCACTGCTGAGAATGCAGCTTCGCTCAAGACCGGTGATGTAGTATTCTTCTACAATGGTGTAGGTAGCGCAAGCTTTGAGTAAATAATCAGTCGTTATGACTATAAAAAATTAGAGTGATCCCAATAGGGTCACTCTAATTTTTTATAGTCACTTGAGTCGAAAGGATTGTGGCAACTAGGCTGTCGGGTTACCAATTGACAGGCTCCTTGCCGATGGATTGGAGATAGGCATTGGCTTGGGAGAAGTGGCGGCAGCCCAAGAAGCCGCGATATGCCGAGAGGGGCGAGGGGTGAACTGCCTTGAGGATGCAGTTGCGAGAGGGGTTGGCGATGGCTCCCTTCTTCTGGGCATAGCTGCCCCAAAGCATATAGACCACGCCCTCCTTATGTTGGGCGATAGCTCTGACAACAGCATCGGTAAACTGCTCCCATCCCTTACCGGCGTGTGATGCTGCCTCGTGGGCGCGCACCGTAAGCACTGCATTTAGGAGCAGTACGCCCTGCTCTGCCCAACGGTCGAGGTTGCCACTGGTGGGGGTAGGTGAGCCTATGTCGCTTGCCACCTCCTGAAAAATGTTGCGAAGCGAGGGTGGAAATGGCACTCCATCATCGACCGAGAAGCACAGTCCGTTAGCCTGACCGTCGCCGTGGTAGGGGTCTTGACCGATGATTACCACCTTAAGTTTGCTCACAGGACACTTGTCGAATGCTCTAAATATATTTTTACCCTTAGGAAAGATTGTCGAGTGAGAATACTCCTCGCGCACAAAGTCGGTGAGCTCTTGAAAGTAGGGCTTTTCGAACTCTTCTTTCAAGAGTTCTTTCCAGTCGGAGGCTATGCGTACGTTCATAAAGCGGGTTTATGGATAAATTTTACCCAACAAATTTAGTAAAAAAAGGGGAATTTTGTAACTTTGTGGAACTTTATCTGTTAAACTTACTGCTATGAAGAGTTTTAGTTACAGGGTTTTACTCCTTGGATTGGTTGCCCTCTTGGGGGTTGGATGTTGCTCGAGTGATGAGCCGAAGACTCCGCGTAACCTTATTTTTATGGTTGGTGACGGTATGGGCTTGGCTCACGTTTCGATGCTGATGATTGAGAAGGGCTATCAGCCAACGGCATTTGATGCCATGCAGAATGTGGCTCTGATGACTACCTACTCGGCAAATAATCGTGTGACCGACTCGGCTGCTGCCGGTACAGCCCTCGCTACGGGCTTTAAGACGGGCAACTCGATGCTTGGCATATCGCTCGACTCGGTAGTCTATAAGTCGATTATTGAGCGGGCAGAGGAGCGCGGTATGGCTACGGGTATCGTTGTTACGTCGGAAATTCAACACGCCACTCCGGCATCGTTCTATGCCCACTCGAAGAGTCGCTCGGCGTACGATATAATAAACGGTCAGCTCACAGAGTCGGGAGTTGATGTGATATTCGGAGGTGGCAGAGAGAGTTTCGACTTTAAGGCAGACTCTACAAAGTCGGCTGCCGACATAATGCGAGAGAAGGGTTATGGGGTCTATTACGACATAGAAGAGGCTTTGGCTTGCCAATCTACACCCGTGGTAGGAGTCTTTGCCGAGGGTCATCTAAGCTCGATGCTCAAAGGTCGTGGCGACTATTTGCCACGTGCGACACACAAGGCACTTGAGCTGCTTAGTGGCAATGAGAAGGGCTTTGTGCTGATGGTCGAGGGGTCGCAGATAGATTTCGAGAGCCACGGCAATTCGACCGAGGGTATTTTAGCCGAGGTGAGCGACTTCGAGGCAGCAGTCAGAGAGGCAATAGCATACGTCGATGCACATCCCCAGACGCTGCTCGTTGTGGCTGCCGACCACGAGACGGGAGGTCTTGCTATACCGAGTGGTAAGAGCGATTTCACCCTCTCGGAGAGTGGTATTCACTACACCTATGGCTCGGGTAGCCACACGGGCGTAATGGTGCCTGTATATCTCTATGGCAAAGGGGCAGAGAGTGTGAATGGAGTGATTGACAATACCGAGCTGTCGCGACGTTTAGTGTCGCTACTGGGTTTGGAGTAAACTCTGCTAAAGGTGATTAAACTTGTAATTTTCGACCTCGACGGTACGCTGCTCGATACGATTGGCGATTTGGCAGCATCGGTAAACCATATACTCAGCCAGAGAGGTTTGCCGGTGCATCCTACGGATGATTATCGATTTATGGTGGGCAACGGTGTCTCGAAGCTCGTCGAGCGCGCCCTGCCTGAACATTTGCGCGATGCGGAGTATGTGGCAGAGGCTAAGCGAGACTTTGTGGAGTACTACACACAGCACCACCTCGACCGTTTTACTAAGCCCTATGAGGGGATAGTTGAACTTGTAACCAAACTCGAAGAGCGAGGTATAAAGATGGTAGTGGTGTCGAATAAGTTTCAGGCAGGAGTTGATCACCTTGTCGGTCGTATGCTCCCCAATACCTCCTTCGAGGCTCTCTTGGGTCAGATTGACCATAGACCGATTAAGCCCCATCCGGCAATGGACCTTGAGGCACTTAAGGTTTGCGGAGTCGATGCTTGTGAGGCTCTCCATTTGGGCGACTCGCCCGAAGATATGGCAGCAGCTAAGGCTGCGGGTGTGTTGCCCGTTGGTGCGGCGTGGGGTTTCCGCCCTGTTTCATCGCTCATAGAAAAAGGAGCCGCAAAGGTCGTTGACTCTCCCTTGCAGCTCCTCGATGTGATAGACTCTATTCCCTAAATCTCGAGTTTAGGCAACTTGTCACAGAGTATGTTTTCGGTGCCATCTTCAATAACGAGGGTGGCATCGTTCTCTCGGTAGCTCACGGCAGTAGTGTTGTCGTGGCTGACAACCCTGAAGCGAGCCTCCTTTCGGGGATTAAGCTCAGCCTCGATACTCCACTCTCCAATCTCGATTAAGCCCGTTTTGGTTAGGTGAGGTACAAGCGACTCTCTTTTGGCAGGATGGGTGTGTATGATGGTCAGAATACGATAGGTACTCGCACGCTGGCTGCTCAGGGTCAGGTGGTAGTGGTTGTCATACTGCTCGGGGTTGCCCTTTGCATCGAGCTTAAGCCATCCGTCAGCCTTGACAAAGAACTCAGAAGTCGTGTCGCAACGCATCTTACCCGAAGAGTAGATGTAGGCATCCGATGCTCCCTTGCCATTGAGTGCCGTGATGTGGTGGTACTCCTTGGTCGGGCCGACCTTCATAGGCTGAGCAACGGTATGGAGAAGATATTGCCACTCGATAGGCTTCTGGCTGCGTAGCTCGTCATAGACAACCAATATATCGCAGTCGGCAAGCCAAGTGATGTGGCGACGGAATAGCTCGACACCTGCATCGCGCCAGCCATTCTCCTCGGAAAATTCGAAGCCCGCAGCCTTAGCCCTCTCAAGCCAAATGGGAGATATCACCTCGCCATAGGCATTCGAAGCATCACCGAGGATGTAGCCCACTCTCTCGCCCACATATTGACGTGGAATCCAACCGTAGCCCTCGGTGCCGATTCGCTGGTTAGTGCCGTCGGCAAGAATGGTGTTGTGTGCCCTCGACGCGCGGTGACACATTACGGCGTGACGGTCAACAAAGGCTGTGTGGTGACCACTACTATAAAATAGGGGTTTACCTCCATAGAATGTGTTGAAGGCGTTTTGGTTGGATATGGCGTGCGAGGTACTGCCATAGGGACTCGAGCGGAAGCTCACCATAGCACTGCGCTCGGGGTGTTTAAGGTCGGTGGAGAAGGAGCCAAGACCGCTGTTTTGGAATACGTGACCTATGGGCAACTGCTCAAGACCGGGACCCTCGGTAGGCATCTGCTCTTTGCACTGCAATCGCCACCAAGCCAGACCTCCCGACTTACCCGTGCAGTTGCGCATAAGGATATTAGGCTCCTTGAGCTGCACTGTGCGCACATAGTCGGCAGCGTAGCTGTTTTGCTTAAGGCGGGCTAAAGCCTCGGCATAGCTCACTCTCGGGCCGTTGGGCTTGAGTATCTTCTGGTGTGAAGAGCCATTACCGCCCGACTTAGAGAATGGCGGTTGCTGATAGATAACATAGAGTATGTTGCCATCGTACCAAGGGTCGCTGAAGAAATCGAAGCCTGAGAGACGGCCATAAAGGTAGGGTAGCTCTATCAGAGTGCGGATATTTACATGGAAATACGAGTCGCCATTGTGCCAAGCACCATCGTCGTTAAGACCCGGCAGACGTGCGACCCACATATTGTAGCAGTAGTCAGCCCACTTGGCAGCCCCTTCAATCTCACCATAGGTTGTCAGAGCAGCCATCGAGAGTATGCGCAGGGTCATCTGCCACACGTGGTTGTCGGCGATGTGGTTCTCCAGACGGTTGATGTGGTGCTGATACATCTTCTCACCCATTTGGGCAATATGACCAAGCAGAGTAGAGAGCTGGTCGGGGGTGAGGTGGTCGTAGTAGGCATCGTAAATCTCGGAGCAGAGAGAGAGGAGTGTAGCATCGTTGAAGTCGCCCACAACACTCTTGCTATCGCCCCAATGTGCCATCTCGAATATGCGTCTGAGAGCCTCGTCGGCATAACGAGAATCCTTGGTGAGCAGGTATGCCCTTATCAGGGTGTTGCAGTTAGCCTCCTCCTTGTCGATTATTCGACGACTCTCTCTGGTGAGCATAGCTTTGCGCTGTACCTCGTTCTTGAGTTCTGCCGCACGCTCTGAGGCTATGTTGTCGAGCGAAAGCATAGGCTTTGATAGAATCTCGTCGGCACACTTTAGATACATGTCGCGTTCAGGGGTGTTGTGGCTGCGAGCAATCATCGACTCCCAATCGCGGTTGTCGATAATAACTCTCGGATGTGAAGCTGTAAGCCCCTTTGCCACCTCGCTGAAGGGGGGTGGGCAAAACTTATTCGGATTGTCGATATTCACAAAGCTCAGCACCTTGCTCCACTCTGTCCCCTCATCCGTGCAGTAGCCATATTGCCAATACCACACGCCCTGAGCCAAATCGCTGTCTGGATTGTAGAACGGGTAGAGGGTTTGCACCTCGAGAGCCTGCTCCATATCGGGCGATTGGGAGTAGCGCAACTTATATCTGAGCTTGCTCTTGTCGGGCTTGGGCTGCGACTCTTGAAGCCCATCGAGGTCGCTGCCGCGATAGTTAAATGGGGCGGGCAGAGGCCATTGGAACGACACTTTGCGTTGGCTGACCGTATCGCAATCCTGTGGCGAAGGGGTCTGTCGCATCTCGTGCATAAGTGTCTTGCTGTCAAGGGTTATGGTGGCATTCTGTGCCATAGAATCTGTGAGCAACAGACTCAGTACAAAGAGAATAATGATGCTTCGATTCATTTTGTGGTGGGTTTTGTGGTTAAAAATTCAGGCAGCCGACTCGAGCCAACTGCCTGATATAGTTCTCCTTGTGGTAAGAGATTTCAAAGGTGATGGCTACTCCATGCCGCGAACACGCATAGCACAGATTCGGCTCACATTTTCCTCCAACTTCTCAAGGTCGGTAACCTCCTCGACCTGACCATAATGGTAGGGGTAGAATATTTTTGGGTTGATAGCCTTAACAGCCTCGAAAGCCTGCTCTATGGTCATTGTATAGGGCTGGTTTACGGGCAGCAGGGCGATATCGATATTCTTCTGCGATTTCATCTCGGGGGTATCCTCACCATCGCCTGCGATATATAGGCGGGTTGAGTGGAAGTTCAAAACATAGCCCAAATCCTCACGCTGTTTGGGGTGGAATTGGGTACGACCCTCGGAGTAGTTGTAGGCAGCTACGGTGTCAATCTTCAGAAAATCGAATGGGTTGACACTCTGGTTGGGGCGCATAGGCGTAGTGACAATGCTCAACTCCGAAAGAAGCTGTGCTGTCGATACATCACAAACGATGTGGGTTGACATACACTGCAACTTATATACAGCCTCAGGTTCGTAGTGGTCGTAGTGGTGGTGGGAGAAGAGTATAAGGTCCGCCTTGGGCAGACGATCGTAATCGGCATGCGAGGTGACCGGATCGATGTAGATATACTTTCCGTCGATAATCAGGAGAAGGGATGAGTGTTTGAAAAATACCATCTTAAATTCGGTACCGTCGTTACACTTCAGGGTGTCAACCATATAACCCATCTCTTCGAAATTGTACTCTGTTGAGGTTGTCATATAGTAAATTTTAATATTTAACGTAAACTCTATTAAGATTTAGAGTCTCAAGACTCTGACAAATATACAAAAAATAAATTAAAATTTTTAGCCAATAAGATAAAAAGTGTTACCTTTGTGGCGATAGGTTCTATGGCCATAATAATAAAAATGGTACCACAGACGTTTTATTTGGCGATTTTTTACTTTTTTTGATATGAATTTTTTTAATAAATTTTTACTTTCGGTAGCGAGCATTACTACTATTTTTTCGGTTGGTTGCTCCTCGTCGGGCGATGGTGGCTACTCCAACGAACTGATGAAGGTGTATTCGGGTATCACCATCTACAACTCGGCTTATACCCAAAATACCATAGCACTTGACCCCGCGTCGGTGGCAATTAAGTTTGCTATGCTTCAGGATGAGGCTGAAGATAAACAACTGTCGATTGAAGAACTTGTGCTTAAAATCGAATCGCAGGAGTACAAGCTGAAAAATCTACTCTTGGGCGTTGTGGCTATAAATCCCGATTCCGAAATCGAGGGAGACTATATTTTGGACTTCGACTCGTCGGTTCAAACCATCTACGAGAACTTCCCGCGTCGTGGCAAGTATCGACTCTCCACCGCAGGATTACCGCTATCGCAGACCTCGTCCGAGCAGCCTTGGGTGATTAAGCCCGAGGGCGATATGAAACTCACGCTCGTCGGTCAGGATATGACTCAGGGTATCACCATCTCAGGTGGCGAAACAAAGATTTATGCAGGGGGCGATGCCTTTATCAGCAATTGCTACACGATTCAGGTCGATGACCTTGTGAGCTATTTTACCTCCCTGCCTAAGTATAGCTCTTTGTGGTCGGGCGAATTTAGATTCTATGCTCCTCATCAGAGCGAGAACCTCGCTTTCTCGAAACTCGAGCAGGGTAAGTTTACGCTCGATGGCGATGCGTCGGGTACCACCTTATATACGATGAATAATGTAACGGCTGCCCGTATGAGCTATTCGGCATACTCGATTGTATTCTATCCCTCGATGGCTAATGGTAGCAATGTTATTGTCGATGGTAATGAAACAGTTATTCTGACCAATCCCGAGGACTACTCTGTGGATACCTATCCCTCACCTTGTGTAGATGTTCGTCGCAAGATGACCGACAACAGGGTAGCTACTTCTGTAAGCTATAATGGTGTGACCGTACAGCTTTAGTTAGCCACGCTATACAAAGAAGGAGTTGTCCGATTTCTATGTCGGGCAACTCCCTTTTTTATCCACAAATGCCACTCTAAAATACTCTAACGGCATCAAAAAAAGTAGATGAGGAACAAAAAAAAGTGTAATTGCATTGTAGTTCTTAAAAAAATAATTACCTTTGCGGGCTATGTTTAACTAAATTAACTTTTACGAAAATGCCAAAAATGAAAACTAATGCCGCTGCAAAGAAGAGATTCACTTTCACCGGCACAGGTAAGATTAAGCGTAAGCACGCTTTTCACAGTCACATCCTGACCAAAAAGACTATCAAACAGAAGCGTAACCTTTGCTATTCGAGCATTGTTTCGCCCGCCGATGAGGCAAAAATCAAGAGCCTGTTGGTTAAGTAATTAAAATCTTAAGAAACAGGTTAGTTATTAACAAACCGGAGCAAATCAGCCCCAAAGAACAGGAGAGAAGCCTGTCGCTGACAGCTCTTCAAAAACTTTAACACTATGCCACGTTCAGTAAACGCAGTTGCGTCACGCGCAAGAAGAAAGAAGGTTTTGAAACTTGCCAAAGGTAACTTTGGTTCAAGGGGAAACGTATGGACCGTTGCCAAAAATACGGTCGAGAAGGGTTTGCAGTATGCTTATGCACACCGCCAGCTCAAGAAGAGAAGCTATCGTTCGTTGTGGATCACCCGTATCAATGCAGGTGTTCGCGCTTACGGTATGACCTACTCACAGTTTATCGGTAAGCTCAATGTGAAGGGTATTCAGCTCAACCGTAAGGTTTTGGCTGACCTCGCAATGAACGAGCCTAAGGCATTCGAGGCAATCGTTAACGCAGTTAAGTAATTCGCATTTGCGATAATAGCAGAGCCTGTCTAACAAGTTTTTTGTTAGATGGGCTTTTTTTATATTTGTGACGAT
>CAZFQU010000013.1:0-33873 GCA_964521245.1 uncultured Alistipes sp. | reverse complement strand
CGGACAATCCCAAATGCGAGATTGTCCGTCTTTCGTTGGTTGCTACTCAGCAACTGTAACCACCGTTAGGAATATGGATGTAGAATTGCCGTTCCGATGTTTTCTTCTCATACACCTTGCTCACAATCCACTTGCGAAAAATGTCTGTGTAATAGGTGTTCAGTCGGAAAGCAATGGGGATTATCATTTCTAATGAATAGACATCAGCAGTATTCCCATTGTCCAAACAGACATACTTGCAAACTTCGTAATCGTTGAGTATGTCAGTCTTAAGGATAGCCTTTATTGCACTGACAACTGCTGTTCCACTTACATTGAACGCTTCGGCTATTTCCCACACGGTCATCCATATTCCGTTACCCAATTCGTTACCTATATAGTTACCTATCGGAGCAGTGGTAACGATTACCGCTTTACCCTCTATTTTTATGATGTTCCGTTTCATAGCAACCTCCTTCTATAAAGCATTAGCAACATACTCTTCGATATTTCCCAACCGTGTAGATAGGTTTTCCATATCCTGATTGAGTTTCTCTTTGGTTATTTTCGCATAAATTTGTGTCGTGGTAATGTTCTTGTGTCCGAGAATGGAACTAACTGTTTCAATGGGCACGCCATTGGTCAAACAGATTTCAGTTGCCATTGTATGGCGGCTCATGTGCCAGGTAAGGTGCTTGGTGATTCCGCATCGTTTGGCTACGGCACGAATGCCGTACAGACAAGTCATGTAATGAGGAACGCTGAAAATCTTGCCGTCTTCACGGAGTCCACGATATTTTTCCAAAATCTTCTTTGGAATATCCAGCAGGCGGATATTGGATTGTACTCCCGTCTTTTGTCGGTTGATGCTTATCCAAAGGTGTTCATCAAAATAGGTGCGGATGTTCTCTTCCGACAAGTTACGCATATCCGAGAAACTCAATCCCGTGAAGATGCAGAACACGAACAAATCACGATATAGTTCCTGCTTGGCATTCTTTAATTTACCGTCCATAAGGAGGCGGA
Organism: uncultured Alistipes sp.; assembly: GCA_964521245.1. Lineage (GTDB taxonomy): Bacteria > Bacteroidota > Bacteroidia > Bacteroidales > Rikenellaceae > Alistipes. The sequence goes on along the minus strand of CAZFQU010000013.1, from coordinate 32,868 downwards.
TTTCATCTTTTGTCAAGAAGTAACGGGTGGTTTGTTCTTTCTTGACCTCATAATCACGGAATGGATCACGGCTTAACCATTCATTACTGATTGCGATTGAAACCATTGTACGCAAAGGACAGAGATATAGCCATACAGTATTGGTGCAACAATTCTTCTCTGTTCTCAAAAAGATGTCAAAGTCTGATATGAATGCAGGAGTCAACTCTTTCAACGCAATATCTCTGACATGGTAACGCTGATAGATAAACTCTTCCAAATGACGGTACACGCATTGATACTTCAATAGTGTAGCTTTGGCTTTCATTCCGGCTTCATACATCTTTTCGTAGTCTTCATTATGCTGTTTGAAGACTTGAAGCAAAGTGCGACAACGGTGTTCCAGTCCGAGAAAGGCATTCTTTACTTTTTCGGCGGTAACATAGTTATCTCTGTCCATAATCTCACGGTAATGCTTGTTGATGCTCACACGCATATTGTCAAGCATACGGTTTGCTTCGATAGCGGCTGCACTTCGTCCGGTGGCTCGACCACTTTTCGTATCCCACACCTTCGGGTCAATGGTAATCTTGCAACTGAACTGCGTTTGCGTTCCGTCCACTGTGATTCTACCCATTACGGGTACTGTTCCGTCTTTTCTTGCTGCCTGTCTTTTCAGGTAGAAGATGGTTGAAAATGTACTCTTCATAACTGCTACTTTTTTTAGGTTCAAAAATACTTTCAGTAGAGTTATGAGCCGTTACGCAAAATATGTCGGAACATCGCAGAAGAAACGGTAACAGAGGATTTTCAACCGTAACCCATCATTTTTACAGGAACTTTTGTAAAAGCCGTTATAATACAATAGTTTACATTGCTGAACTTCCGTATTCTTCCATCTGTTTCATATGGTAACGGATAGGTTACTCAGCTTTGGAACAACTTGGCATTACGTTGGTTTTCGCTGGCATTCCTTCAAAAATCAGAATTTCACAAAACCCCTGTCTGCCAATTATTTTGCCCCAAATTTCTCAATTCAACGAATTATATGTATCTTTGCAAGCTAAAGTAGCCACTATCGGTGTAAAACACCGAGTCGGCGCAAAGCGAAAATTTAAGAAAATTGATTACAAAACATAAATCGGACTATGAATTTTAACGAACTCAGCGAACAGGAGCAGCTCAGACGCAAGTCTCTGCAAGCTCTCCGCGATTTGGGCATTGAGCCTTACCCCGCAGCTCGCTTCGAGGTTAACGCCTCGGCACGCGAGATTGCCGAAAATTTCGACCCCGAGAAGGGTAACTACCAGCAGGTGCGTATTGCTGGTAGAATTATGAGCCGCCGAATTATGGGTAGCGCATCCTTCTTCGAGTTGCAGGACCACTCGGGTCGTATTCAGGTCTATATTCGTCGTGACGATATCTGTCCCGAGGGCGATTCCACACTCTACAACACCGTATTCAAAAAACTGCTCGATATGGGCGACTTCATCGGCGTTGAGGGTCATGCATTCCACACCAATACCGGCGAGCTGTCGGTACACTGCCAGCGATTCACTATTCTTTCGAAGTCGTTGCGTCCACTGCCCATCGTAAAGGAGAAGGATGGTCAGATGTTCGATGCGCTGACCGACCCCGAGGTGCGCTATCGCCAGCGTTACGTTGACTTGGTGGTCAACCCCCACGTTCGCGAGGTATTCGTTAAGCGTGCCAAGATTATCGCTACCATGCGCGAGTTCTTCAACCAGCATGGCTGTCTGGAGGTTGAGACCCCCATTCTGCAACCTATTCCCGGAGGTGCATCGGCTCGCCCCTTCATCACTCACCACAACTCGCTCGACACCGACTTCTATATGCGTATAGCCACCGAGCTATACCTCAAGAAGCTCATCGTAGGTGGTTTCGAGGGCGTTTACGAGTTTGGTAAGAACTTCCGCAACGAGGGTATGGACCGCACTCACAATCCCGAGTTTACCTGTATGGAGATTTATATCGCCTACAAGGACTACAAGTGGATGATGGAGTTCACCGAGCAGCTCTTGGAGCGCGTAGCCATCGCAACCAACGGCACAACCGAGCTTACCATAGATGGCAAGCAGATTTCGTTCAAGGCTCCCTTCCGTCGTCTGACAATGACCGATGCTATTCGCGAAAAGACCGGCTACGATATCACGGGTCAGAGCGAGGAGCAGTTGCGCGAGGCATGCAAGAGACTCAATGTCGAGATTGACGACACGATGGGTAAAGGTAAGCTCATCGATGCTATCTTTGGTCAATATTGCGAGGAGGAGCTTGTGCAGCCCACATTCATCTGCGACTATCCTATCGAGATGTCGCCCCTGTGCAAGCGTCACCGCGACAATCAGGACCTCACGGAGCGTTTCGAACTCTTCGTGAATGGCAAGGAGCTGTGTAACGCCTACTCCGAGCTTAACGACCCCATCGACCAGCTGGAGCGTTTCCAAGAGCAGTTGCGTCTTTCGGAGAAGGGCGACGACGAGGCGATGTTTATCGATATGGACTTCGTTCGCGCTCTTGAGTATGGTATGCCTCAGTGTTCGGGTATGGGTATGGGTATCGACCGTCTGACGATGTTTATGACCAACCAGCCCTCGATTCAGGATGTACTCTTCTTCCCCACCATGCGTCCCGAGAAGAAGCCTACGGTTGACGGTCCCGAGAAGTACCTCGAAATAGGTGTTCCCGAGGAGTGGATTCCCGTAATTCAGAAGATGGGATATATCACCGTAGAGTCGCTCAAGAAGCTCCCCGCAGGCAAGTTCTTCAATGACCTTTGTGGCTTCAACAAGAAGAATAAGCTGGGTCTGAAGGCTCCCTCGATGGAGGATGTTAAGCGTTGGTGCGAAGAGTAATACAAAGAATTGACAAACAGGTATTTACTACAAAAAATAATTATGGTTATGAGAAAAAAGATTGTTGCCGGCAACTGGAAGATGAATACTCTTCCTGCCGAAGGTGTTCAGCTCGCAAAGAGTATCGTAGCATCTCGCAATGAGGTTTGCGAGTGTGTTAACTTCATAGTATGTGCCCCCTTTACCCACCTTTTGATGGTGGCAGATGCCCTCAAGGGTTCGGATATCGCTCTCGGCGCACAGGATTGCGCTACCGAGACTAAAGGTGCTTACACCGGTGAGGTTTCGGCGCAGATGATTGCAGCTTTGGGTTGCAAGTATGTTATTTTGGGTCACTCGGAGCGTCGTCAGTACTATGGCGAGACCTCTGAGACTCTCAATAAGAAGATGGCTCAGGCTTACGAGAATAACCTCACTCCCATCTACTGTATTGGCGAGAACCTCGACGAGCGCGAGGCAGATAAGCACTTCGAGGTATGCAAGGCTCAGATTGAGGAGGTTGTGTTCAACCTCTCGGAGGAGCAGTTCAAGAACCTTGTTATCGCTTACGAGCCTGTATGGGCTATCGGCACAGGTAAGACTGCAACCGCTGAGCAAGCTCAGGAGATTCACGCCTACATCCGAGAGGTGTTGCGCTCGAAGTTCGGTGCAGCTGCCGACCTTTGTCCCATTCTCTATGGCGGCTCGTGTAAACCTTCGAATGCTCAGGAGATTTTCGCTAAGGAGGATGTTGATGGCGGTCTTATTGGTGGCGCATCGCTCAAGGCGGAGGATTTTCTTGGGATTGGCAAAGGCTTCTAATTTTTCGATTTGTATGCGGTAAATTCCGCACATCCTTTAGCAAAACCCGAGTGGGACGTACATTAGAGTACTACCCACCCGGGTTTCTTATTACGATGCACGTAATTTCCTCACCTAAAATCAAAAATGATTACAGTTTTGTATGCTGTAAATTCCTCACATTCCTCAAATGGCGTAAAAGGCTGTATTCCTAATACTATCCTTCCACGCCCTTTTTCGCGATGCACAAAACCGCTCCTCTAAAATCAAAAAAACTTCTCGTTTTGGACCATTGATTCCCCAAAAATCAAAATTCTTTTGCGGCCCCCAAAAGATTTCTTTCTTCCCTTCGGGCGATTTTCGTGGAGTCAAACCATCTGTCGCTCCTTTAATATCGCTTTTTTGGCCTCAACAGATTGCGGTTTAGGATTAAATATATATCTTTGCAAGATATATAAGCGACTCTATGCTCGAAAAATTGGCTAAACAGACTGCGATTTATGGTATCAGTACCATAGTAGTAAGGTTTCTGAGCTATCTGCTCACACCTTTCTACACTCGCATATTCGGTCCCGACACCTATGGTATCGTGACCGATGTCTATGCCCTTATACCCTTTGCGCTGGTTGTACTGTCGATGGGTATGGAGTCGAGCTATTTCCGATTTGCAGCCAAAGTTGACGAGAAGGGTGGCTCCGACGAGGAGATTCGAAAGGGCAAACTTGGACTCTTTGCCTCGTGTTGGGGCATGAGTTTCTATGCCGCTGCGCTCTTCTTTGTGGTGGTGGCTCTTTGGCGCGACAAGGTAGCCTCGTGGATGGGGCAGGAGTATGTTGCCCATCCCGAGTATATTCTCTGCGTTGCCCTTATCATTCTCTTCGACGTGTGGACAATGATGCCCTTCTCAAGACTCAGAGAGCAAGGTCGAAGTGGTGAGTTTGTACTCTTCAAAGCTGCAAACGTCGTAATCAACGTGGCTCTGGCATTCCTGTTCGGCTTCTTAGGACTCTACTCCTCGGAGTTTGGTGTGGGCTGGGTCTTTGTTGCCAACCTTGCAGCAAGCATCATAACACTTCTGCTACTGCTGCTGACCGTGGAACGCACACTGCCCAAGGTCGATTGGAAGCTGATGAGCGTTGTTCTGCTCTACTCACTCCCGTTGCTTGTGAGTGGTGTGGCAGGTACGGCAGGCGAGTTTATCGACCGACAGATGATTAAGTTCCTCTCGCCTAAGGGGGCCATGGCACAATTGGGAATCTATGGAGCGATAACCAAGATTGCGGTGGTGATGATGCTCTTTACACAGATGTACCGTCTGGCTGCCGAGCCATTCTTCTTGGCAAACTACAAAAAGAGCGACTTTGTGGAGATGAATGCCGCGGCAATGAAGTATTACATAATGGCATCGATGCTCATATTTCTCGGCATAGCACTCTACAAAGACCTCTTTGCGCTGATTGTGGGTCGCTCGTTCCGCGAGGGTATATTCATCCTGCCCATAGTCTTGGGAGCAAATGTTCTGAGTGGCGTATGGCTCAACCTATCGTTCTGGTATAAGAGAGAGGAGCGCACATCGTTGGCTATGTGGGTTACGTTTGCAGGTCTGGCAGCCGCTGTGGTGGCAAACATCATACTCGTTCCGCGTTGGGGATACTACGGAGCAGCGTGGGCAAGGTTCGCAAGCGAGGTGGTGATGGTTGCCGTAAGCTATGCTCTTATGCGTAAGTTCTATCCCGTACCCTACGACCTAAGACGCATAGGCGAATTTGTGGTGGTAGCTTTGGCTCTCTTCTTTGTAAGCGGAGCTGTGGAGCGAATATCTATGCCCGAGGTTCTGCTCTATGGCATAAATACATTGCTGATTGCGGGGTATGTGGCATTTATAGTTCGCCGCGAGAAGATAGATATGGCAAAGTTGCTAAAGTCGATATTAAAACGAGGTAAGAGATGAGATTTCAGGATATAAAGGGACAGGAGGAACTCAAGAAACATCTGGTACGCCAAGTGGATTCGGGTCGCGTGAGTCATGCTCAGCTCTTCTCGGGAGCTGCCGGCAGGGGTGGCTTGGCTATTGCTGTTGCCTATGCCCAATATCTGAATTGCGAACACCGCACAGAGGGTGACTCGTGTGGCAAGTGTGCCAACTGTTTGCAGATTGAGGCTCTGGCTCATCCCGACCTGCACCTCGTATTTCCGGTCAACAAACAGAACAAAAAATCGGGCGAGGTGGTGATAAGCGACGATTTCCTGACTCAATTTCGCCAACTATTCACCTCAACAAATGGTCTCTTCTCTGCCTCGCAGTGGCGCGAGAAGCTGAACCTTGGCAAGACCCTCAAGGCGATAATCACCGCCAAGGAGTCGAACTCGATAGTCGAGAAGCTTTCGTTCAAGAGTTTTGCTGCCCGCTACAAGGTGATGATTATCTGGTTGCCGGAAGCAATGAACGACGAGGCGGCAAACAAACTGCTGAAGATATTGGAGGAGCCGTGGCAGAGAACAATATTCCTGTTGGTGTCTGAGCGAGCCGACAAACTCCTCAAGACCATATCATCCAGAGTACAGGAGATTGAGGTCCCGCCATTCGAGGTCGAAGTTCTTGAGCAAGAGGCTCACTCGTTGGGTATTGCCGACCCCGAGGCGGCACGTAATATGGCTCGTCTTGCGGGAGGCGATATGTTGCGCCTAAGGGAGCTTGCGAGTGGCGAGGAGAATCAAGGTAACGACTACTTTGCGCTATTCTGTCAGTTGATGCGTTTGAGTTACAACGATAAGCACCTCGAACTCATAGAGTGGGCTGACGAGGTGGCGGCACTCACACGCGAGCAGCAAATAGAGTTCTTGCACGACTGCGTAAGACTGCTCAGAGAGAGCTATATGCTCCACGCCGGATTGGGCAAGATAAGCTATTTGTGGGGCGAGGAGTCGGCATTTTGCAAGAAGTTTGCCCCCTTTATCGGTAATCAAAATATAGAGCCGATAGTCCAAAATATCGAACGAGCGATAGCGCAACTTACGCAAAATGGTAACTCGACAATAATTTTCACACACTTTGCCCTGAGCGTAAGTAAACATATTAACCGCTTGTAGAGATATGGTGAGGGTTGTGGTCATAAATGGTGGCAATGTGGGCGATGTGGCTCAACGACTAAGGTGTGCCGAGCAGATGATAGCCCAAAGAGTGGGACGAGTGCTTGCCCGCTCCGGGGTATATCGCTCAGCGGCGTGGGGCTTCGATGCCGATGAGCCGTTTCTGAATCAGGTATTAGAGATTGAGACTGAGCTTGAGGCAGAGGAGTTGCTCGATAGACTTCAAGCCATTGAGCAACTATTGGGACGCGAGAGAGAGCAAGAGCTAAAGATAAAATCGGCAACGGGACAGAGATACACCTCGCGAACGATGGATATAGATATATTGCTCTACGGCGAGCAGATAATCCACTCGCAACGCCTTGTGGTGCCACACCCGAGGATTCGGGAACGCGAATTTGTTTTGCGACCTATGGCGGAGATTATGCCCGAGAGGATTATACCTCAAACCGATCAGAGCGTTGCCGAGCTGCTCGAGAGATTGGGTGAGGAGCAGGTTGAAAAACTCGCCTAACGACAGATTTGTTTTGAAAAAGAGAAGTAATAGATTTATGAATAGAAAATTAGTTGCAATAATTATTGCTCTGCTTGCGATTGTGGGGTGTAAAAAGGATGTATCCTACGACACTCGCTACATACTCAAAGCTTGGGAGCAGGAGAGTTCGGGTAGCGAGCTGCTGCCCCTGAGAGATATTCTGCTCTTTGGCTATGCTGCCGACACCACCGAGTGGCATATACTCTCCTATGACGATGCTCTGAATGGTGTATTCACCTCGAAGAAAGATCCATCGCAAAAGCTCCAACCCAAACTTACGGGCGAGCCAACCTCCATCGAGAGTTTCGGTGTGGCGCAGAGTATGCAGTCGAAGTTGAGCAATATGATGGTGCTGGCGGTGGATACCAAGAACAAGCTCTACGGCTACACCCAACACGAAATGTCGGAGAATCTGCCCACTATGTATGTGTCGGTGGTATTCCACCCTTGGAAGCAGATGTCTAACTACAAGAATGGTACGTGGTGGATGTATAACGACTTCTATGTTCCCGATATTAAGGCCATGGTTCGTCCCACCTTCACCACCGACGAGGGTGCTGAGGCTCAGACACTGATGAGTCTGAAGGTCTTTGCCTATGAGTCGATTACCAAGGAGGAGGGGTGGTTGCCTCTCTCCTTTAACGAGGCACGCGCAGGTAAGCTGACAAACAGCTCCTCGCAGCAGACCATCGAGCCTGCCTACACCTTCAGTGCCGACTATGGCGGTGTGGTGACTATGAAGTTTAAGGAAGGAGACTATCTGCTGATGGCATACGACGCCTTGAACGACAACAGTTTTGCACTACGCAACTTCTCGAAAGAAGAGGCGGATAGCAATATTGCCGTAGAGTTTGCTCCGTGGCGAGAGGACTCGCCCTTTGAATATGAGGGTTGGACAATATATAACAAACCTGCGGAGGAGCTGCCGGAAGATGGCACAGAAGATGGCACCGAGGATTTGCCACAGGATGATGAAATTGTAACAGAATAAACTTCAAGGAACTATGACAGGAATAAGTAGAGGGTTGAAAATGGGGCGAATGTGCCTGAGTGTGGCAGTAGCATTATGCTTCTCGTTAGCCTTTTTCGTAAGGTGCGCCTCGATAAATTCTACCTTGACAGGAGGTCCGAAAGATACCCTGCCACCGGTGGTTCTATATGCGACCCCCGAAAATTATGCTACCAACTACCCCGTCTTGGGACAGAATCGCCGAATATATATCGAGTTTGACGAGTATGTTCAGATTAAGGACCAGCAAAAAGAGTTCTTCACCTCGCCACAGATGAAGAAGAAACCTACGCTGACGGTTCGCGGTCGAGGCATTTTGATTACGATGAAGGATACGCTCGACTCGAATCGTACCTATGCTCTGAATTTCGGCTCGGCACTGCGCGATAACAACGAGGGCAACCCCCTCAATGGCTTACGCTATGTATTCTCGACGGGCAGTGAGATAGATTCGATGGTCTGCTCGGGTTATACTGCCGACAGCTATAAAGCCGACTCGGTGTCGAAGAGTTTTATATGGTTCTTCATTAAGGACTCGGTGGAGTATAACAAGGATTACGACTCGACGCTCTTCAAGTATAAGCCTCATGTCATAGCTCGTGCCGAGAATAATGGTATATTCCTCGCTCAAAACCTCAAACCCATCGAGTATTGGGCATACGCCATTCAGGATACGAACGACAATCAGCTCTACGAGGCAGCAACCGACCAAGTCGGCTTCCTGCATAAGCCCATAAACCCCGCCGAACTGCCCGACTTCGCTATGTGGTACGACTCGGCTCGCAAGTATGTGGTGTGCGACCCGCAACTCTACTTCCGTATGTTTACCGACGTAACCTTCAAGCGTCAGCGTCTGGCAGACCATCAGCGACCCTCGCAGCATCAGGCTATGCTCTACTTTGCTGCTGCCAAACCCGAGATTTTGAGCTTCGAATTGGATAGCATACCCAACGACAAGATTATCTGGGATCACCAAACCGTAGGTCACGACACTGTTGCTCTGTGGTTCAATCTGCCCTCAATAGAACTGCCCGACACCATTAGAGGTCGTATGATATATCTCAAGCACGACTCGATAGACCGTTTGGTTCCCGACACCGCAAAGCTCAAGTTCGCGTGGAAATATGTCGAGAGCAAGGAGGAGCAGAAGGAGAGGGAAAAGATTGAGCGCGAGAGGGAAAAGGCTCTTGCTGCCGGTTTGGAGTATGAGGAGCCGAAGAAGGAAAACCCCTTCAAACTCAAGATGTCGCTTTCGGGTGAGGTAAATCCTGAGAGTAGTATCGAGATGGAGTTTGACTATCCGCTCATAGAGTTCGACTCTACGGCAGTAGAACTTTCGCTCGAGAAGGAGGATAAGTCGCTTCAGAGGGTCGAGACCCATTTTAGGCGCGACACGCTTAATATGAGGAAGTGGTATATGGACGTAAAGTGGGACCCCACATCGAAGTACAAGCTTCATATACCTGCCGGCACCTTTACCGATGTTGCCGGCTTTAGGAACGACTCAATCGGTGGTACGTACAACACCAGCGACCCCGAGAAATTTGCCGTAATCAAGATAACCCTTACGCCCAAAGAAGAGAGGGGCAAATATATCGTACAGATGCTCAATACCGGAGGTCAGGTTCAGCAGCAGAAGTTCGGAGTAGAGGGTGGCGAAGTTGTGTTCAACTATGTTAAGCCCGGCGATGTGCAGTTCAGAGTTATCGAAGATATGAACGGTAATGGCAAGTGGGATACGGGTAATGTGGTTCAGCGCCGAGAGCCCGAACGCTCGGAGATGTATGTCGATGGTGAGGGCAACAGCATATTCACCACAAAGGCAAATTGGGAGATTGAGTTTGCAATGGATATGAACCAGATGTTTGCCCCCGTAACTATGCAGTCGCTAATCGAACTACTCGACAAACGCGAGTTGCAACGCCTGCAAAAGGAGGCCGAGGCAAAAGCAAAGGCTGATGCCGATGCAAGGGTCAAGGGAACAAACAGCTCTAACGGCAATTCCTCCGGCGGATTTGGTCTGGGTGGTGCTATGGGTGGCCTTGGCGGTGCTATGGGCGGCAAATCGACACGATTCTAACGGCACATCTAAAAGTGATAATGATGAAGAAAATAGTTATAATTTTAGGTTTTATCTGGGCTATATTTGCAGCTCTACCCTCGTCGGCTCAACACACTTTGGGTATTCAGGGTGGTTACGGAATGGGAACAGCCCGCCTCTATCCCAAGCAGGAGATGCGCTCGCGGTGGGGGATGTACACCGCAGGTCTCTCGTGGCGATACTACGGCACACAGAAGTTTGCCGGAGGTTTTGGTATCGATGTGGAGTGGTTGCAGAGTGGCTTTTCTTTCGACCCCTATGGTTCGATACGCGAAGAGGATGAGAAGTGGCAGTGGTACACACGCGAGGTGAACACCATTCAGGTACCCATCATCTGGCAGCCCCACTTCTACATCAAAAAGCGAGTGAGGGTATATCTCGAGGCTGCAGCCACATTCAGCTACCGTTTCAAATCCTCGTATGAGAATGAGATTGCTCGCGACAACGGCAAGGATGATTGGCAAGGAGAGTATGTGTTCAAGACTGCCCGCGATAATCGTTGGGGTTATGGCCTTGCCGGAGGTGGAGGTTTCGCTGTGCTTATTAGACAATTCGAGGTGGGTGCCAGAGTACGTTACTACTTCGGTCTGGGCGACTTGATGCGCAACCGTAATAAATATGCCGACAACAAGAACGATGGCTCGGAGAACCCATTTTGGTACACTCCCCTGCGTTCGCCACTCGACAATCTGACCATATCGTTCACCGTAGCATATCGTTTCAACAAAGATGGTTTCGATGTGTGGAAGTTGCCCAAAAAGCAGAAGCAAAAGAGCGATGCCGGATTTAACTACAAAGCAAATTAAGATATTATGGAGAGTATAAGACAACAAAAGATTGCCCGCCAGATTCAGAACGACATGGCGGAGATTTTTCAGCGCGAGGGTAAAGATTGCACACTTGGCACTCTGCTTACGGTGACTGCGGTGAGAGTATCGCCCGACTTCGGCTATGCTAAGATTTATGTGAGCATCTTCCCCTTCGATAAGGCACCACAGGTGCTTAAGGCTATCGAAGATAAGAATTGGTTTCTGCGTCGCGAACTCGGCAAAAGGGTGAAAAACCAACTCAAAATTGTTCCCGAGTTGCAATTCTTTATGGACGACTCGCTGGAGTATATACGCAACATCGAGGAGCGATTAAAGGAGTAGAACCAAAGATATGTTGCCACTACTCTTTGCCCGACGATACCTCTTCTCGAGGCGTTCACATTCGGTTATCAACATAATATCGGGTGTGAGTATATTCGCTGTGGCAATGCCTGTGGCAGCAATGATTATCTTGCTCTCGGTTTTTAACGGCTTCGAGAGTTTGGTCAGGCAGATGTCCTCGACTTTTAATGCCGAACTTACGGTAAGTGCCAAGCGCGGAGGCAGCTTCGAGTGTCAAGCTCTCGATAGCGAAAAGATTGCCCACATCGAAGGTGTGGATGCAGTCAGCTTCATCCTCGAGCAGAGTGTGATGTTGGAGCATAGGGGCAGACAGACAACGGCAACCCTGCGAGGTGTTGACGATAACTACCCCTCGATATTCGATATCGAGAGTGCCATAAGCAGTGGCAGATACCTTGTGAGAGTTGGCGATTGGGAGCGTGTGGTGCTTGGCAGAGGTGTGGCATACAACCTCGGTGTAAGAAGCCTGAACGAAAAAGTGAGTATCTATGCCCTAAGACGAAACAGCTTTTCGACCCTGCTGCCTGTTGATGGCTACAAGTCGTGCGAGGTGGAGGTAGAGGGAATATTTACGCTCGATGCCGAAGCCGAACAAAACTACATATTAGGCTCGCTCAGATTAGCCCAAGAGTTGCTCGATATGGAGAAGCGAGCTACGGCAATGGTTATCAGGTGCCAAAGCGAGAGAGCAGAGCAACTCAAACCACAGGTTGAGGCTGCGGTGGGCGAGGAGTTCGAGGTCAAGACCCGCTATGAACTTAACCCCACATTTTACGATATTATGAGATACGAGAAGTGGGGCATATTCTTTATCTCGCTTATGGTGTTGGTCATAGCTGCCTTCTCGATTGTTGGAGCTTTGGCAATGCTTATCATCGAAAAGAGGGATGAAAACATCATTTTGCGTTCGATGGGTGCTGACCATAGCCTCATACTTCGAATTTTCATCAGCGAGGGTATGCTCATTGGCTCGTTGGGCGGAGTGATAGGCATAGTGTTGGGCGTGGGCATCAGCCTTTTGCAACAACATTTGGGCATAATAAAACTGCCCGTCGAGAGTTTTGCCTCGCGCAGCTATCCCGTAGAGTTCCGCCTCGAGGACCTTGTGGCTGTCGTTGTGGCACACATGCTGATTTTGACCATCATCAGCACATTAACAACCTTGAAAATGATACCTAAAAAGAGAATATGAAACGTCTATTGATTTCACTCGCAACGCTCGCCACACTGCTACTTATGGGATGTGAGCAACATAAAATCATTCCCGACCAAACTTTGGCAATGATTTTCCACGATGCATTTTTGGCAAACTCATATTACGACCGCACAAATGTAAAGCGCGATTCGTTGCTAATCTACGAACCTATATTCGAGAAATATGGCTACACGGCAGAAGATGTGCAATATACCATCGGCAACTTCTCGAAGCGTAAGAGTGCGCGTTTGGGCGATGTGGTTGAGCTTGCAATCGATATTTTAGAGGAGGAGGGACTGCGACTGGACAAGGAGGTTGCCGACTTAGATACCGTACGCAACGTAGCCACACGCTTTGCACGCTATACCTATTGGCGCGATACGACAATACGTTGTACCAGACTTCGTGATACGACACGCCTTAGGATAGAACTCGACTCAATACGCGAGGGTAACTATAAAATCGAGGTCACTTACTTTGTCGATTCGCTGGATAAGAACAGGAATAATCGAGCAACTATATATATGCAACACCCCGACGGCAGCAAGATTTCGTCGCAGACAATCACCTTGCGCCGAGATAAGGAGCAGACCTACGAGCGTAATATCTCGACCACCGATTCGTTGCCCCACAAGTTGGTAATCGACTTTTGGGAGCCACAGAAAAGGCAGGAGCTGAATCGTCCCTCAATCAGGCTCAACGAAGTGAAGGTCACATACATACTTCCCGACCAGCAGGCGATAGACAGCCTTTTCAGAAACGACCTTAAACTCAGATTATTTGCCGATGACTTCTTCCACACCAAAGCGAAGGATAGCCTCGCACTATCTGCTGACAGCGCAAGGGTGGCTCGCTAATCCTGTAATAGAGGTTGATGAGTCGGGATTGATTCTCTCGATTGATAGCAACCCGCAGCGCGACAATCTCCCCCTGACGGAGTTCTACTGCGGAGCTATTGTCCCGGGTATGGTCAATGCCCACTGCCACTTGGAACTCTCCTATCTTAAGGGGATGATTGAGCCTCAGGGCGGATTTGCAGCTTTTGCCAAGGGACTGAGGGAGGCTCGCCACCGCTTTTCGCCCGAAGAGTGTGAAGGGGCAATACGCAGAGCAGACTCTATGCTCTGGAGTCAAGGTGTTGAGGCTGTCGGCGACATATCAAACTCGTTGCTAAGCTTCCCGACAAAACTCGAGAGTAGAATCACATACCGCACATTTGCCGAGCTATATGGGCTGCGCACACAAGATTGTCAGCACCTTGAGCCACTACTCAAGCACCCCAACACATCGCTAACTGTCCACTCCACCTACTCGGTTCGCGACAGACTCTTTCGCCAAATATGCGCCGAGGGCGAGGAGCCTCTATCGATACACCTGCTCGAGACTCGCTCCGAGGGAGAGCTGTTCAAAATGCAGGGCGAACTGTGGGAGTGGTATCAGCGCGAGGGTTTTGAGTGCGATTTTCTGCACTATGGCTCACCGGCAAAGAGAATCGTGGAATCCATACCGAAGAATCGTAGTGTGATGCTCGTTCACAACTGTTGCCTTAAGCAGAGCGACATAGAACTTATAATGAACCACTTTACCTCTGAGGTATATTGGTGTATATGCCCACGCTCGAATCACTACATATCGGCTCTTGAGCCTCCCGTAGAGTTGCTACGGCGCAATGGTCTAAAGATATGTGTAGGCACCGACTCCCTTTCGTCGAATTGGTCGCTGAGTATGCTCGATGAACTGCGCGAGATAAAAGGTGTAAGCCTCGAAGAGCGACTCAGATGGTGCTGCCAGAATGGTGCCGAGGCTCTGGGTCTCGGTCAGAGTATAGGCACGATAGAGGTAGGTAAACGCCCCGGAATGGTGCTACTCGAGGGCCTTGACCTAAACAATATGGAGCTGCTGTCCTCAACCATTGCACGACGTATTGTGTAATTAGTAATAATTTTCACTTCTTTTATATCGAGAGCTGAGGTTATATCAAAGGTGCGTGAAAGAATTTTTCTGCTTTCACGCACCTTTGGTTGTCTTTGTTTGGCTATTGACCTATGGTAGCAGTTCGAATTTGGCTTGCACCGAGTAGGTGAGTTTATAGGTGGTAAACTCCAAGGGCTGAGCCTCGTCACTCTCCTCGGCATATTCGCTATAATTTGAGCGCATGGTAGTCGCCTTGCGTTCCATGCCGAAATCACCTCCGCGGTTATAGTCGATAATAGTCAGGCACACACCCCTCTTTTGACCCACAGCCTCAGCCAATTCGTCAGCAACCTTAGCTGCATTTTTCATTGCCTCTATGCGAAGCTTCGACTGCCACTGCTCGATATCGCTACGCGTAGCACGTATGAGCTTTACGCTCGAGAGGGCAAGAGGGTCGAGTGCTTTGAAGGCGGCTGCAAGCTGCTCCGAGGAGTTGAGCTTAAGCTCATATTGGGTGGTGAGCAACGACTCGCCACGCTTGAAGTAGCTACTTGAGTTGTCGGCAAGGCGTAGTGCCGACTCTATGTCGATGCCTGCACCCTTAAGGGCAGCTCTCATCTTACGCTCGTCCTCCTGTACCGAGACCTTACCCTTGCTATCGCGCTCCTTGATGGTTATAGAAAGAGTAAACTCGTTGGGCGTAAGTTCGGTTTGGGCATAACCATAAACCTGAACATAATTCTCTTGCTCCTGACTCTGAGCCTGAGTGGGCAACATCAGCATTGCTGCCACCACAAATAAAATAAACCTTTTCATACCGATTGTTTTTTTTAGAGTTGTTCTATAAATTAATCGCAATTTATAGAACATCACTTTAGTTCTCTGTTGCAACGAGAGCATCACCTCTCTTCGGTTAGAAAACGTGCAGAGACACTGAATTATTGCTTAGCGCAAAAACTCTACCATAAGGTCAACGACCTGCTCTTTGACTGCAAGCGAGGGGTTGGTGTATGCATCAATCTGCTCTGAAACGTCGCCTCCGGTGGTATGTTTGAGCGTATGAGCCATATCCGTTATAATCTCCATACGCGACTTTGGATTTGCCTCGTGGAGCATCTTGGCATTTATCGGAGCAACCTGAATATCTCGCTCACCACCGATAATGAGTATATCGCAATCGAGAGTAGATATAATCTTGCACGGGTCGTGGCTAATCTCTTCGGTCCAAAAGTCGTTCAGGTATTCGGGGAACAACGCCTGCAACTGCGAGGGAACATCTGTCGGCTTCTCGCCTCGGCGCAGAGAGTCTAAAATCCTGCATGCACGAGTGTAAAGCGAGTAGTCAACACCCATAAGTTTGGGCATAAGTTGCATCTTCAGGAGACAGTCGATTGTTTGACCGGCACCCGCAAGCGAAATGACCTTATCGACATTAGGCTCGCGTTGGGCAACCAGCAGTGCTATGAGCGAACCCTCGCTGTGTCCTGCCAGAGCAACCCTTTGGTAGCCCAACTCCTTGGCATAGTTAACCAGCATCTGAGCATCGTCAACGTAGTGGTAGAAGTGGCAGTCGGAGAGCAGCTCTGACGGGTCGTTGTAGCGGCTGGCACCAATACCTCGCTTATCATAGAGCAGTGAGGCTATGCCACAGCGCGAGAGCGAGTCAGCTATCTGGCGATAGGTGAAGGTTTGCATCGAAGGTTGGTTGCCATTGCGGTCGGTGGGTCCCGAACCGGCAATGAAGATAACCACCATATCGTGACCTTTATCTTGAGCCTCGACCTCTGTGCCACGAAGCGTACCCCAACTCTGGACAAGCTCAAAATCGTTATCTGCCATAGCCGACGTAGTCCACACAAGCCATAGAAGCGTTAATAACAATCTCTTCATTATTACTCTTGTTTTTTATCACGGTTTTATTTTTTGGGGGGGGAGGGGCTACACCATCAGCAGATATATTGCTGCTCCGGCAAGGTAGCCGAGCAGTACCAGCAGAGTGAATCGTTTGAAGTAGTAGCCAAACGAAATCTTCTCCATACCCATAACCGTAACACCGGCAGCCGAGCCGATGATGAGGAGGCTTCCGCCCGTGACGGCACAGTAGGCGAGGAAGGTCCAGAACGAGGAGTCGGCAGCAAACACTCCGGTCGGGGCTATGGGGTACATTCCCATCGTAGCTGACACAAGTGCCACATTATCCAAAAACGAAGAGCAGATACCCAACACGAGAGCAATCATATTGGTCTCGGAGAAAGTCTCGCTCAGGAAGTTTGCCATAATAGCGAGTTGGCCGGTCACGATAAGGGCCTGTACAGACATCAGGATACCGAGGAAGAAGAATACGGTGCTGATATCAACACGGGTGAATGTGCGGTGTACGCGTAACTCCTGCACAGCCTCATCATCCGAGTCGGCATACTTCCTATCGGTTATAAACCACAGCACGACAAGACCCAAGAGTACACCCATAAATGGAGGAAGCTGAATAAGAGTTTGCAGTACGGGGACAAGTGCCAAAGAGGCAAGACCCACCCACAGCACTCTTTTTCTGAGTTTTTGGCTCACCACTGCTTTGCCACTCTCGGCAGCAATCACAGGCTCGGCAATGCCATTTTTGGGCAACATAAATGTAGTGGCAGCAAGAGGCACCAACAGCATAACCAGAGCAGGCAGGAAGAGAGTTGTCATCTGGTGAACAACCGACAGATTGCCACCTGTCCAGAGCAGAAGGGTGGTAACATCACCAATAGGCGACCACGAGCCTCCGGCATTAGCCGCGATGATAATCATGGAGCTGAATATGAGTCGAGTGTTGCGCTCGGGAATCAGCTTACGGGCGATAGCAATCATCACGATAACGGTGGCGAGGTTGCCCAGCAGAACCGACATAAAGAAGGTGGTGAAACTCAATATCCAAAGCAACTTTCTGAGTCGGTTGGTGCGAATAGCCTGCGAGATGATATCGAAACCGCCGTGCGAGTCGATAACGTCGATAATAGCCATGGAACCCAAAACAAAGAAGAGGGTGGTTGCCACATCACCCAATCCGCGCACGAGTTTTAGCTCGATAAATTCGTAGGCAAGTTCCAGAGTGGGCATCTCTGCCAAGGCGGGGAACATCGCCAAAAACTCTTTGATGTGTGTGGGAGGATTGGTCTCGAAAAACAGCTCGGCATTGAGCAAGAATATGAGCCAAAGGACAATCGACATTCCGACAGCCGTGGCTGCCTTGTTGACCTTTATTACATCTTCAAAAGCGATAGCCAGAATACCAAGAATGAATATTACAGGCATAAGGTAGTAGAAAAACATAGGCAATATTTTAGGTTCTTAAAACTTTGGTTTATGCAAAGTTAGAAAAATATTGGAATAATAAAAACAGGTCGGATACTTTTCTTGAAGTCCGACCTGTTTTTAGCCTCATCTAAGTCTTGGTGTGTTACTCGCGGAGCGAGAGCCAATTCAAGTTCATTCTGCCCTTAACAACCTTCAGGCGTAGGTTATTCTCCCCTTCGGGAACCATTACCTTAATGCTCTTGGTTATCCAATTACTCTCGCCGGTCTTTTCGAATTGGTGGGTCGATGTTTGCTCGCCAATGGTAATTTCAACCTCGGTATCGACAAGAGCAGTGTAACGTAAGTACAGCTCGCGTTCGCGATGGTCGGGAGAGGTTATCGCCCACTCGACCCATTGGCTGTTGAAGAGCTCCGAAATCTCGAGTATGCCCGTGGCATCGGTTGTCAGTTGTACACCGGGGAAGTTTACCCACTCTGCCGATGTTGCCATCTCTGCGGCATTGCAGTTGCGATATTGCGAGGCGGGAATAACATCGCCTGCAGAGAATCTCACACTCTTATCCAGCGACGAGAGGTTACAATAGATGCGTCCCAAGGAGGTGAGGTCTATGGGTCGTGAGTTGGTCAGCAGTGCATAGTAGGGATATTGGGAGGGGTCTGACGAGCCTCGCGGAATGAACCACGCATAGCCCGCAACATTGGGGTCGCTCTCCAGATACGATACGCTCTGCACCATATATCGGGCTTGAGCCTCGGGACTGCCCACCGTATTCTCCCACGCGCAAAACTCGGTCATCCATATCGGCAGGTTGTATTTATAGAATCGCTGAACATAGCCTTTGAGCGACGATGGAGTTGCCATGTAGCAGTGGATGGCAATGCCGTGAACATCGCTTATGGGTACTAGCGAGAAGAATTCGTCGAGCCACTTTATGGGGTCGTGGTAGTTGGCAAGAGTGCCGTAGTTCATAGCGGGAGCTATGAGCTTCATACCTAGCTCGTCGGCAAGAGCCTTGAGTGGGGGCCATGCAGCGGCAGCCGCCTGAGGGGTCATATTTGCCTGATCGGTGAGGTTAGGCTCGTTGAAGGCGAGTATATACTCGCTCTCGGGATGCTCCATCTTCCATTGGCGTATGCGCTCAGCACTGAAATTGCCGTTCCATGCCATAGGGAAGAAACATATACCCTTTTCGGTCATAAGACTTACGATATTGTTACCTCCTTGGCTGGGACCCCAATTATAGCTCCACGTCACACCCTCGGAGAGCAGTCGTACATCATCCTCGAGATTGAAGTTGAACGATACGCCACGCTTTTGGCTCCTCTGCTGCGAGAGCTGATAGTTGAGCCTTATGCCCGACACATCCTCGGGTGTGGGGTCATCTATCGGGGGCGGTGTTACATTCTCGTCGCTGCAACCCACAGCCAGAAGAGCTATAGACAGTGTTACTATGATGCGATTCAGTAAATTCATACTTTATGGGTGCTATTTTTGATAAACGCGAACATAATCAACATACATCGAAGCCTCGCCCTCGCTCAGTGCCGTTATCTCGTTTATATCCCAAATGCCGGTGAAGTTGCCACCCACGGCAAGGTTAAGGATGATGAAAAAGTCGTGGTGGAAGTAGTGACCCGGCGAGAGGTCATCGTCGTAGCCATTGATGTTCATCGCAAAGTAGGGTTCGTTGTCGGGATAAAGATGCAGGTCGAGATAGGTCTTAACCGACCCTTCGTCCCAAATCAGCGTAAAGAGGTGGAATCCGTCTTGCAGAGAGTAGGGGGCATCCGAAGCTACCGCATAGTTGGGATAGCCACCACCCTCGAGATAATAGCCCCAGTGGCAGGCTCCATTGAAATAGCGGTCCTGCATTCCGCGACGAATACCATTCGAGTTACCCATCTCCATAATATCAAGCTCACCGCATTTGGGCCAACCCTCCTCGAAGTAGTTCGACCCAAGCAGCCAGAATGCGGGCCACAGACCATCGGCTGTGTGGGGCAGACGAATAAGTGCCTCGACACGACCATGGGTGAAGTTATAGCTTTGGCTGGTGTTGACCCTGCCCGACGAGCAGCTCTTACCTCGGTAAACCTCCTTACGTGCGGTGAGAATCAGACAGTTGCGATTGCTTTCCGGCTCCTTGCCGACGCTCACTCCGCGCTTGTCGTAGAATTGCAGCTCGTTGTTGCCTCCGCCATTGCCATTGACCTCGACATACCATTTCGAGGTGTCGAGACTCTCGCCATCAAACTCATCGCTCCACACGAGTTTATACTCCTCGGGGATGATAGGCTCGGGAATATCATCGGGATACTCTTCTTCGCTATCGGGGTCCTTCTCGGTGGTTATGGTTATTCTTGCCCACTCCGAGGCGGTATGTGTGGTTTCGTTTGCCGGCAGTGCCTGAATGGCAAAGGTATAGGGGGTCAAAGGCTCAAGCTCCGAGAACTGCACAAAGGTCTCGGTAGTGGTCACAGCCTCGCCTTCGTTTAGGGTATAGCTGTACGCTGCTGCTCCCTCCACTGCACCCCAAGTCAATGTGAAACCATTCATGGTGAGCGATGAGCCGAAAAGCTCAGGTGCGGGTTTTGCCAACTGCTGAGGCTCAACAGGTGTCTCGGGGTCGGGCGTGGGGTCGGGATAGTTCTGGCTGATTTCTGCCTCGCCACACGACATAAAGAGCAGCGATACGAAAAGTACAAGAAGAGTTTTCATCCGGGGTCTTTTTAGTTGTTATATTTTCTGGTAGAGGCGCACGTAATCGACCTTCATCACCACATCGGTAGAGTCGAAAATAGTTTGGTCAATCTCACCTCCCATGATACCTCCCATAGCGAGGTTCATAATGATATAGAAGTAGTCGCAGAAGGGCCATTGAGCCTTGTCGTCAACGTTGTGGGGTTGATACTGCTTGGCAGACTCCACTCCATCAACAAAGAAAGTTATGGTGTCGTCGCCCGCATCGGCATCCTCCTCCCATAGCAGGGCGTAGGTGTGCCACACACCCTCTGCACCACCGACGGGTTCGTAGGTGCGAGTCCAATACTGCCCATTCGAAGTATTCTTGTTGAGTGTGTGCAGGGCGTGCGAGATTATGGTCGGGCGCTGTCCCGTATGCTCCATAATATCAATCTCGCCACAAGCGGGCCACACGCTTGCTGTGCCGAGCATCCAGAAGGCGGGCCAAGTTCCACGTCCGGATGGGAGCCAGATGCGAGCCTCCAAATAACCGTACTTGAACTGAATCTTACCTTTGGAGTTGAGTCTGCCCGAGGTGTACTCTCTGTCGCCGAGCGACTCTTTGCGCGCCTGAATCTCCAAACAACCATCCTTTACGCGGATATTCTCCTCGCGGTCGGTGTAGTATTGCTGCTCCTGATTGGCTCCTGTTGTGGTCTCGACAGTCCAATAGGAGGTGTTGATCTGCTCGCCATCAAACTCGTCTGCCCATATTTTTTGGTAGCCATCGATAGGGCTGTCGGGTGTAGGTTCGGGTTCGGGAGCAGGTGGCAGGGGTGTTTCGCTTCCCGAGTTGTCGCTTCCACATGCCACGAATGTTGCCGCAAGAAGGGCGATGAAGAGAAATTTCAGTCTCATAATCTTGGTTATCTGTTGAAGATTTTTTTGTAATTAGTGATATGGCAGGGAGATTCAACCCTGCCATACCTAAAGTATCGAGCAAATTACTTCTTGTAGATGAAGCAAGCGTCGAGGTTAATCTCGGTAGGCCACGAACCGTCGGAGGACTGAGTAATAGCCATAACGTTAAGACCATTACCGTCGTTACCCATGATGTTTGCCTCACGATAGAACAGACCCTTATCGAAGAAGTAGCTCATAGGAACCTCTACCTCCTGCCACTCGCCATCACGAGTGAAGCCATTAGCGTTGGCATCAGCATTTACGATAAGCTCAAGACCGTCGATAACACCATCATAGAGCTTAACACCATAGCTACCTACGCAGGTAGTACGCCAAGCCATGTGCATATAGTAGTCCTGATAGTTCTCGTTCAGGTCGATAAGCTTCATAAGAGGAGTCTTGTCCGAGCAGAAGAAGCCGGCACCAAACCAAGTCATCGACTCAGCATTGAAAGGAGCAACACTCATGCTAATCCAGCCCATACCTGCCTCGCCATAGAAGTTGGGACCTACTGCGGGATTATCACCAAACGCGGGCTCGTTCCACCAATAGAGGAAACGGGTAGTATCATCGGGACGGAAGTCGGCAACAACCTTATCCTTAATCTTTTCGTAGGTTACAGCGTCGAGCTGAATCAGATAGTAGTTCGAACCCTGAAGCGAGGGGTGAAGCTCACCGGTGTTACCGCCGCCACCAGCTGCAGTGGTTACGGTAGTAGTACCCCAAGCCGAATCGGTGTACTTCGAGGTGTCGCCCGAGATAGCCTGAACCTTGATGGTGTAGGTAGTCGAAGCCTCAAGACCCGAAATCGAAGCAGAGTTGATAGCTGCACTCTGAGCTGCGCCATCGTTGATGGTGTACTTGTAGCTTGCAGCATTAGCAACTACGGGCCAAGTTACGGTGAAGCCCGAGGTGGTTACGGTCGATGCATCAACAGCGGGTGCAGGTGTAGCCAACTGAGTAGGTCCATCAGGTGTAGGTGTGTTAGGAGTAGGCTCCTCATCGTCACTACAGCCGGTGAAGCTGATTGCCATCAAAGCAAATGCAGCCATTGACAAAAACTTTTTCATAATGTTTTAGTTTTAATGGTTAATAATAAATGTTATAATAAAGTGTTCTTTTTTTGACCAATAAGTTCTCTTCGGAGAGAGTTTTTTGGAGGGGGGGGTTAGTATCCGGGGTTTTGAGTCAGACCACCCAAGCGCACCTCCTCCTGAGGTATGGGCATCAGCTCATGTTTGCCACTGATAAACTCAGCCATCTCGGCGCGAGCCTCTTCGGTCTCGGAGGCTTTATAGGCATCCATAACCTCCTTGACAATACCCCAACGGCAGAGGTCGAACCAGCGGTGACCCTCCATTGCAAGCTCCACTCTACGTTCGTGGCGCAGGCTCTTCCAATCGAGGGTTGAGGCAGGTGCAAGACCGGCTCTAAGGCGCACTCTGTTCAGGGCTGCAAGACCCTTGTCCATATCGCTACCGCTACCCAAGCATGCCTCGGCATACATCAGCAGAGCATCGGCAAAGCGAATCTGGCGGTTGTTCTGCTCACCGCGCGTGTGGTGCGAAAGCTTGATATAGCTGCCATCGGCTGCGTGGTTCGAGTACTTGTTGTTCAGATAACGCGAGCCGAGATATATCTCCTGCTCGGGGGTATCAATCTGCTCGTCGGTGGGGTTGAGGATGGTAGCATCGCGGCGAATGTCGCCCTCCTCAAACTCGTCGTAGAGGTTCTGCGTAGGCTTGTTGAAGCCCCAACCGGCATCACCAAATGCCGAGGAGCGCGAACGTACCAATATAGTGGTGAATGTTCCGCGTGTGAAGCCATAACCCTCGCCATAGTCCGAGTTGGGCTCGTCCATATACTGAATCTCGAATATAGACTCTGCGCCATTCTCGTTCTCGTAGGTGAAGTTGTCGGCATAGTTGGCAAGCAGA
The DNA here is from genome assembly GCA_964521245.1 of uncultured Alistipes sp. Taxonomy (GTDB): domain Bacteria; phylum Bacteroidota; class Bacteroidia; order Bacteroidales; family Rikenellaceae; genus Alistipes. The sequence goes on along the minus strand of CAZFQU010000013.1, from coordinate 9,340 downwards.
GAGTACTCGCCACCATCTGCCATCTGGATTAGTTTCTCGCCCCACTCGCGAGCCTGCTCATATTTACCTTGGTAGAGATATGCCTTCATCAGCATAGCCTGAGCAGCACCCTTGGTGGCAATACCCATCTCCGTAGCATCGACTTGGCTCTTGAGCCACAGAAGTTTCTCTGCCTCGGTCAGGTCGCTTATGATTTGCTCCCAGATGGTTTGCTTGTCAACTCGCTGATAGTTCTTCCAATCGTCGGAGTTGGTGATGGGGGTAAGAGTCAAAGGCACGTCGCCAAAAAGACGTACCAGACGGAAGTAGTAATATGCCCTAAGGAAATAGACCTCACCCAAATAACGGTCCTTGAGCGATGAGTCCATAGTCTCGTCGGTAGGTACAGACGGGATGTTGGCAATGGCAAGGTTGCAACGCGCAATACCTTGATACTGCGCACGATAGTAGTCGAGCAAAAGACCGTTGTTAGAGATGGTCTTGAAGTTTTCGATATCGTATGCGTCAGCCATATCGCCTACGGTCTCACCACCCTTGAGTGCATCGTCAGAGGCAATGTCGCCAATAAACCACTCGCTGAAGTAGGTGCCGTTATACTCCCACATAAGAGGGGTGTATGATGCCACCACAGACTGTTTGCAGGTTGTACCCGAGTTGAAGAAGTCGTCAAGCTCAGTTGTGCCGGGGCTTGGTTCAAGCAACCAATCGTTGCACGAAGTGAGGCTGAGCGATGCAACTACGCCAAGTAGTAAAAACTTATATCTTTTCATAGCTTTGAGCATTAGAAGTTAATATTGGTACCGAACATAAAGGTTCTGGATTGAGGATAGTTACCATAGTCAATGCCACCTCCGACTTCGGGGTCGTAGCCCGTATATTTGGTGACGGTGAAGAGATTGTTGGCAGTGACGTAGAAACGCCAGCGGCTCATATGCAGACGCTTGGTGAACTTCTCGGGCAGGGTGTAACCTATGGTCAGGTTCTTAAGACGCAGATATGAACCATCCTCCACATAACGCGACGAGGTGGCAAAGTTGCGCGAGCTGCCCCAAGGATTGGGAATCGAGCCATTGAGGTTGGACTGGCTCCATACATCGCGCATCGTGGTACTGAGAGTAGCCTCGGCACCTTTGCCCTCGGTGCGCTCACGTACGGCATTGTAAATCTCGTTGCCATAGACACCTTGGAAGAAGATAGCCACATCCAGACCCTTCCACTCCAAGCCTAAGTTCAAACCATAGGTCAGCCAAGGGAATGGGTTACCTATATCCACAAGGTCGTTATCGTCAATCTTGCCATCGCCATCCTGGTCTTTGTAGCGAGCATCGCCGGCGTGTTCGGTGATGTTGGCAGGGGTATATTGCCATTGGTGGTCCAAAGCCTCTTGGTCTGAAGCGTAGATACCCTCGTACTCATAACCCCAAAGGGTCCATAGTGCCATACCCTTGTCGCATATCGAGCGGTCGCCATATACTCTCTCACCGCCATTGAGTGCCGTGAGTTCGTTCTTGATAAACGACACGTTACCGTCAATCGAGTAGCTGACCTCGCCTACACGGTTGATGTGACCCAACGTAAGCTCAAGACCCTTGTTGCTCACCGTACCCACATTGGCTGTCGAGGAGTAGCGGTTACCAACGTGTGCGGGGGCTGTTACCGAGAGCAACATCTCCTTTGTGTCGCGCTTGAAAAGGTCAACCGTACCCGAGAGTTTGCCTCCCCAAAGGCCGAAGTCAACACCCACATTCCACTGCTCGGTGGTCTCCCACTTACCGCCTGTGTTCACATAAGTAAGGACCGTTGCACCGGGCGAGGGGGCTGAGGGCGATATGCCCAGCGGGTAGTCAACAAAGGTGGGACCATTGTTGAACATAGTTTGCAAGAAGGAGTCGTTGTTAATCTTATCGTTGCCAATCTGACCCCAACCCATACGCAGTTTCAGGTTGTCCAGAATATTAGAATCCTTGAGGAAGCTCTCCTCCGAAATTCGCCAAGCCAAAGCTGTCGAGGGGAAGTAGCCCCAAAGATTCTCGGGGAACTTCGACGATGCGTCGGCACGGAAGTTAACGGTAACCAGATAACGCTCGTCGTAGGTGTAGTGCAGACGACCCAGCAGCGAGAATCTGCGCCAACGAGAAGCCGCGTCGCCCGAAGGGGTGATTTCCTCGGTCGCCTGATTTATATACCAGTTGTTGGGTGTAGGATTGGTAATCAACGAACCGGCACCTCCCGTTTGGTAGTAGTTATACTCCTCGGTAGTCTGACCAACCATGGCCGACAGAGAGTGTTTGCCCCACTCGCCCAAGTAGGTGAGGGTGTTCTCGTAGCGGATGGTATGGTGGCGACCCATCGTGTGCGATATGTAGTTCATATCCTGCTGGTCGTAATCAGAGTAGAAATACTTATCCTTGAAGAGTCGGTCGTGGTAGTTGTTCAGGTCCATTGCCACATCTGAGCGGAAGGTAAGACCCTTGATGGGTTGAATCTCGAGGAAGATGTTACCTATCCAGCGGTCCGACTTGTTGAGCGGATGCGAATGCTCGACCATCGAGAAGGGGTTAGTAACGTTACGGAAGTTCGACGAAGCCGAAATTCTGCCACTAAGGTCTTCGCCCGCAACATTCACTGCACCCTCGGGATAGTGAGTGGGATCCCACGGAGCCATAGCTAAAGCTGCCGAGAGGATTGACGAACCGGGGCTGGAGTTGTTGTTCATAGCATTTCTGCCCTCGGAATTGACATAGGTAATATTCTCGCCCACCTTCAACCACTTGGTTAGCGTATAGGTTGTGTTGGCACGCAGCGTCAGACGCTTATAGTTCGAGCCGATGATGGTACCATCCTGACTAAAGTAGCCGGCACTGATTGAGTAGGTACTCTTGTCGCTACCACCCGATACGGCTACGTGGTAGTTTTGTACCACAGCGTTGCGCTTGAATACCTCGTCTTGCCAATCGGTGTCGATTTGTGAGTAGTCCACACCATTGGGATTGCTTTCGCTCTTGACAACGGGGAAGAACGAACTATTACCCAACTTGTATGCCGAGAGCCAAGCGTTAAAGCCATTTTGGTTATAGTAGTTGATTTGCGACTTCTGTCCCTGCATCGTTATCTCGGTCAGAGCCTGCTCCTCGGCACCCATAAGGTCGAGCTTGTTCCAACGATTCTGAATACCGACATAGGCATTAAACTCGATATTTACCTTCTCCGACTTCTTGCCGCTCTTTGTGGTGACGATAATCACACCATTGGCACCACGCGAACCATAGATTGCCGTCGAAGAGGCATCCTTCAGAATTTCGGTCGAAGCAATATCGTTGGGGCTGAGGTAGTTGATATCGTCGGTAATCACACCATCAACCACATAGATTGGCGAGCTGCCGTTGACCGTACCGATACCGCGAATACGCACCTCGGCAGCAGCTCCGGGTTGACCCGATGCCGAGTTGACCGTAACACCTGCTGCACGACCCTGAAGTGCTTGGTCCAGACCTGCTGCGGGGGTCTTGGTCAGCTGCTCGGCACTCACCGATGCAACAGCTCCGGTAAGGTCGCTCTTGCGCATCACACCGTAGCCGATTGCCACAACCTCGTCGAGCATCATAGCGTCGGCCTGCATCGCAATATCAACATTTGTGGCACTCTGACTTATGGCACGCTCCTCGTTCTTGTAGCCTATATATGAATAGGTGAGCGTCGCGGCTTTGGGCAACGAAATAGAGTAGTGACCAGAGCCGTCGGTCGAGGTACCCGTATAGGTGCCTTTAATCATAATGGTAACACCTGCCAAGGGTAGTCCGTCCTCTTGTGAGGTGACCACACCTTGCACCTTCAACTCCTGAGCGTGGAGTGAGAGTGTGCATAGCATCAAACTTAATAGTAGCAGAGTCTTTTTCATAAATATTGACCTATTTTACACTAAACTTTACTTTCTGACCACTTGCGCTATCGCCTGCAACCCACAGTTCAAACTCTCCCGGCTCCACGCCGTAAGTGAGGTCCAAACCATAGAAAGCAAGATTCTTGACAGGCAGCTCCATCTCAATTTCTCGGCTCTCACCTGCCTTGAGGGCTATACGCTTAAAATCCTTAAGTTCCTTGACGGGGCGTGTGATTGAGCCTACCAAGTCGCGCACGTAGAGCTGAGCAACCTCCACTCCATCGCGCTTGCCACTATTCTTGAGCGTGAAGCTGACCTTAATTGTCTGCTCGGGAGTGTAGCACTCCTTGTCGGTTTTGAGGTTAGAGTACTCGAATGTAGTATAGCTCAAACCATAACCGAATGGGAAGAGAGGACCAAAGCCTGCATCGAGCATATATGAGGTACAGCCCAACGAGGTTTGGAAGGCACCAATCTCGATATCGTCTAATAGAACTTCGTTGCCCGATGCGGGACGACCCGTCATATTGTGGCAATAATATATAGGTATCTGACCAACCATTGCGGGGAAGGTCACAGGACTCTTGCCTGAGGGGGCAGCCTTGCCAAATATCAGGTCGCAAAGAGCCTTTCCGCCCATCGTTCCGGGATGGAACGAGTAGAGCAGTGCATCCATATTTTTCAAATCGTCTTTGATGGTAAGCGGTCTGCCGGCAATAATCACCGCCACTACGGGTTTGCCTGTCTTTTTAGCCTCGCGCAGAAGTTCTCGCTGCGAACCTCGCAGATTCAGGTCGGCAAGGCAGTGTGCCTCACCCGAGAGTATAGCCTCCTCGCCGAGGAAGAGCAGTATCACATCAGAACGCTTTGCCCTCTTGCCAAAAGCCATAAGCTCCCTATCCGACACCTTTTGACGGCTGAAGGAGAGGGTGTTGTCGAACTCCACATCCGCCTTGCCCTTCAACTCCGTGCGCAGAGCATCGAGCGGAGTGATGGTGTGGTCTGCCTCGCCATCGAATGCCCACGTACCCAACTGTTCGTAGGGGGCATCTGCTAAAGGTCCGGCAACCAATATCTTCTTGGTGCTTGACTTGTCGAGTGGCAGCACGCCGTTGTTTTTGAGCAGGATGGCAGACTCGAGAGCTGTCCGGTAGGCAGCCTCAAGATGCTCCTCGCAGTAGGTTACGCTATCCACCTTAGCCTTATCACCATAGGGATTGTCGAACAAACCTAAACGAAATTTCAACTTCAGAATGTTGCGTACGGCATTATCGATTCTCTGTTGCGAGACCTTACCTTCCGCAACAAGTTCGCTAAGGTTACCCGAATAGGTATGCGACATCATATCCATATCCACGCCGGCATTCACTGACAACCGTGCAGCGTCCTTACCATCCTCGGCAAAACTATGAGCAATCATCTCGCCTGCCGAGTTCCAGTCGGTGACAACCATTCCGTCGAAGCCCCACTCTTGGCGCAGCAGGTCGGTAAGCAGAGCCTTGTTGCCCGTTGCGGGGACGCCGTCATTGTCGTTGAATGAGGTCATCAGAGTCATCGCACCGGCATCGATAGCGGCTTTGAACGAGGGTAAATAGACGTTGCGCATCTGTCGCTCGGGAATATTGGTCGAGTTATAGTCGCGACCGCCCTCCGAAGCTCCATAGCCGACAAAATGTTTGGCGCAGGCAGCAAGCGAGGTGTTGTCGCCCTCAATATCGCCCTGATAGCCCCTAACCAATGCTACTCCCATAACACAATTCAGCAGCACATCCTCGCCCGAACTCTCGGCAATGCGACCCCATCGTGCATCGCGCGAGACGTCGAGCATAGGCGAGAAGGTCCACCTAACGCCCGTTGCCGTAGTCTCGATGGCTGCTACTCGCGCACCCTGCTCCACGAGTTCGGGGTCGAAAGTAGATGCCAGACCTAACGGTATGGGGAATATGGTTCTGAAACCGTGAATCACGTCGCGGGCAAACAAGATGGGAATACCTAAACGACTCTCCTCGATAGCTATGCGCTGCATCTGGTTTATAACATCGGGGTTGACCTCGTTGAGTATGGAGCCAATCTTGCCACTGCGAATCTCATCTGCCATGGCATCGGCACTGCCATAGGTCGAGATTTGGTTCATCTGACCGATTTTCTCTTCGAGGGTCATCTGCGAAAGCAGCTCTTCGACCCGAAGGTCCACACTCTCGCTCTCGGATTTGGGAGCCGAGCAGCTGGCTGCAATCAACATCACAAGAGTAAGGGTAAGTCTGAAACTTTTCATGCGATATCTGTTTATTGGGTTTTACAGCATAAAATTACTCAATTTTAAGTTTATGGGCAATCAACAGTGGCAAATATGTGGATTTTTATTGGCTTTGGTTATGGCTATATTATTAGAACAGAGTTGGTTAATTTATATTTTATTATTCAAAAAAGTGGAATTTTTTTTGATGCAAAAAATGGATTGCCACCCCAAATCGGGTGGCAATCCCTCAGAAACACACTTTACAAACTAACTAATAATTTATATTCTAATCTAATCGTTCTCCTCGCCGGAGTAGATGGTATTCTTTATATCGTTCAACTCGACCAGCTTGTTGACAATAGCATAAATCGTAAGTCCGGCAGCTGAGCGAATCCTCAACTTGGAGGCGATATTTCGGCGGTGGGTAATGACCGTATGGGTCGAGAGGAACAGCTCTTCGGCTATTTGTTTGTTGGTCATACCCTTTACCACGCAAATCACAATCTCCTTTTCGCGTTGTGAAAGCGACTCTTGGGGAGTGTCGGGTGAGCTATTACCCCCATCGTTGCCAGATCTTTGTGTCGATTCCTCGAGTCTGCGCACCAATGGCACAAACAGCTCGTCTTCCACAAAGTTGTGCGAGGCAAGGTCCGACTCGCAACTGAAAATATCGAACAGCACGCCGTTAAACTCGTAGCTGTAATCGGCAGGTATATACTGCAAGAGGATGTTCTTCAGCTCGGTAAGTTTCTCCTCTATGCGGTCGTGTTGCGAGATAAAGGCATCAATCGAGTAGCTGCCCTGATAATTGCCCTCGAGCAGCTGACGCACATAGGGAAAGACCTGACTCTCCTCGTACTCCAAGTGGCGTCTGACCTCGGCAACATATTCGTCAAAGAACTTGATGATGGCAAAGGCTATATCGCTGTGGCAACAATCTATTGCCTCGATAAGTTTGCGACGAATCTCGGGCAGACGAAAGTCCAGATAGTAGGTGTGAGAGTTGTGCAGATATTTCAGGAAGCACTCCACCGATATCTGACCCTCATCTTTCGAGGGGGTATAGCTGTGGTCGAGCATCGTATTGACAATGGCAAGGAAGGTTACCGTGTCAACCCCATAGCTCGAACATACCTCTGCGATTGTACGGTCACCGAAGCCGAGCGACATGCCAAAACGGCTCAGCAGGTGGAGAATCTCATAATTCTGACCCACCAATTCTCCCATCTTATCAGTTGGGCTGTATCGTCTGATTGTCGTCACTTGTCAATAACTTTTGCTCTCAGTAAAACTCTCTTAAATTTCTCTGCAAAGGTATTAACTTTTGGCGAAACCTCAAATACCGAAAAATAGTGATTTCGTTTTTTCGAGATTTGACTAATTGGGCGATTTTTACTACATTTGTGAAGGAAATAGTCCCTAATGGGAATTAGTAACAGGTGAGTTGGAAAGATGAGAAAGGTAGTTATCAGGTCGTTATCACTAATGTTTGTGGCAACAATAGCTATAAGTTGCTACTTTAACTCGGGAGCTGACACCTCTCAGGTGGGTTATGCCCTCGAGGAGCTTGATGATGTGCTGTCGCACACCGAGAGCTATACCCAGATGCATTGTGATATTATCGAGCGTCTGAAGAAGGCGCGCCAAGCTATGCCCCCACGCAGTGGTGAGCAACTCGAGGTCAATACAATGCTTGCCGACCTGTACGAGAGTTTTCAGTTCGACTCGGCTCTTTACTATCTGAATTGCAATCTTGATATAGCTCGCCGACTCTCGCTCAAGGGAGTGACTGATGCTACGCTTCTGCGTATAGCACACCTCTACTCCACATCGGGTCACTACTTCGAGGCAGCCGAAATCCTCGGCTCGAGAATCGACACCATGGCTTTAGACTCTACTCTGCTCGGCAGCTACTTCCTGAGCCAACGTCGCTTCCACTGTGAGATGCGCGAATACTCGAAAAATGCGCAACTCAAGCGGGAGTCGGATGCCAAAGTCGGTTACTACACAGCCAAACTTTTGGAGTTTTACCCTCCATCGTCGGATATCCACCTGCGTTATTTGGGCGACCGCCTTTTAGATTGTGGAATGCTCGATAGTGCCGAGGTCGTGGTCGATACACTCCTTCGACGAGAAACACCGTCGAGCCACAACTACGCCATCTACGCCTATACCAAGTCGATAATTTGTGGTTTTAGGGGCGATGACGATGGTCAGATATGTTGGCTGGCTCGCTCGGCTAAGGCAGATATGCAGTCGGCAACCAAGGACCACGCTTCGCTCTGTCTGCTGGCACAGATTCTTTTCGCCTCGCGCAACGAGGTGGATAAGGCCTTCAGATATATAGGTGTGTCGATGGACGATGCCTCGTTCTATAATGCCCGTCTGCGTCCGTGGCAGATAGCCTCCGTGTTGCCAATCATCGAACAGACACACTCCGAGCAGATGCGTGGTCAGATGCGTGTTGTCTGGTCATTGATTGTGGCTCTTACGGCCCTCTTTGTTCTTACGCTGATATTTGCGATAGGAGAGATTCGTCGCAAGCGTCGTATCGAGCAGATGCGTTCGGATTTGGAGCAGAAGAGTAGCGAGTTGTCGCAATACATAGCCCGACTCTCGGAGATTAACGAGCGTCAGAGCTTGCTTATGGGGGAGCTTAGAGAGGCAAATGCCGTCAAGGAGGAGTATATCGGACTCTTCCTCGGTCTGTGTTCAGACTATATCGATAAGTTTGAGGAGTATCGCCGACTGCTCAGAAAGCGTCTTTCGCAGTCGAAGGAGGAGTTGCAGCGCGAACTAAAATCTTCTGAACTTACCGACTCCTATATCGAGGAGTTTTATGACACCTTCGACAATGCCTTCTTGAGACTCTATCCCACGTTTGTCGAGGAGTTTAACTCTATGCTCCAACCCGATTGCCAGATTCAACCTAAAAAAGGTAAGCTGCTTACTACCGAGCTTCGCATATTTGCCCTTATTCGCCTCGGCATTAGCGACTCCTCGAAGATTGCCGGATTGCTCAGATATTCGGTAAATACCATCTATAACTATCGCGCGAAGGTCAAAAACAATGCAAATGAAAAGCGCGACGATTTCGAGCAGCGCGTAAAGCGTATAGGCTCATATACCTCGATAGATAGTTAGGGTGGTACGATAATATTGTCGCCAACAAAAAAGAGCCTGTCTAACAAGTTTTTTGTTAGATGGGCTTTTTTTATATT
>CAZFQU010000012.1:0-34296 GCA_964521245.1 uncultured Alistipes sp. | reverse complement strand
TAAATATCAATCATTTCAAAGAACTATTTCGATTTTTTAGTGGACACTAATGAGATGATATAGTAAAAAGAAATGATTTTTTATCCAAGTTAGATAAACACTCCAAAATATCGCATAATAAAAGTAGTATTCTATCTGATAATAGTTCTCCTTATACTTGTGAATTGCCTTTTTAGATTTTATAGTTTTGAAGAGTTATAAAGGGCGTGGGGTAGTTCTACACACGTTCAAATATGGCGATAAGTCGATGGTTGCACATCTGCTTACCGATGTGGGGGGCAGGGTTAGTTTTATGGTGCAGGGTGTTCGCTCCCAGAAGGGAAAAGGCTCCAAGGCAGCTCTTTTTCAGCCTCTGTTTCCCGTAGAGTTTGAGGGGATTTCATCTTCAAAGATGCAGATGCACCGATTCAAAGAGGTGCGCAGTGGTGTGGTTCTTCACTCCCTACCTTTCGATATACGCAAATCTACCATTGCTCTGTTTATGGCAGAGGTTTTATATCGTCTGATAAAGGAGAGCGAACCCAATCCGCAGTTATTCGATTATGTGTGGCACTCGGTTGGAGCCTTAGATCAAATTGAGGAGGGTGTAGCTAATTTCCATTTGTGGTGGCTGGTTCACTTGAGTCGTATGTTAGGATTTTATCCCAGCGGAGAGTATAAAAATGGCTGTTATTTTGATATTAAAGAGGGGTGTTATACCACCACACAACCCGACCATAACCTCTTTTTTACTCCCGATAATAGCGAATTTCTAAGAGATTTTACCTTCACCGATGTTGAGTCTTTGGCAGAGATAGGTATGAACCGTGGGCAGAGAGTGCGATTTATGGAGTCGATGCTCTCTTATTATGGTTATCATCTCGATGCCATACATAGCGTACAGTCGGTAGAGATTTTGCAAGAGGTTTTTTAGCTATAAACCTTTTTTATGATTAACTTTGTGGGGAGTTTTTTAAGTAAGAGTAAATAAATATATAAAGGATATATGGAAAACAGAATTAAAGAGTTACTTGCGGATGTGGTACATCCCGAAAAAGGAAAAATTACCGAAAATGATATACTCGAAAAAGTAGCGGTCGAGGATTATAAGATATCCGTAACACTTAGGTTTAAGAAGCAACGAGATCCATTTGCATTGAAAATCAAATCTCAGGTGCAGTCTATACTTAACGAGAGTTTTCCGCTTCACACATCTGTTGTCATTATCAAGGAGGGTGAGCAGTCGAAACCCCAGAGCCAGCAAGATAATCTTCAGACAACTACCGACCATATAGCCCATGTTGTAGCCATCACTTCGGGCAAGGGTGGAGTAGGCAAATCGACCGTTACGGCAAACCTTGCAATTATGTTGCGAGATATGGGTTATAGAGTGGGTATATTGGATGCCGATATCTATGGTCCTTCACAACCAAAGATGTTCGATTTAGAGGGTTATATGCCCGAGGCAGAGAGAGAGGAAATGGGTAGAGATTTTATTCTTCCAGCCCAGACACAGGAGCTTAAAATTATGTCGATAGGCTTCTTCGTAAAGCCCACCGATGCACTTATGTGGCGCGGTGCAATGGCTGTTAATGCTCTTAAGCAGATGATTCATCAAACCAAATGGGGAGTGTTAGATTTTCTGTTAATAGATATGCCTCCCGGAACAGGTGATATACATCTGAGTATTATCAACGAGTTAGATATCTCGGGTGCAGTTATAGTCTCCACTCCTCAACAGATTGCAGTAGCCGATGTTGTGCGTGGTGCCGAGATGTTCCGCCACCCGCAAGTAAACATCAAGTTAGCAGGAATTATTGAGAATATGGCATTCTTCACTCCCGAGGAATTACCAAATAATCGTTATTATCTTTTCGGAAAGGGAGGAGCAAGAAATTTTGCTGAGCAGAATAATATTCCCTTCTTAGGCGAAGTACCTATTATTCAGAGTGTTATGGAGGGAGCTGATGGTGGAACACCCGCTGTTATAGGTGACAACAGGGTAAGAGATTATTATAAGAATATTTGTGAAAGACTTGTTGAAAACATCGTTAAAGAGTGTTAAAAAACGGTTGAAAGCAGATAAATAAATTTTAATAAAGTGTGGGTATAAAAATTTGGAAAGTTGAATTTTGCGATTATACAGCGAGCAATCTTAAATTTCCAAAAAAAGTTTTCAAAAATTTTCATAAATACTTTAACCCTTTTTTTCTTGGTTAAGCGATATGAAATGTTGAAAATTTTATGATGTTTATATGTCGAAAAAGTTTTTATCAGATGTTCATAACCACCGTTAGTGAATCTTATAATAGATTAAAAAACAGAGTGAAAAGAGAATAAAACTTTTAAGGTTGACGTTATAGATTTGTGTAGAATTTTTTTTTCGAAAAAGTTATCTACACTCTCAACACCCTTATTATTATTTACTTTTTATTTAAGTTAATTAAATTTTATTAAAATTAAAAAATAGAAGATATATGCAGACCAACTTAGATGAGCTGAAGAAAAGAATCGAGGACCTTAAGAAACAGAAAGGTGCTGTGATATTGGCGCACTACTATACCACACCCGAGGTACAGGAGGTGGCTGATTTTTTGGGCGACTCACTCGCTCTGGCTGTGAAGGCTCAAGGGGTCGATGCTCCGGTCATATTATTTGCGGGTGTACACTTCATGGCGGAGACTGCTAAGGTACTTTGTCCCGATAAAAAGGTACTCATTCCTTGTCCCGAGGCTACTTGTTCGCTTGCCGAGTCGTGTAAGGCTGAGGATTTGGCAGCCTTCAAGGCTCAACACCCCGACCACTTGGTAGTATCGTATGTGAATACTACGGTTGGTGTAAAGGCTCATACCGATATATGTTGCACCTCTTCAAATGCGCTTAAGGTTATTGAATCCATTCCTCAGACTCAACCCATAATCTTTGCTCCTGATAGAAATCTTGGCGGTTATATTAAGAGCCTTACCGGTAGAGAAAATATACTCTTGTGGGACGGTGCCTGCCATGTACATGAGGAGTTCTCGTTGGAAAAAATCTTGCAACTCAAGTCACAACATCCTGACGCTAAGGTAGTCGTACACCCTGAGTGTAGAGCTTATATTGTTGAGGTTGCCGACTTTGTTGGTTCTACGGCTGCTATTTTGGACTATTGTGGCAGGGTTGACTCTACGGAATTTATCGTAGTTACCGAGTCCGGAATACTTGCTCAGATGCGCAAGCTCTATCCTCAGAAGAGTTTTATTCCCGCACCCCCCATCGATTCAACCTGTGGTTGTAACAACTGTCAATATATGAAGATGGTTACTCTGGAGAATATTATCTCTACATTGGAGAATCTCTCGCCCGAAGTTGAGCTTGATGAGCAGGTGCGTAAGGCTGCCGAGCGTTCTATACTTAATATGATAAACATAAAGTAGGCACTATGATAAAGAAGTTATTTACAGCTTTGTCGGCACTCTTTGTTTCGCTCTCGGCAATGGCTGATGAGGGTATGTGGCTTCTGCCATACCTTCAGAAGATGAATATCGGTACGATGAAACAGTTGGGTCTTGAGCTTGATGGAGAGGATATCTATTCCGAGGATAACACCTCGCTTAAGGATGCTGTGGTTATTTTTGGTGCAGGTTGTACGGGTGAGATAGTATCGCCCAACGGACTACTTTTTACCAACCACCACTGCGGTTACTCCTCGATTCAGGAACTCTCTTCGGTTGACCACGACTACCTAAAGTATGGATATTGGGCAAATAACTTTTCCGAGGAGATACCTGCTCCGGGGCTTAAGGCGACATTTATTCGCCGCATTATTGATGTGAGTGGCGATGTTTTGGGTAATATTCCAAATATCTCCACAGAGAAGGAGAGAGAGCATATCGCTCAACTCAATATCAAGACCTTGCAACGTCGTCTGGTCGATGATAATCCGGGTATGATGGTAAGGATTGTTCCCTTCTTTGGTGGTAATAAGTATTTTGCATTTGTGATGGAGGTCTATCGTGATATTCGTCTTGTGGGTACTCCTCCCTCCTCGATAGGTAAGTTTGGCGGTGAGACCGACAATTGGATGTGGCCTCGCCATACGGGCGACTTCTCTATTTTCCGCATCTATGCCAATAAGGATAATCGTCCGGCTGATTACTCTGAAGATAATGTGCCTTATAAGGCAGAAACCTATCTTAAGATTTCTACCAAAGGATTTAATGAGGGTGACTTTGCGATGATTATGGGCTTCCCCGGCTCTACCGACCGTTATATGACCTCTTATGAGATTGATTATATGCTTCAAGTTGATAATCCGCAGCGTATATTCATTCGTGGCGAGCGTCAGAAAATACTCAAAGAGTATATGTCCTCGAGCGATAAGATTCGTATTCAGTATGCGGCTAAGTATGCTCAGTCGTCTAATTATTGGAAGAACTCTATCGGAATGTCGCGAGGCATCGAAAAACTCGATGTAAGGTCGAAGAAACTCAAACAAGAGCAGGATTTTCAAACTTGGGCAGATAGAAGCAGCCTGCCTGAGGAGCGATTTATGGATGCGCTGCCTCTGATTAAAGAGTCGGTCGAGGGTCAGAGTTATGCTAAATCTCAGTATCAATACCTCAGAGAGGCTTTTGATAACAGTATCGAGATTATGCGACCTGTGCAGGCACTCTTTTATTCTCCCAACCAATCGCAATTCCCCTCTTTCAAGGGGTATAAACTCAACGATAGAGCAAAAAACTATCTTAAGGAGTTTTATAAGGATTATGATGTGCAGGTCGATAAGAGTGTTGCAAAACGTATGCTCACCATTGCTCGCGAGAATATGAAAGAACTGCCTTCGGTTTTTAGTGAAGTGATAGATAAAAAGTTTGGTGGCGATATCTCCTCTTATGTTGACTGTCTGTATGAAAATTCGAATTTTACAAGTTATGATAAAGCTGTGGCTTATTGTGATGGGTTAAACTCGAAGAGTCTGAAAAAGGATCCTGCAGCAGAGTTATCTTCCGCCGTAAGAGAACTTAAGTTTAAGTTTTACAATATCATCTCCTCTCATATAGACAACTATAATGAGGGACATAGACTCTATATTGCGGGTCTTATGCGACAAAACCCGACAAAGGCTTGGACCTCGGATGCAAACTCAACCCTGCGACTAACCTATGGTCAGATTCTCTCTTACAGACCTTCTGATGCTGTGCTTTATAAACACTTCACAACACTCGATGGAGTGATGCAAAAGGAGGATAAAAACTCTTCCGAGTTCTTTGTACCGGAAAAACTCAAGGAGTTGTACAAGACAAAAGATTATGGCAGATGGGCAGATAATAAGGGAAGAATGCCCGTGGCATTCCTTGCTAATTGTGATATTACGGGTGGAAATTCCGGCTCACCGGTGCTGAATAGTCGTGGCGAGTTGATAGGTTTGGCTTTCGATGGTAATTGGGAGGCTATGTCGGGAGATGTGGCATTCGAGCCGGAGCTTCAGCGAACCATATCGGTTGATATTCGTTATGTGTTGTTTATTGTCGATAAGTTTGCCTCGTGCCAACATATCATCAACGAACTCGATATAGTTGAGTAAAAAAGATTAAAAAAAGTTGATTTTTAACTCTTTTGTGTAAATTTTTTATAACTTTGCACCGCAAAATCAGGCGGCACTGGGGCGCAGATTAGCGAGTTGAGGGGGGAGTGTTTTTTATAAATATCTAATACTCAATTTGTTAGGTGTGCTGAGAACCGCTGGTGGTAATAATAACTTAAAAACTTTTTAGAAAGATGAAAACTCTTCAGATCACTGCTGTAAATCGTGCAGATTATGGCAAGAAGGCAGCTAAGGCTGTGCGTAGAGAGGGTATGATTCCCTGTGTTTTGAACGGTGCCGGTAAGGCTATCTCGTTCTCGGTAGATGCAAAGGCTGTTAAGCCCCTTATCTACTCGCCTGCTTCGTATATCGTTGAGCTCACTATCGACGGTGTTGTTTACCAGTCGGTAATGCGCGAGGTTCAGTTCCACCCCGTACGTGAGCAGATTCTCCACATCGACTTCTATCACATTCAGGAGGGTAAGCCCGTAGCTATCGCAGTTCCCGTACGCCTCACCGGTAACGCTGAGGGTGTTAAGGTTGGTGGTAAGCTCGTTCTCTCGGCTCGTAAGCTCGTTGTTAGCGCACCCGTTGACAAGTTGCCCGATGAGATTACTATCGATGTTACTCCTCTGGGTGTTGGTAAGACCATCTTCGTTGGTGACCTTCTGTTCGAGGATTTGAAGTTCGTTACCCCTGCTACTACTGCTGTTTGTGCAGTTCGCGTAACCCGTGCATCGCGTGGTGCTGCTGCTGCCGAGGCTGCTGGTCGCAAGTAATAGACTCTATAAGCAGTAAAAAGAGGGCTGTCGAAAACTTCGGCGGCCCTTATTTCTAACACTTAACACTCTTTGGAAATGAAGTATCTGATTGTCGGACTTGGAAATATAGGTGCTGAGTATAGTAACACACGCCACAATATAGGATTTAAGGTTGTTGATGCCATAGCAGAAAAGGCGGGTGTAACATTCTCCACAGACCGCTACGGTGCTGTTGCAGAGTTTCGTAGCCGCGGACACATTGTAACCCTGCTCAAGCCTTCAACCTATATGAATCTATCGGGCAAGGCTGTCAGATATTGGTTAGAGGCAACTAAAACTCCGCTCGAAAATCTGCTCATTATAGTTGATGATATAGCAATTCCGTTTGGTCAGCTCAGAATGCGCCAGAAGGGCTCGGATGGCGGTCATAACGGACTGAAAAATATCAACGAGCTACTCTCCACTGATTCCTATTCGCGTATCAGATTTGGTATAGGAGGCGATTTTCCCAAGGGTTTTCAGGTCGATCACGTCTTGGGCGAGTGGACCGATGAGGAGCTAAAGTTGATGCCCGAACGATTGAATGTTTTTGTTGATTGCGCTATGTGTTTTATTGCACAGGGAGCGCAGCGAGCAATGAACAGTTATAATAAAAAGTAATTTTTCTGAGACTCACTTTCAGGAGCTTGGTGGGTAAAGGGTTAAAAAAATTGGCAAGGGGTGTTACTCGTTGCCTTTTTTTTTGCTTTCCCCGGAAATAATGCTTAATTTTGCGTGAATTTGGAATGTTGTGATTTATGGCAAAAGAATTTAAGAGATATTTGGTTACTTCGGCACTTCCTTACGCTAATGGTCCGGTCCATATCGGTCACTTAGCTGGTGTCTATGTACCGTCAGATATATATGTTCGCTACCTGAGATTAAAAGGTTGCGATGTGATTTCGATTTGTGGTAGCGATGAGCATGGTGTGCCTATCACCATCAAGGCCCGTAAGGAGGGTGTAACCCCTCAGGATATAGTTGACCGCTACCATTCAATCATCGAGAAGGCTTTCCGCGGATTGGGTATGTCGTTTGATATCTATTCGCGTACCTCGTCGCCCACTCATCGTCGCGTGGCTTCCGAGTTCTTCAAAAAACTCTACGACGAGGGTAAGTTTATCGAGCAGACTTCCGAGCAGTATTACGACGAGCAGGAGCAGACTTTCCTTGCCGACCGCTATATTGTGGGTACTTGTCCCCGATGCCAGAACGAAAAGGCGTATGGCGACCAGTGCGAAAAGTGTGGCTCTACCCTTTCGCCCGACGAACTGATAAATCCCCACAGCAGTATCTCAGGTTCTATTCCCGTTAAGAAGGAGACTAAGCATTGGTATCTGCCTCTGAACGAGTATGAGGGATTCCTCAAGGAGTGGATTTTGCAGGGTCATAAGGAGTGGAAATCTAACGTATATGGCCAATGCAAAAGTTGGATTGACCTCGGTCTTCTGCCTCGCGCCGTTAGCCGCGATTTGGATTGGGGTATTCCCGTACCAGTTGAGGGTGCCGAGGGTAAGGTACTCTATGTATGGTTCGATGCTCCTATTGGCTATATCTCTGCTACTCAAGACCTTACGCCCGATTGGGAGAAATATTGGAAGAGCGAGGATACTAAGATGGTCCACTTCATCGGTAAGGATAACATCGTATTCCACTGCATAGTATTCCCCTCGATGCTTAAGGCTCATGGCGACTATATCCTGCCCGAGAATGTTCCCGCAAACGAGTTCTTGAACCTTGAGGGCGATAAGATTTCCACTTCGCGCAATTGGGCTATCTGGCTCCACGAGTATTTGGAGGAGTTCCCCGGTAAGGAGGATGTGTTGCGCTATGTATTGTGTGCCAATGCACCCGAGACCAAGGATAACGATTTCACTTGGAAGGATTATCAGGCTCGTAACAATAACGAGTTGGTGGCAATCCTCGGTAACTTCGTAAACCGTGCATTGGTGCTTACCCAGAAGTATTATAACGGCGTTGTACCCGAGTGTGGCGAGCTTAACGACTACGATCGCGAGACCATTGCCGAACTTCAGCAGGTTAAGGGTAATCTGGAACATAATATCGAGAACTATCGCTTCCGTGAGGCTCTTAAGGAGGCTATGAACGTAGCCCGCATAGGTAATAAGTATCTTGCCGACACCGAGCCTTGGAAGGTGGTAAAAACCGATCCTGAAAGGGTAAAGACAATACTTAATGTCGCTCTTCAGATTACGGCAAACATCGCTATTGCCATCGAGCCGTTTATGCCCTTCTCGGCAAAGAAGATGCTCGATATGTTGCAGACTCAGCCTTTGGGTTGGGAGCGTATGGGTTCTATGGAGCTTGTGGCAACTGGTCACACCATCGGAAAACCCGAGCTTCTCTTCGAGAAAATTGAGGACGATGTAATCCAGAAGCAACTCGATAAGCTGGATGCTATCAAGAAGGCTAATGCCGCTGCTGAGGCTGCGCAAAATGTTGAGCTTCAGAAAGATAATATCAGTTTTGATGATTTCTGCAAGATGGATATTCGTGTCTCGACCATCCTCTCGGCAGAGAAGGTTGCCAAGACCAAAAAGCTCCTTAAGCTCACCATCGATACAGGTATCGACCAGCGTACAATTGTATCGGGCATTGCTGAGTACTACACCCCCGAGCAGCTTGTTGGTCGTCAGGTGCTTGTCCTTGCCAACCTTGCACCCCGCGAAATCAAGGGTATAGAGTCGCGTGGTATGATTCTTATGGCAGAGGATGCTTTGGGTCGCTTAGTGTTACTGCAGCCCGAGGATAAGACCATGGCAGGTGCGATGATTGGATAATAAATGATTGATGTATAAAAGGTTAGCCGCAACAGACAAACCTAAAATTACAAAATAACAACCAACTAAACTTTTAACTTTTATTATGGAAAACATTAATTGGGGAGAGCTTGGTTTTGCCTATTACAAGACCGCTTTCAATGTTCGCTTCCACTACGCTAATGGCCAGTGGAGCCAGATGCAGGTAACTGACGATGAGTATATCAAGATGCACATGTCAGCAGCTTGCTTGCACTATGGTTTGGAGATTTTCGAGGGTCTTAAGGCTTTCCGTGGTGTTGATGGCAAGGTACGTTTGTTCCGTCCCGAGAAGAATGCTGAGCGTATGATTAACTCTGCAAATCGTCTCTGCCTGCCTGCACCCACTGTAGAATTGTTTGTTGAGGGTTGTATGGAGTGTGTACGCCGCAACATGGATTTCGTTCCTCCCTACGAGACCGGTGCTTCGCTCTACTTGCGTCCTACCCTTCTCGGTACTAAGACTTGTCTTGGCGTTCGCGCTGTTGACGAGGCTGACCTTATCATCTTCTGCGCTCCCGTAGGTCCTTACTTCAAGGGCGGTATGAACGCTATCAAGGCTCTCATTATGCGCGATCAGGACCGTGCAGCTCCCCGTGGTACCGGTGACGTAAAGGTAGGTGGTAACTATGCATCTTCTATCTGGTCGCTCGAGGCAGCTCACCAGAAGGGCTTCTCTAACGTTCTCTACCTCGATGCTGCTACCCACTCTAAGGTTGAGGAGTTTGGTGCTGCTAACTTCTTCGGTATCAAGGATGGTAAGTATATCACTCCTAAGTCTTCGTCGATTCTTCCTTCGATTACCAACAAGAGCCTTCGTCAGATTGCTCAGGACCTCGGTTTGGTTGTTGAGGAGCGCGATATTCCTGTTGAGGAGCTTGCTACATTCGAGGAGGCAGGTGCTTGCGGTACCGCAGCTGTTATCTCGCCTATCGGCGCACTCTACGATCTCGATAACAACATCACCTACGATTACGGTATGAAGGTTGGTGAGACTTGCAAGAAGATGTACGATCACTTGCAGGGTATTCAGTATGGCCGTGTAGAGGATATTCACAATTGGAATGTTATCGTAGAGTAATTTTTCGATTTATATGAGGTAAATTCCGCACTTCCCTCGAATCCCGACAATGCGCAGTACGTTAACGTACCTCCCATTGTCGGGATTCTTCATGATACACGGATTTTCTTCGTCTAAAATAAAAACAGTTATATCCCTGTTGGTTTATAACCTTTGAATATTATGTTCCACGTGGAACATAATATTCAAAAACAACCATTGCGAATGTTCCACGTGGAACAAAAAATAGGTTTGCTCTAATCAAGCAAACCTATTTTTATATTGTTTTATCTACCGAACTTTACCAACATCACATTCACATCGGCTGGCGACACGCCGGGTATTCTCGATGCTTGACCGATTGTTGTGGGTCTGATTTTCGATAACTTTTGGCGAGCCTCAATCGTCAGAGCCTGTATTGAAAAATAATCGAAGCCTTCAGGAATCTTAATATTCTCTAATCTTCTTAACTTTTCGGCTATCAATTTCTCGCGCTCGATATAACCTTTATACTTAATTTGTATCTCAGCCTCTTCGATAACCTCGTCGGAAAAATTGTTTTGAGCGAGGAATCTTTCCAACTTTGGCAATACCTCTCTGAGTGTAGCAAACGAGAAATTATTTCTCATTAGCAGGTTTTGGAGCTTACATCCTTGCGAAAGTTCGCCCAAACCGAGTGAAATCATATAGTTTGAAATTTCGCTTGGTTTGACACTCAGTTCACGCGCGAAATTTTTAAGCGATTCTACGTTCGATTTTTTTTCACTAAATTCTTGCCATCTCTTCTCAGAAATCAATCCTAATTCATATCCTTTTGGTGTGAGCCTTAGGTCGGCATTATCTTGTCTGAGGAGTATTCTGTACTCGGCTCGCGAGGTGAACATTCTATATGGTTCATCTACTCCCTTCGTTACGAGGTCGTCAATCAGCACTCCGATATATGCCTCGTCGCGTCTAAGTACAAATGGCTCTTTGTTCCGAATCTTCAGGTGAGCGTTTATACCTGCCATCAGACCTTGTGCAGCCGCCTCCTCATAGCCTGTTGTTCCGTTGACCTGTCCGGCGAAGTAGAGTCCATCGACGAGTTTTGTCTCAAGGGTGTGGTTAAGCTGTGTAGGCATAAAGTAGTCGTACTCGATAGCGTATCCCGGGCGATAGATGTGGGCATCGCCCAATCCTGCTATCTCTCTTAGTGCCTTAAGTTGCACCTCCCAAGGTAACGATGACGAGAACCCATTCAGATAGTATTCATTTGTCGCTTCTCCCTCAGGTTCGAGAAATAGTTGGTGCGACTCCTTGTCGGCAAATGTGCGAAGCTTATCTTCAATGCTCGGACAGTAGCGTGGACCTATGCCACTGATAGTGCCATTGAAAAGTGGCGAACGGTCGAAACCCTCCCTTAGGGTGTCGTGTACCTGCTTCGAGGTGTGGACAATAAAACAAGGCAATTGCCACTTAACTGCTTGAGTATCAGATGAATAAGAGAATTTTTGAGGGTTTTTATCACCCTCTTGTATCTCCAACTCTTCGAAGTTTATGAATCTTGCATCCAATCGTGCCGGAGTACCTGTTTTCATTCTTCCCGACTCGAAGCCGAGCTTTGTGAGGGTTTCGGTTATTCCGTAGGATGCCGAGTCGCCTGCTCTACCGCCTGCTGCGTGGTTCTCGCCACAGAACATCTCGCCTTTGAGGAACGTGCCTGCTGTGAGTATCACTGCCTGAGCTTCAAAGACCACTCCCATTTGTGTTTTTACCCCCTTTACGCGCCTTGTCTGCGTTTCGGTATCGAAGAGTATCTCGGTGACCGAATCTTGCCAAATAAAGAGGTTTTGTGTGTTTTCGAGTCGCTTGCGCCACTCCATCGAAAAGCGACTTTTGTCGCACTGGGCACGCGGACTCCACATAGCAGCTCCCTTCGAGCGATTGAGCATTCTGAATTGTATCGACGTTAGGTCGGTAACTATACCCATCATTCCGCCCAGTGCGTCAATCTCTCTGACGATTTGGCCCTTTGCCACACCTCCGACGGCGGGGTTGCACGACATATTTGCCATCTTCGACATATCCATCGTCAGCAGCAGGGTCTTTGAACCCATGCGAGCAGCAGCAGATGCTGCCTCACATCCGGCATGTCCTGCACCTATAACTATTACGTCATACTTCTGGGTCATTGCTTCTATTTTTTAGCGAGCATACTATCGAGCAGCTCAAGGTATTTATCCTCCTTTTGGTGCATAACAGCCTCATCCTCAGGGGTTTTATCGCCCTGACCGCAGAGATGCAACAGACCGTGAACCACCACTCGGCGCATTTCGCGAGTGAATGTGGTGTGGTATATCGAAGCGTTATCCTTAACCGTCGGTGCATCGATGTAGATATCGCCCGCTACATATCCTTCGTTGTGGTCGCTGTAATCGAAAGTTATGATATCGGTGAAGTAGTCGTGACCCACAAAATCGATGTTCATCTGGCGATGAATCTCCGACGAGCAGAAGATATAGTTTAGCGACTCTATCTCAAATCCTCCCTCGAGTCGTGCGACCTGATTGAGCCATTGCGAAATGATTCGCTTGTGTTTGAGTATATATGTTGAGTTATCTCTGTGGTAGCCTATCATCCTTTTTTAGCTTTTTTTGAAGCAGTCGGCAGCCAACATCTTTTGGTCGGGGGTGGGGGCGTAGATACCGAATACTATCTTATACTCGCTCTCCATTGTAGCCACATCGACCGACGAACCTATGGTGCCTATTTGCTGATTTCTCTTTACCGTTACCCCCTTTTCAACAGCCGTATCAGAGAGGTTGGCGTATGATGTAATATACTCGCCGTGAGCAATATAGATATCAAATTTATTGGTTATCTTGTTGCGCTTGATATCAACCACCTTACCTTCGTAAATCGACACTACTTTTGCCCCCTTTTCGCCTGTTATCTCTGCCATGTTTTGGCGATAACGCTTAACCTTTCCACCCTCTACGGGCAGGTTTAAGTTTTGGGTTTTGTTGTTGAACGAGGCTCCTGTCTTATTACCCTTCGAGAGTTTGCGTAGTTCGGCAATAGCTACCTCTAACTGCTCTTGGCTTTCCACCTTTTCGCGCAGAGCCTCTCGTTCTTTTGTCGATAGTTGCGATATGCGCTTTTTGGCATTGTTGGCATCTTGCTGAAGTTCGCGACGCTGCTCAGTGAGCGACTTCCTTACCGAATCCAGCTGCTTGTGACTTCTGTCCAGAGCCTCCTGCTGCAATAGGTTTTCTCTCTCAAGAGAATCTATCTTGTTTATTCTCAGTCGTCTGAGTTCTGCAGCGTGGCGGAGTATCGATATCCTGTTTGCCATATCCTTAAAGCTTTGAGCAGCAAACAGATAGGCAATATAGTTGCGTTGTTTATAGTTGCGCCATGCATCACGAACCATCTCGGCATATTCGCTCTTTGTACTGAGTAGTTGTACGTGCAACTGGGTCGAGTTCTCTTTTAGCAACTCTACCTGCTCCACAATCAGCTGCTCCTCTTCGCGGCTCTGCTCTATCAGCTCGTTTCTATCCTCGATTTGACGAGCAAGCGCACGCGCTTCGCGTTCGATTGAGGCTCGGTTCTTTTTGAGTGACGAAAGTTCCTTCTCTCGCTGAGCAATCTGCCGTTCTAATCGCTCCACTTTTGCCTTCTGCTCGGCAATCTTCTTGTCGTTTTGGGCTGTCGAGTTTTGGGTCAAAAGTAGCGAAAGGGTAAGTATGAGTATGATTAGTCTTATCATTTTGTAGTAGTTTTACCCTTTATTCTCTCAATTCGCCACTCAATGGTTTTTGGATCTGCACCATTCTCCAAAGCACGTTTCCAATAAACCTCTGCCATAAACTTCTCGCCCAAAGCTTCCAATATATCCCCATAGTGCAGTTGCATATCATAGCTTGGTTGCTCGACAATCGATAGTGCGCGTTGAAGAATCTTCTTAGCCTCGTCATATCGTCCCAACTTGTAGAGTACCCAAGCGTGCGTATCGAGATATGTTGCATTGTCTGCTGCGAGGGCTGTTGCACGTGTTGCCATGGTGAGCGCACGCTCCAAGTCGCGCTCCTCGAGCGATAGGAAGTAGGCATAATTATTCAACACCGAAGCATTGTCGGGATTATATTTGAGAGCTTGGTCGTATGATTTGTAACACTCTCTTGTGTGTCGTTTCCACTTACCCTTTCCTGAGCCGTTATCGCGCAGACTATACGATTCGTCAACCGATTTTAGCCCACCTTGCGCCATCACTTGATGCAGGTCTCCCTTAAAACTGCAGGCGATACTTCTTAGCGAATCGGTTTGCGCCACATCGAAGGCTTGGTCATAACACTCCAAAGCTTCCTCGTACCTATCTTGAAGAGTCTTTATATGCCCCTTTCTGAGTAGCAGTTCACACCTCTGATTGTCAAACAGGGGCAAGGCCCTGTCGAGGGTTGATATAGCTTGGTCATAACGCTCCAAATAAACCTCAATTTCCGAGGCTGCCAGAAAATAGTTCAGAACGTGCGGAGAGTCGCCGAAATGTTGATGATAGTGTGCAAGCGCACCTTCAATATCCCCCGAGTGGATGAGATAAGAGGTGTAAATATCTACCACTTCGGGACTATTTGGGTAGTATTGATTTAGGGTGCGAGCCAGCGACCATATCTGCAAGTGATAGGTTCGATATATAGGCTCGTTACTGACCAGTGCCGAGTATATCCTACACTTCTGCTCCAGAGGCATATCGGGGTGGGCAAATATGAGTCGCGAGGCAGACATGTAATCCTCCACATTTGCCGAGTTGATAAAGTAGTCGCCCGCCAAGGTCAGCACCTCCAGATTGTTTTCCTCCATCTCCATCGCCTTTTTATAGCATAGAGTGGCGAGTGAGTCTTGTCTGAGCATGGCATATACCTCGCCCAAATATAGATAGTTTTTAGCCTCGTGCGGGGACTCTCCAATTGCTCTCCGACACTCGGCAATAACCCTCTGGCTGTGTCCCATCGAGAGGAGCATGGTGTGCTTCATTCTCTCCAACTCGGGATATGCTCCAAATAGCACCTTTGCCGAGTCGAGTATGGCAACAGCCAAACTGTCTTCACCCGCCTCTCGCTCCAATATTGCTTGAAGTCGATAGTTGTCGATGTTGTGAGGGTCAATCTTTGTGAGTTTGCGTTGAGCATCGAGAGCCTCACTGAAGAGGTCGTTGTTTACCAACGCGCGAATATACCCCATCAAGTAATGCTTGTGGGTAGTATCTTTCAGATATGCTCTGCGACTCAAATCGAGAGCCGAGGGGTAGCGTTCCTGCTCCCCTTTGGCAATGATAATCTCGGCAAGCCTATGCTGAGCCGGCGAATATGCAGAATCCAACTCAAGGGCTTGGCTTAACAACAGCTCGGCAGCTGTCGAATCTCTCCGTATTGTCAGATGCTTTATCGCCTCGATATAGAGGTTCGTGGGCGTAAGTTCTATTGTATCGCCTCCTCTGCCTCTGATGGTATCTGCCTGCCATTGGCTGTGGACAACAACACCTCTGCCCCTCACAAAACCTATCGTGAAGAGCAGAACGATAAGTGCCGTTATCCACCGCTTAGACATACTTCAAATACACCAATATTAGTGTTATCCCAATGCAAAAAGGTTAAAGTGCCGAGTCGAATTGGTGCAGGAAGCGCACATCGTTCTCGAAGTAGAGACGCAAATCCTTGACTCCGTACTTCAACATCGCAATACGTTCAACACCCATACCAAAGGCGAATCCCGAATACTCTTTCGAGTCGATACCGTTTGCCTCAAGTACGTTGGGGTCAACCATTCCGCAACCCATAATCTCGAGCCAGCCCGTTCCTTTGCAGACGTTGCAACCCTTACCACCACAGAGATTGCACGACACATCGACCTCTGCCGAAGGCTCGGTGAAGGGGAAGTACGAGGGGCGCATACGGATTGTTGCCTCCTCGCCAAACAGCTCCTTTGCGAAGTAGAGCAACGACTGCTTCATATCGGCAAACGAAACACCCTTGTCAATGTAAAGACCCTCAATCTGGTGGAAAATGCAGTGTGCGCGATACGATATAGCCTCGTTGCGGAACACCCTACCCGGACATATTACACGAATGGGAGGCCTTTGATGCTCCATCGTGCGTACCTGAATCGACGAGGTGTGCGTGCGCAATAGGATATCGGGATTGCGCGAGATGAAGAACGTATCCTGCATATCGCGTGCCGGATGCTCGGCGGGGAAGTTAAGAGCCGAGAATACGTGCCAATCGTCCTCAATCTCGGGACCCTCGGCAACGGTGTAACCCAAGCGCGAGAAAATCTCCACAATCTGATTCTTGACAAGCGATATGGGGTGGCGCGAGCCAAGCTGCTCGGCAGAACCCGGACGGCTCATATCGCCAATCTCGCTTGCCGAGGCTGCCGACTGCTCCTGAATCTGTTCTTTAAGGCTGTTTATGCGCTCCAAAGCGACACTCTTCAGGTGGTTGAGCTTCTGACCCAACTCGCGCTTTAATTCGGGTGCAACACCCTTAAACTCCTCCATAAGGGCTGTAAGTTCGCCCTTTTTGCCCAGAATCTTGATTCTGAAACTCTCAATATCTGCTGCTGTTGCGGGCTGAAAAGCCTCAACACGTGCCAACAGCTCCTGAATTTTTTCAATCATATAGTTAGAATTTTTATATATCTTTGCATCGTGTTACGGTCCCAAGACTTGTGGTATGGGTACATAACGCCGACAAAGTTACAAAAAATGTAGATTACTTCAGAGCGTGTACAGAATTTATTTCCATATTATTTCCAACTTTACGAGCCTTAAACTAAAAAAAGTTGTGGCTATGGCGGTTTTACTCTTGCTCATATCACCTCTTTGGGCTGCCCGTCAAGGAGCCGAACTCCCCACCTCTGGTTCGGGTGTGGGTGTTGTTCTTAGTGGAGGAGGGGCCAAAGGTCTGTACCATATAGGCGTGCTTAAAGCATTGGAGCAGGAGGGCGTGCCTATCGACTACATCAGCGGAACTTCGATGGGAGCAATCGTCGGTTCGCTCTATGCTGCCGGCTACTCTCCCGACGAGATTGAGCAGTTGGCTCTCTCGGGTAATGTGCAGCGATGGGTATCGGGGCGTATCGACCCCAAACACAAATACTACTACCGTGAGATAGGCAATGTGCCACCTGCCATTTCTGTCCACATAGGATTCAAAAATAAGGACGGACGACGCATTTTGCAAGTCCCCGTCGGACTCATATCATCCACCCAGATTGATATGGCTCTTACCGAGCTTCTGACCCCTGCTACAACCGGTTGTGGGGGCGATTTCGACCAACTTTTCGTACCCTTCAGATGTGTGGCTACCGATATGAAGGCTCGCCGCGAGGTGGTCTTTTCGTCGGGTAATTTGCCGCTTGCTGTGCGCAGTTCTATGTCCATACCGTTGGCATTCCCGCCCATAAAGAAGGACTCTATGCTCCTTTATGATGGTGGGGTTTTCAACAACTATCCGTGGCAGTGCCTCGACGAGGAGTTCAACCCTCAGCTTTTGATAGGTGCAATATGTACTGAAGGTAATAAAATGCTCGACGAGAAGAGCGGTCTTATCGAGCAGGGTATGAGTTTTTTGATGAACAAGAGCGAGTATGATATGCCCGAGGGTCGTAGCGTCACCATCCGCCGAGCAGTGCCCCATAGTATGTTCGACTTCAACAAGGCACGCGAAATTATCGATATGGGATATGCCGATGCTATGGCTGCAATGCCTCAGATTCGCTCTCATATCTCGACTGTGGTTTCGCCCCAAAGCCTTGCACAGCGACGCGAGGAGTTTCGTCTCTCTTGCCCCGATATAATCCTCGACCACTACACTTTCTCGGGCGTGAACAACGCAAAAAAGGCGTATGCCCGCGACTTTTTGGGCGTTGATGAGGGCTTCCACAGCCTCAGGCGCGGTAGCGAGCTTGAGCTTACATTCGGTGAGTTTGCCGATAACCTCTACTCCATTGTAGGTAGTGGCGACTTCTCTACCGAGTTTCCCGAGATGACCTATAACCCCACAACCGACCGCTATGCTATCTCTATGGGGTTGAACTATAAGCCGAGTTTTAAGGCTCAGATTGGTGGTAATATATCATCCACTCCCTTCAACCAAGCCTATATCGGTTTGCGCTACCAGCTCATCAATCGTGTGGCTCAAACCTTCTTTGGCGACCTCTATGTGGGCCCTGTCTATTCTTCGGGTTCGCTTGGTGGCAGAACCGACCTGTTTTGGTGGGTTCCTCTCTTTATCGATGCAAGTTTCAATTTCTCCTACAAAAACCTCTCGCACGGCACTTTCGGCGACCTGACAGAGGCTACAAATGTGGAGTCTGTGCGTCGTAACGAGCTGTTTGGCTCACTCTCCATAGGCGGACCTATCAAGCGTCGCTCGCTCTTTTCGCTCAAGATGAATGGCGGAAAGATAACCTTCCGCTATCAGCCCGACCTGCCCATAGTATCCCAGAGCGTTAGCGACGACCTCACGCGCTTTTCCTATGTTGCGGGTAAGGCGGAGATTGCGCGCAATACCCTTGATAAGCCACTCTTCCCTACTCGCGGTATGGACCTCTCTGTTTCGGCTATTGGCGTGTGGGGACGCGACAAATATGCCCCCTACTACACAAGCAAGTTTGCCTCTAACGAGGTCAGAAAATGGGTGGGAGCAAGATTCAAGTGGAACCAATATTGGAGCATTGCCAAATGGTTCACATTCGGCTTTAATATCGATGGTGTGATGACCACGCAACCCGATTTCAGCTCCGTCAAGGCTACCGAGATGATTCTGCCCGCATATCAGCCCATACCCCACTCCAATATGGTCTATATGCCCGATTTCCATGCCAAGCGTTATGTGGCAGGAGGCATTATTCCTACATTCCGATTCACCGACTCCTTTATGTTGCGTGCCGGTTTCTACACTATGTATCGCGACCGTGAGATGGTCAACAACTCACTACACTATATCAGCGAGGCATCACTCATCTACCACACCACTCTTGGTCCCGTAAGTCTCTCTCTAACCAAGTACGAACTCGACTCTTGGGACAATATGTATCTGATGTTCAATTTCGGATATGCTATATTTGCGCCGCGAGGAACCTTCTACTAATTTTTCGATTTTATAGGGCATATTTGCCACATCCTAAACAAAACCCGAGTGGGACGTACATCTAAGTACTACCCACCCGGGTTTCTTATTACGATGCGCCAAATCTGCTCCTCTAAAATCAAAAAATACCTCTCGCTTTGGGAGGTTGAGTCGTCGCAATTTTCCGATTTGCATGCGGTAAATTCTGCACATCCCTCGCTGCTGACCGTTGATTCGTCGCAAAATATTAGGCGTGAATGGATGATAGTACAAACGTACAGCCATTCACGCCCTTTTTACGATACACCCAATCGATTCCGATGTATTACATACACATCTCGAATATATTCTCTATGTCTTTCTGGTTCAGGGGCTTAAAGCCATGGAGTGTGTCGCCGCCACAAGCCTTGCGTGCCATTGTTGCGAAGTCCTCGCGCTTGATACCAACCTCTGTAAAGGAACTCTTCAGTCCAAGTGTCTGGAAGAAGAACTCCGAAAGAAGTTTGATACCCTCCTTTGCGATTGCCATAGGCTCCTGATTGGGGTCAACACCAAAGACATTTACGGCAAACTGCACATATCTCTGCACGTTGCTCTCATCGAGGCAATACTCCATCCAGCGTGGGGTGAGCAGTGCCAGACCCAGACCGTGGGTAATATCGTAGATTGCCGAGAGTTCATGCTCCATAGGGTGGCAGCTCCAAGCCTTGCGGCGGCTACCATTGATAAAGCCGTTGATGGCCCACGACGAGGTCCACATCAGGTTGGCACGTGCCTCATAATTCTCAGGCTCGCGGAGTGCGATGGGGGCATACTTAATAACGGTCTTGAGCATACCCTCCATAAAGCAGTCGAGCATATAGAGGTCGGGATTCATATTGAAATAGACCTCCATAATATGCGACATAATATCCACCGAGCCACAAGCTGTCTGATAGGGGCTTACGGTGTAGGTTACCGTGGGGTCAAGGAACGAGACTTTAGGCAACATAGGCTCTGCCATACGACCAATCTTATCGAGTGTTTCGGGGTTGCTTATCACGCCTCCCGAGTCCATCTCCGAGCCGGTAGCCGATAGGGTCAGCACGGTGATTATGGGCAGAGCCTCGGTGATGGGGGCGCGCTTAGAGTTCAAGAAGTCCCATGGGTCGTGATCGACACACGCTCCGGCAGCCATAAACTTTGTAGCGTCGATTGTTGAGCCGCCACCTACGGCGAGCAACACATCGATATTATGCTCCTTGCACATTTGGGCACCGCGTCGTACGGAGTCGATACGCGGATTAGGCTCGATGCCCGAAAGTTCAAACCACTCCATTCCTGCCTCACGAATCTGGGCAACAACGGCATCGTAGAGTCCCGAACGCTTAATCGAGCCACCGCCATAGGTCAGCAGAACTCGCTTTCCATATTTCTTAAGTTCTTGGCTCAGGTGGCAGAGTTGATTCTCTCCAAAATAGACCTTTGTCGGAATATTATATACAAAGTTTCTCATGATAGATATGCTGTTTTTTAGGTTTATCTCTTCTTGCGTTCTCTTCGGTTGGTGCAGGGTGTTCGTTGTGCTTTGGGTTCTCTCTGCTCCTGCTTGAAGAACCAACTCTTCTGGCGACGCTTTTCCTCTTGCGATTTGGCGACAAAGACCCTCTCTCCGCTATAGGGATTATGTTCGGTGTAGAACATCACCGACGATAGGGTCATAGGTGTAGGTGTGAGGTCCTGCACCTGCTCAAGGGTGAAGTTCAGTTTGCCCAAAACCTTGCCCGAAAGAGCCTTCATATCACTCTCTTCGCATCCGGGGTGCGAAGAGATAAAGTATGGTATGAGCTGATAATTAAGACCCTCTCTTCGGCAAGTGGTTCTAAAACGCTGGTTCAACTCCTCGAAGAGGGTGAAAGAGGGCTTGCGCATAAGGTTCAAGACTCTATCTTCGGTATGCTCCGGAGCCACTTTCAGTCTGCCTGAGGTGTGGTGTTTAACCACCTCCTCGAAGTATTGGCTGTGGTCAAATAAATCGTAGCGTATGCCACTGCCGATAAATGCCTTCTTTATGCCCTTTATGGCTCTTACCTTGCGGTAGAGGTCGAGAATGTGAGAGTGGTCGTTACCGAGGTTCGGACACATCTTTGGGTGCAGGCACGACGGACGGCGACACTTCTCGCACAGCTCCTTGTTTTTGCCCCCAATACGATACATATTTGCCGAGGGGCCACCCACATCCGAGAGATAGCCCTTGAAGCCCTCCATTTGGGTCACCTTCTCCACCTCTGCGAGGATAGACTTCTCGCTACGCGAGTGGACAAACTTTCCCTGATGTGCCGATATGGTGCAGAAGGAGCAACCTCCAAAACAACCGCGATGGATGTTGACCGAGAACTTAATCATCTCCCATGCGGGGATATCGCCCTTGCCTCGGTAGCGTGGGTGCGGTGCGCGCTCGTATGGCAGGTCGAACGAGTGGTCGAGTTCCTCGGTCGAGAGGGTCAGACGTGGCGGATTGACCACCACAAACCTCTCGCCCACTGCCTCAACTATGTGGCTCTCCATTTTAAGCAGGTTGCTCTGCGTCTCAATGATTGTGAAGTTTTTAGAAAAACTCTCCATCTTTTGGCAGCACTCCTCATAAGATGCTAAGCGTATGGTCTGCTCCTTGGGCAATCTATCGACATACTCTCTGTCGGCAACGTATGCCACTTGGTTTATTTTGCGTAGGAGTTTTGAGTTGTAGCCGTTACGCATAGCCTTTGCCACCTCTTGAACCACACCTTCGCCCATACCATAAATAAGCAGGTCGGCACCACTGTCGATGAGAATCGAAGGTTTGAGTGAGTTGCTCCAATAGTCGTAGTGGGTCAGTCGCCTGAGTGACGATTCTATACCTCCAATGACAACGGGTGTGTGTGGATATAGTCGTTTGAGAATCTTGGTGTAGGTCTCAACCGTACGGTCGGGACGGAAGCCTGCCTTGCCTCCCGGGGTGTAGGCATCATTGCTACGCAGACGCAGGTTTGCTGTGTAGTGGTTGACCATTGAGTCCATAGCTCCTGCCGACACACCGAAGAAGAGACGTGGTGCGCCCAACTTCGTAAAATCTCTGAGGTCATCCCTCCAATTGGGCTGAGGCACGATTGCCACACGATAGCCCTCAGCCTCGAGGAGTCTGCCCACCACGGCAGCACCAAAGGCAGGGTGGTCAATATAGGCATCGCCCGTGAAGAGGATTACATCCAAGTAGTCCCATCCCAGAGCTTTGACCTCTTTTGCTGTTGTCGGAAGAAATGCCATACGCTACTCTTGACTGTTTATTACCTCGTCAATGGCACTCGTATTTGCCGAGCAGTAGGTATCCCACTTGCGCAGTATCTCCTGAAAGTCGGTCGGCAGGTCGCTCTCGAAGTGCATATTCTCGCCCGTTGTGGGGTGAACGAAGCCCAACGAGCGAGCGTGCAGTGCGTGTCGAGGCATAAGTTCGAAACAGTTTTCTATGAACTGCTTATATTTGGTGAAGGTCGTACCCTTGAGTATGCGGTCGCCACCATAGCGTTCGTCGTTGAATAGCGGGTGACCTATATACTGCATATGTACGCGTATCTGGTGTGTGCGACCCGTTTCAAGACGACACTCCACAAGTGTCACATATCCGTAGCGTCGCAGCACACGATAGTGAGTTACGGCGTGCTTGCCATCCGAACCGTCGGCAAAGACATACATCTGCATACGCTCCTTGGGTGAGCGACCAATATTTCCGGTGATTGTACCCTCGTCCTCCTCGAAGTTACCCCACACCAACGCCACATAGCGACGCGAGGTGGTGTGGTCGAAGAATTGCTTTGCCAAACGTGCGTGCGAACGCTCGTTCTTTGCCACAACAAGCAGACCCGAGGTGTTCTTGTCGATGCGGTGTACGAGTCCGGCGCGGGTATCTCCCTCCTTGAACATCGGCAAATTTTGCAGGTGATAGGTCAGCGCGTTGACAAGCGTACCATCCCAGTTGCCGTGTCCGGGGTGGACAACCATACCCGCCTTTTTGTTCACCAGCAGCAAATCCTCATCCTCATAGACAATATCCAAGGGGATGTTCTGGGGGGTAATCTCAGTCTCCTTGGGGGGATAAGGCATCAGAATCGAAATCTTATCCAGAGGCTTGACCTTGTAGCTCGACTTCTGGGGTTTGCCGTTGACTATGATATTGCCACAGTCGGCAGCCGTCTGTATGCGGTTGCGCGAACATCCCTCCATGCGACAGGTGAGATATTTGTCGAGTCGTAGCATACTCTGCCCCTTATCGACCGTAACCGAAAAGTGTTCGAATAGCTCTTGCTCCTCTTCGCCCTCAGTGTTGTCGTCAAGCAATGGCTCCTTATAATTTTCGCTCATAAAACCTTGTGTAGTAAGTGTTTAGTGTAGCACAATACTGCTCCGTAATGGGTGTGATACACTCCTGTTGCTATTCAAAAAATCCCTCTTCGTCGGACTCCTCCTCCGCCAGACCGTTATCCTCGGCATCTTCGCGTGCCGCCTGCTCGATTTTCGCCATATTTATAGAGTCGGCAAGGGCTTGCTCTCGCTCCTTGAGTGAGTCGGCAGCAGCACGTGCTATCTTTTCGGCTTCAGCGGCTGCATTCTTTGTGAGCTTATTGTCAAGTGAAAGGTAGATGTTAATCTTGGTGCCGAGCTGATACGAGCGACTCACAGCAGGCTCCTGCTTATAGACTCTTGCATCTTTTTGATTGAGCAGGTTAATGCCCTTATCGAACTTTATCTCGCCCACATTGAAGCCACTCTCCCAGATACGACCCTTGGCTTCGCGCAGGGTCAGACCTGCCAGCTTGGGGATAACAGCCACACCATATCCGCCAGCCACTCCTACATAGAGCGTAACACCCGAGCCGGCCTTAGCCATTATTTTGCTATTTTTGTTGATAAGGTTGCCGTTGTATCGCTGCTCGAGAATATAGTTTGTTGCCATATCCGAGCGATAGATAAGCTCCGATATCTCCAAGCCGGCTATCTCAAGCATGTTCTTTGCTTGACGCAACGAGCGACCTGCTACATAGGGCAGGGGTACCATCTTCTCGGCGCGCGAGTTGATTGTCAGATAGACCTTTCTGCCGGGCTTTACCTCCACCCCGTCGGCAGGCAGCTGATCTAAGACCACACCACCCTCATAGGCAACAACATAGAGCGAGTCGCTGACTATTATTTCGAGGTCGTTCTCTTTTGCCATGCGCACAGCTTCTTCAATCTTCACACCCGTAAATTGGGGTACCACCCTGCGGGCATTGTGGCGCGTGAAGACATGCATTGCAAAGTGTGCCAAAAGTGCCATGCCGAGCAGAATAATTCCGATAGCCAACACGTTGAGGACAAACCGGTGCTGCTTGAGCCATTGCCACACTCTATTTTCAGATTTTGTTTTGGGTTGTTTCTTATCCATATCTTGAAATTTTCTATTTCGGCGAGGGTTAATCTCTTCTTATTTCGTTGTAGAAGGTGTCGCGTTCAACAGCCTCGAGACCTGCTCTGCGAGCCATGTTGTTAATCTCCTCAATGCTCATTCGGGGCTTTTGTTCGTCGGCTCCTGCCATCGAGTATATCTTTGTCGAGTCGTCGATTGTGCCGTCAACATCATCAGCTCCAAAGCCCAGAGCAAGCTCCGTGGTGGTCTTACCATACATCACCCAATATGCCTTGATGTGGGGGATGTTATCCAAATAGATGCGACTCAGAGCCAACATTCTCAAATCTTCGGTTATGCTCACCTCGCCCAAATCGGACATGGAGTTGCCAAAATTGCGATACTTCAGGGGGATGAAGGCATCCAAACCGTGGGTCTGGTCTTGGAGTGTGCGCAGACGCTCCAGATGGTCGATGCGATGCTCTATGCTCTCGACGTGACCGTAGAGAATCGTAGAATTGGTGTGCAGTCCCAACTCGTGAGCCGTGCGGTGAACATCAAACCACTCTTGGGTCGAACCCTTCTCCGGACATATCTGGGCGCGAATCTGCTCGTCGAAAATCTCTGCTCCACCACCCGGTATGGCATCCATTCCGGCATCGATAAGCATCCTTAGACCCTCTTTTACTGTGAGTCCCGCCTTCTGAATCATATAGCTCAGTTCTATTGCCGTAAAGGCCTTGACGGCAACTTCGGGTAGCACCTCCTTCACTCGGCGAATCATCTCGCAGTAGTACTCCAAACCGTGGTCGGGGTGTACTCCACCCACGATATGCACCTCCGTAAGTTGCTTGTCGGCTCTACTTCGCGCGATATTCAAAACCTCATCCATCGAGTAGTCCCACATCTCCGGGCTGTCGGCGGGGCGGCGATACGAGCAGAAACGACAGTTGAAAACACAACGATTCGTAGGCTCGATGTGGAAGTTGCGATTGTAGTAGAGTTTTCTGCCGTTTTTGCGGAATCTAACCTCCATTGCCAACTTAGCCATAAGCCATAGCGGAGCCTCGTTCCACAACACAAGAGCCTCTTCGGGAGTTATTCTTTGGTCGTGGAGTACCTTGTCTGATATCTTTTCTAAGGTTGTCATTTGGTTACTTCGGTGCTTTACGATAGAGATAAATGGCTATACATAGGAATATTGCGTTGGGAATCCACACAGCAAGCCCGGGTGGCAATGCTCCACCCTTTGCAAACTCCTCGAAGAAGCGGTTGAACAGAATGTAGCTGAAACACAGAGCAATACCTATACCGATGTGCAGACCTGTTCCGCCCCTGACCTTACGCGACGACAGGGAGACTCCGATAAGGGTCAGAATGAAGGTGGCTATGGGGTAGGCAAATCGTGCCTGCTGCTCAACTTCGATAATCTTTATCGAGTCGGAACCCTTCCGTCGTTGTTGGTCCAAAAACTCGTTAAGTTCGGTTATGGTCATCGTTTTGATAAGCTCTGGAATACGTCCCAACTCGTTGATATCCAACTTTATGAGTGTGTCCAAGTTGCGGTGCTGGGTGAAACTCTCAACACCTAACGAATCTCTCACTCGTTGAGTGTATCGCGAGGCACTCCAGCGACGAGTCTCGGGGTCGAACTTGACATCGGCAGCCTCAATCGACGATACGATTGCTCCATCTTCATAGTGTTCGAGCGAGAAGAAACGTGCCTGAGATGTGTTTTTCGAGAAGTCGCGTACGTAGGCAAATGTTCCCGGCTCAATTTGTCGATAGATATGTTTATCGAATTGTATGTTCTGTTGCTTTTTTCGATACTTAAGCTCAAAATCGACAAGCGTTCGCTGGGTGTAGGGTATGAGCCACAGACTCAGTATGAGCGAGAGTATCGAGATGGTGAGCGCGCCGAGGAAGTAGGGCCACATCAGTCGCTTGAAACTCATGCCACCCGACAGCATTGCCGTAATCTCGGTTTGGTATGCCAACTTCGAGGTGAAGAAGATACAGGCAATGAAGGTGAATAGTCCGCTGAATTGGTTTATGAAGAAGGGGACAAAGTTCAAATAGTAGTCGAAAATCACCGCCTTCATCGGAGCTTTAAGCTCGGTGAAGTCATCGACTTTTTCAACATAGTCGAACACTACTACAATGATGATAATCATCGCAATAGCGAAGAAATATGTTCCGAGGAACTTGCGGAATATATATCGGTCAAGAATCTTAAATCCGGGCCACTTGAGTTTTCCCATCTTCAATCTTTATCTAATAACAAACCATTTAATTCTTAAAGCCTAAAGTCGGCGTGCGAGCTTCTCTACGGCAGCATCTTTCCACTGCTTGAAATCGCCGGCGATAATATGCTCGCGGGCAGCCCTCACCAGTCGTAAGTAGAAGGCTATGTTGTGCAGCGAGGCTATCTGTGCAGCCATCATCTCGCCACATACGGCAAGGTGGTGCAGATATGCCTTCGAGTAGATGCGGTCAACAAAGGCGGGGCTGTCTGCATCTATGGGCGAGAAATCGTCCTCCCACTTCTTGTTGCGGATATTTATCGTGCCCTCCCATGTGAAGAGATGACCATTGCGACCATTGCGGGTGGGCATCACGCAGTCGAACATATCGACTCCACGCTCGATGGCCTCCAAAATATTCCACGGCGTACCTACTCCCATAAGGTAACGAGGTTTATCCTCGGGTAGTATGGCATTTACCACCTGAATCATCTCGTACATCACATCCGTAGGCTCGCCAACGGCAAGACCTCCGATTGCATAACCATCTGCATCATATTGCTTTACGCCTTCAGCAGCCTTAGCTCTGAGGTCGGGATAGGTACAACC
The DNA here is from genome assembly GCA_964521245.1 of uncultured Alistipes sp. GTDB lineage: Bacteria > Bacteroidota > Bacteroidia > Bacteroidales > Rikenellaceae > Alistipes. The sequence goes on along the minus strand of CAZFQU010000012.1, from coordinate 6,709 downwards.
TTGAACTATCGGGAAGAGCGACTGATAGTGTCCGTATTTGGGCTGTGTCTGGTGGTAGCGATTGAAACAACGCTCGAGCCAACGCTCGGTCAGAGCCAACGACTTTGCGGCATACTCTCTAGGAGCATCGCCCGGGGGACACTCGTCGAATGCCATCATTATATCGGCACCTATCGTGCGCTCGGTGTCGATGACGCTCTCGGGAGTGAATAGGTGCTTCGAGCCGTCGATATGGCTGCGGAAGTGACATCCCTCCTCCTTGAGCTTACGGCAAGCCGCTAACGAGAAGACCTGAAAACCTCCGCTGTCGGTAAGCATCGGACCATCCCACGTCGAGAAACGGTGTACTCCGCCTGCTCGCTCTATGATATCCATACCGGGTCGCAAATAGAGGTGATATGTGTTGGCGAGTATAATCTCGGCACCGGCCTCGTTTTTCACGTCGCGGTGGAATATACCCTTCACGGCGGCAGCCGTACCTACGGGCATAAATATCGGGGTGTGAATCACTCCGTGGTCGGTGGTGATTGTTGCGGCGCGAGCCTTACTTTGGGGGTCTTTGTGTGAGAGTTCAAACTTCATATACTTAACTTTCGCAAAGGCATATTATCGTGCAAAGATACAAAACAATTCAGGAATCACAATCGCTGTTTGCGATTTATTGCAGGGCATCAGGGCATTTTCTTACAGAGTCTTTGTCACAGACTTTGAATTAGGCGGTTTGTGTAGAGACCGAAAAGTTGCTTGTGGTGGTAAATTTTGTGCCAATATTCAACCATGTGTCCACAAAAGGGTTTATTTTATAAATAAACGCGGAATATTTAAGAATTTTTTACTATCTTTACGCGCTATTTTGTTTGATTCGAAAGAGGTAGTTAATTTTTTATTTGGTTAATGATGGAGAACTCATTGCAGATATACATCGTTCTGGCGGCAATTATAGGTATGGTCGCCTTGTTGATTAAGGATATTATGCGTCCCGGAATGTTGCTCTTTTCGATGGTATCACTCTTTATGGTGTGTGGTATTCTTACGCCCGCGGAGGTTTTGGCCGGCTTCTCGAATAAGGGTATGATTACCGTAGGTCTGCTGTTTTTGGTCAGCGAGGGTATTAGACGAAGCGATTGTTTGGGACACTTGATGGTCAGACTCTTCCCCTCGAAAGAGAACAGTACGGTGCGTAAGGGCTATGCCTACATAATGACCACCGTAGCAGCAATCTCGGCATTTTTGAACAACACCCCGATTGTCGTTATCTTCATCCCTCACGTTAAGGCGTGGGCAAAGAGGGTAGGACTCCCTCTCAAAAAATTCCTCATACCGCTCTCCTACGCCGCAATCTTGGGAGGTATCTGTACACTTATCGGAACATCTACCAACCTTGTCGTACACGGTATGATGCTCGATGCCGGATTCGATGGATTCACGATGTTTGAGTTGGGTAAGGTTGGAGGTATAATCGCCGTGGTAGGTATCCTCTACATAGTTCTTTTCGGAGATAAGCGTCTGCCCGGCGACGAGGGTATGGACGACGAGGGTGTTGTGGCTCGCGACCGCCACCACATTGTTGAGGCGGTACTCGGTCCCCGTTTCCCGGGTATCAACAAGGATTGTGCGGAGTTCGATTTTAAGAGCCATTACAGCGCAGATATCATCCAGATTCGTCGTGGTGGTGAGGTTGTCAGCGACCTTGGTGGCTACGTCTATCGCGAGGGCGACACGCTGGTACTCTCTGCCGACGAGAACTTTATACCGATGTGGGGCGACTCGAGAGTCTTCCTTATCCTGAGTAACGATTCTGACTACACCCCGAAAGCTCCGGCGTGGAAAAAATGGTTCTCGCTCTTCCTGCTTGTTGTGATGATTGCAGGTGCCACATTTGGTCATACCCCCTTTATGAAGTGGCTGCTGCCCGGCATCAACTCCGATATGTTCTTCTGGGCGTGTGTGGTAACGGTCATCATGGCATTCTTCAACATATTCCCGCCGAAGAAATATACAAAGTTCATTTCGTGGGATATACTCATTACCATTGCCTGCGCCCTCTCAATCAGCCGAGCAATGACCAAGTCGGGACTTGCCGATTGGGTTGCAGGTATGCTTATCGATATCTCGGGTGATGTGGGTCCCTATGTGGTGTTGGCAATACTTTGGATTACCACCAATATCATCACCGAACTTATCACGAACAATGCTGCCGCTGCCTTTGCCTTTCCGATTGCAATGTCGGCAGCTACCCAGCTCAACGTCAATCCTATGCCCTTCTTTGTGACAATCTGTATGGCAGCGTCGGCAAGTTTCTCCTCGCCCATCGGCTACCAGACCAATATGATTGTGCAGGGTATCGGTAACTATAAGTTCCGCGATTTTGTTAGAATAGGTCTGCCCCTCAACATCATATCGTTCGTAATTTCGATGACGTTCATTCCCTTGTTCTGGAAGTTTTAAGTTGGGGATAGATGCTAAAATAGTAGAATTATGAGTAACAATATACATCCGATATTCGAGAGGATGGAGTCGCGCGAGCAGAAAGAGTCGCAACTCTCGCAGCGTGGTCTGACCATCTGGTTTACGGGTCTTTCTGGCTCGGGCAAGAGTACCGTGGCGGTAGCTCTTGAGCGCAGACTCTCCTCCGAGGGTTATCTGTGCCGCCTGCTCGATGGTGATAATATCCGCTGTGGCATAAATTCCGATTTGGGATTTTCCGAGCGCGATAGGGTTGAGAACATACGTCGCATAGCCGAGGTATGTAAGCTCTTCACCCATACAGGCATCATAACCCTTGCGGCATTCGTCTCGCCCACAAACGACCTCAGAGAACTTGCCCACAGCATAATCTCGGAAGAAGATTTGTGCGAGGTGTGGATTTCGACTCCCCTTGAGGAGTGCGAGCGCAGAGACGTGAAGGGCTTGTATGCCAAGGCTCGTCGTGGCGAGATAAAGAACTTTACGGGAATCTCGGCACCCTTTGAGGCTCCGCTCAACCCCACACTCGAGATTGACACCACCAACATATCGGTTGACGAGGCTGTCGATATGATAATCCAAAAAATCGAGTCGAGAATAAGAAAATAACAAAAACAAACATAATATGTCATCTTACAATTTAAGCCATTTGAAGGCTCTTGAGGCAGAGTCGATTCATATCATACGCGAGGTGGCAGCCGAGTTCAGCAACCCGGTTATGCTCTACTCCATTGGTAAGGACTCTTCGGTTATGGTACGCCTTGCAGAGAAGGCGTTTGCCCCGGGAAAAGTACCCTTCCCCCTAATGCATATCGATTCTAAGTGGAAGTTCCGCGAGATGATCGATTTCCGTGACAGCTATGCTAAGCAACACGGTTGGGATCTTATCGTGGAGTATAACAAAGAGGCTTATGAGGCGGGCGTGGGTCCCTTCACCCATGGTAGTAAGGTCCACACCGACCTGATGAAGACTCAGGCTCTGCTGGCAGCCCTTTCCAAACATGGTTTCGATGCCGCTTTTGGTGGCGCACGCCGCGACGAGGAGAAGAGCCGCGCCAAGGAGCGTATCTTCTCGTTCCGCAACAGCCATCAGCAGTGGGACCCCAAGAACCAGCGTCCCGAGTTGTGGGATATCTATAACACCCGTATCAATCAGGGCGAGAGCATCCGTGTTTTCCCCCTCTCGAACTGGACCGAGCTTGATATTTGGCAGTATATACGTCAGGAGCAGATTCCTATTGTTCCGCTCTACTACGCCAAGGAGCGTCCTGTGGTTGAGACCGATGGCAATCTGATTTTGGTCGATGATGAGCGTATGCCCGAGGAGATGCGTCGTCGCGCCCAGATGCGTATGGTTCGTTTCCGTACGTTGGGCTGCTACCCCCTGACCGGAGCTGTCGAGAGCGAGGCAGACACCATCGAGAAGATTGTTGAGGAGATGATGACTACCACCAAGTCGGAGCGTACTACGCGTGTTATCGACTTCGATCAGGAGGGTAGTATGGAGCAGAAAAAACGTGAGGGTTACTTCTAAAAACGAAAATTATGGCAGCATTAAGTATAGAGGAATTTTTGGAACAAGACGAGCGTAAAGACCTTTTACGCCTTCTTACGGCAGGCTCGGTCGATGATGGTAAATCGACACTGATTGGTCGCCTGCTGTTCGATAGTAAGCGTCTGTATGAGGACCAGCTTCAGGCTCTGGAGCGCGACAGTAAGCGTGTGGGTAATGCCGGCGACCATATCGACTATGCCCTTCTGTGCGACGGTCTGAAAGCAGAGCGTGAGCAGGGTATCACTATCGATGTGGCATACCGCTACTTCTCGACCAATAAGCGCAAGTTTATCATTGCCGATACCCCGGGTCACGAGCAATATACTCGCAATATGATTACCGGTGGTTCGACAGCTAACCTCGCAATCATTCTGGTCGATGCGCGTCAGGGTATCGTAACCCAAACTCGCCGTCACAGCTATCTGGTTTCGCTGTTGGGCATAAAGCACCTTGTGTTGGCAGTCAACAAGATGGACTTGGTGGGCTTCTCCGAGGAGCGATTCAACCAGATTGTCGATGATTATAAGAGCTGGCTTGCTGCTCAAGACTTTGAGATTCCCGACCTGAGATGTATTCCTCTGTCGGCTCTCGAGGGCGACAACGTGGTAGATTTGGGTAATCGTACTCCTTGGTATAAAGGTCCCTCGCTCTTGGGCTATTTGGAGTCGGTACCTATCGATCAGGATATCAATATGCACAACTTCCGCTTCCCTGTGCAGTATGTGCTTCGTCCCAACCTCGATTTCCGTGGTTTCAGCGGTAAGGTTGCGTCGGGTGTTGTGAGAGTGGGTGATGAGGTTACGGCACTCCCCTCGGGCAAGAGTTCTAAGGTTAAGAGCATTGTTACCTACGATGGCGAGCTTGAGGAGGCTTTTGCTCCCCAATCTGTGACCATTACTCTGGAGGACGAGATTGACCTCTCGCGTGGCGAGATGCTCGTCAGGAGTTGTGACCAGCCATATGTGGGCCATAACTTCAAGGCTATGTTGGTGTGGATGGACGAGTCGAAGATGGAGCCTTCGAAGCCCTTCTACCTGAAGCATACCACCAACACCGTGCGTGCGCATATCGGTACCATCCACCACCGCGTCGATATCAATACGGGCGAGAAAGTACAGGCCGATGGTATGTCGCTCAACGAGATTGCTTGTGTGTCGCTCACTACGGCAGCTCCCGTAATTTTCGATAGCTACTCGCAGAATCGTCAAACAGGAGCCTTTATCATTATCGACCCCGTGACCAACTACACCTCGGCTGTGGGTATGATTCTCGGTCCCGAGCAGGCTGCCAACAATGGTGGTGGCAGCATCGTTATCGACTTGGCAGAGTGCGGTATCTCTTCGGAGCATTATGAGGCTGTGGAGCGTTTCTGTGCCGAGCTGCGTCGCAAGAGTGGTATCGAGGTAATCTGTAAAAAGTAGCGACAATGGGAATCCTTAATTTCGAAAAGCTGCCCGTTTCGACCCTCGTAGGTGCCGACCGCCAAAGTTTCGACTCGGTTATGAAGGGTGTTGAGGTCGAAAAGGGCTACCGCTCAAAGGTGCGCCTAACGCGCTTTGTGCAGCGTCTGCTGTCGCCTCTGTATTGCAAGAACAACCGTTGCTATCAGAAGCTTGCTCCCCATAAGGGCGAGCAGGAGCCAATCTTTATTATCGGCCATTGGCGCAGTGGTACAACCTTTATGCACGATGTCTTCTGCTGCGACGAGCGTTTTGGTTATTGCACCACCTATCAGACCGTCTTTCCCCACGTTATGCTGTGGGGAGCGTCTTTCTTCAAGCGTCTTGTTGCGTGGTTTATGCCCTCGACCCGAGCTACCGATAAGATGGAGCTGGGTGTCGAGATTCCGCAGGAGGAGGAGATTGCTCTGTCGAATATGACAGCCGTCAGCCACTACCACTTCCTTAGCTTCCCTCGTCGTATGGCTGAGTTCAGAGAGCGTTGTCTGGTCTTTAAGAGCGCGACAGCTGCCGAGGTTGAGGAGTTTGGCGAGGCACTTCGCAAGCTCATACGCATATCGCTCCACGTGCAGAAGAGAGATATCTTCCTTTCGAAGAATCCTCCTCACACGGGTCGTGTTGCCGAGTTGCTTAAGCTCTATCCCAATGCGAAATTCGTCTATCTGGTGCGAAATCCCTATACCGTATTCGAATCTACGCGTAACTTCTTTGGCAAGACCGCTGCTTCGACGGGTCTGCAATCTATGCCCGAGGATTTCGAGGAGCAGATACTCCTTAACTATAAGGCCCTCTACGAGAAGTATGAGTCGGATAAGAGCCTAATCCCCGAGGGAAATCTTGTCGAGGTGCGCTTCGAGGATTTCGAGGTTGACCCTGTGGCTAAGACCGAGGAGATTTATCGCTTGCTGCGCCTTGGCGACTTCGAGCATGTGCGCCCCAAGATGGAGGCTTATGTAGGCTCGAAGAAGGGCTTTAAGAAGAATCGCTATAACTACGATGCCCACACCATCGAGGTTGTCGAGAAGTATTGTTCTCCGGCAATCGAACAGTGGGGCTACGAAAAGCTCAGCGAGCGTAAGTAGCAGAGGTGATTCTATAAATTGGCAAACAAAGAAGCCTGTCCAACAAGTCGAGGACAGGCTCTTTTTATCAGGGTGGCTATCTGAGAGCTTTTGGCTTATTGGTCAAAATAGTACATAAAATAGGGGCGGTTTTTGATTATTGGTCA